>JAZSAX010000060.1:0-5943 GCA_045602065.1 Clostridia bacterium
AAAAGGAAACATGGTGCATACTTAAATCAAGAAAAGGGGGCTCAGGCAATTTGCCTGAGTTCCTTTTATAATTGGAAAATATTGAAAAAGACACATTAATATGATATAATAGTGGAGTGGAAGAGAGGAAATAAAGATGAACATAGCAAATAATTGGAAAGATTATAAAATATTAGATATGGCTGATGGTCAAAAATTAGAAAAATGGGGAGATGTAATATTATCAAGACCAGACCCACAAATAATTTGGAAACAAAAGTCATATCCACAAAAATGGAAAAATATAAATGCAACATATCATAGAAGCAAAACTGGTGGAGGTTCATGGGAATACAATAAAAAAATGCCTTCACAATGGCAAATAAAATACAAAGAATTAACATTTAATATTAAACCAATGGGATTTAAACATACAGGGCTTTTTCCAGAACAAGCTGTAAACTGGGATTGGATGATGGACAAAATTAGAAATGAAAAGAGAGAAATAAAAGTATTAAACTTGTTTGCTTATACAGGTGGGGCAACAGTTGCGTGTAGCGCTGCAGGAGCATCTGTGTGCCATGTTGATAGTTCAAAAGGAATGGTAACATGGGCAAAAGAAAATATTGTTTCATCAGGATTAGAGAATAGACCGGTAAGGTATATAATTGACGATGTTGTTAAATTTGTAAATAGAGAAATTCGTAGAGGAAATAAATATGATGCAATAATAATGGACCCACCATCATATGGAAGAGGAGCAAATGGGGAAGTATGGCAGTTTGAAAATAATATCTATGATTTAGTAGAATTGTGTACAAATGTACTTTCAGATAATCCGTTATTTTTCTTGGTAAATTCATATACAACAGGAATTTCAAGTAAAGTATTAGAAAATATTTTGAATTTAACAGTAAATAAAAATTATAAAGGAAAAGTATCATCTGGAGAAATAGGTCTTCCTATGGAAGAATCTAAATTAGTATTACCATGCGGAATTTATGGAAGATGGGAAACGTAAAAAGGGACCTGGTCCCTTTTTACGTAATTTGGGACCTGGTCCCTTTTTACGTTTTTTTGAAAGGAGAAAAAATGCAAAATTTAGAAGTAATATATGAAGATAACCATATAATTGTGGTAAAAAAACAACCTAATATTCCATCACAAGCTGATAAAACAGAAGACATTGATATGCTTACATTAATTAAAGAATATATTAAAGAAAAATATGATAAGCCCGGAAATGTATATTTAGGATTAGTACATAGACTTGATAGACCTGTTGGAGGAGTAATGGTATTTGCCAAGACATCTAAAGCGGCATCAAGACTAAGTGACCAAGTGAGAGAGAAAATATTTAAGAAAAAATATTTAGTAGTTGTAGATGGTAAATTTGAAAACGAAACAGGAAGTCTAGAGGATTATTTATACAAAGATGAAAGAAATAATATGAGCAAAGTTGTAAATAAGGATAAGAAAAATGCTAAACTTGCAAAACTAGATTATGAACAATTGGCATATAATGAATTGAAAAATTTATCTTTAGTAAAAGTAAATCTTCACACAGGTAGACATCATCAAATAAGAGTGCAATTATCACATGCGGGACATAGCATATTTGGAGATCAAAAATATGGTGCAAGAGGACAAGGTAAACAAATTGCGTTATGGGCATATGAATTGACAATTCAACATCCAGTAACAAGAGAAGAAATGACATTTAAATGTTTGCCTGAAAGTAATGGAACATGGTGTATTTTAAGAGATATAGCGATTTAGAACAGGGAATAACCTGTTCTTTTTGTTTTACGTAACTTGCCAAAATGTATATAAAAATAAATTAAAAGGATTTTATCTAATCAAAATATATTCTTGTAAAAGAACACTAAAAAAATGTATATAAAATGATAAAGTAAATTATGTGCTAAAGATAAGAAATGAGGGAGAAATATGGTAGATAAAATCTGTACATATCTAACTAATAAAATTAGAAAAGAAATGCCAGAAATAGATGATGAACGAGCAGAAATTATTATGTATGGGCTTCAAAACATAATTGGAGAAATACCAAAAATATTTCTTATATTTATAATTTCTTATTTTTTAGGAATATTTAAATTAACACTTATGGCAGTATTAGTTATAGCTCCGTATAGAATTTTTTCTGGTGGTGTACATATGAAAACACATATAGGTTGTGTTCTATATACATTAATGTTATATAGTGGTTCTGCTTTAGTTGGAAAATATATAATATTAAATGGAGTTACAAAATATATTATAGCTGCTATAGTTTGGATGTTCTGTATTGTAATGATAAAACTGTATGCACCAGCAGATACCGAAAATGTTCCAATACTTAGAAAACAAGAAAGAAGACAAAAACAAATATTTTCATATATTATTTTGACAATTGAATTTATAATAGCAATATTAATTAATAATACAACAATTGCAGGAATAATAATATTTGGAGATTTAATACAAACTTTAACAATAACAAGATTCGCATATAAAATAACTAACAATAAATATGGACATGAAATATATGCAAATATTTAATTTGGTAATATAAGAGTCATGCAACTACTCTTATATTATAAATTCTACAAAAGAAAGGGGAATAACAAATGATAAAATTTTTAGCAAAATTGGCAGAAAAATATGCAAAATCAACAAATACAGCTTGTGCTGTAATTTGGATAGGACACCAACCAAAAATGCCAGCTTCTTTAATAAAAAAAGATTAATTAAACTGATAATGTACTTAAACATTATAAATCAATTCGAAAAGAAATCTCTTATATGAGATTTCTTTTTTTCTCAAATAATGGAAATAACTGATTTAAATGTTGAATTCAATATAAAATTGTGATATAATGCGGATAATCATTTTGTTTATTTTTCGCATTTTTTATGTGGAGAAGCAAAACAAAAATGTAAAATAAAGAAGGAGGCTTAATAATTTAGCAGGTATTTTTTAAAATTAAGAAAAGGAGGTTTTCTGGTGTTAAAACTACTTGCACGGGACGTAGATATTTGTCGAGTTAGTAAGTTGCTTGGAAAAAATAGACTCAAAGCATCTATTACTGAATCTTCAATTATCATTGATAGTGATGAGATAACAGATGAAGTCATTGAAAATTTGTTTAAAAATGCTACTATCTTTTCAGCTCAAAACTATCACACTAGCGATGATGCTACAAGTATGGTTACTGAAACTAAGGTCCAAGAACAAGACATTTATGTTGATGTACCACCACAAGTTGCAGAAACAACTTTTGTTACACAAGCGGATGTTGAAGTTGAAAAAACCAAATTATCTAGGAGTAAAATTCCTAAATCAGAAATGGTTTATAGAGGAGAAGTCTACAAATGGGGCTCTGTTCGTGATAAAGATGATGGCGAAGGTAGGATTAAAGAATGTGTAATAATCATTCAAAACGATTACCAGATGTCTGTTTCTGAAGACACGATTGTCCTGTTTTGTACTTCTCATTATGAGGAAAGAGCTCCAGCTGAATTTTCCTTTGCGCTAACAGAAGAAACTATAACTGACTATAGTTCAAAAAGGCTTAAATTTTTTGACCACTGTACATTTTTCGTTGGTCATATCAAAGGCATTAGTCGTAAACAGCTTGGAAAGTATTTAGGAACGATGACAGATTCGTTTATGAATACATTACAACCTACTATAGACTTTTGTCTTGGACTCAAAAGGTCAAGAACTGTTAACTGGGCTCAGCTACAGATGCTTTCTACCATAGACATGGCAGATATGTTTGTAATAGCTAAATCTAAAGTTAGCAATTCTAAAAAAGTAACTGAATTCTTAAAACTTTTCCATTTCGACATGACAAAAAATGGTATGGAATATGTCAAAAAATCCATCTTAGTTGCCTCAACATTAGGTGATTATAGATTGGAAGATTTGGCACAGCTCATTGCTAAAAAGGAACAAGTCGAAGCTGGCGAAGTTTTAAGGCTGATAGTGGCGAGAATTAAGGAAAATTTCCATTTTAAAAAATCTCCTGCTATCTCGTTCATAAGATTAATTGACAAATTATTAAGG
Source organism: Clostridia bacterium (assembly GCA_045602065.1). Classification (GTDB taxonomy): domain Bacteria; phylum Bacillota; class Clostridia; order TANB77; family CAG-508; genus CAG-269. The sequence continues at coordinate 4,052 of JAZSAX010000060.1, forward strand.
AAAGGATGAAAAAATCTATGGATTTAATGTTGAAAGTTACTCAAAAGGAAGGCACTAGTATGGCTAGCTTAATAAAGCAGATGTGTGCTTTGAAGTGCCGAATCAAAGTAGATGTCCATGAAGGAGACATCTCCATTGTAGGAATGGATGATAACAACGTCGAAAATATAATTGACTCTATTGATGAGGCATTTTACATTGTCGGTGTTGATATTGTTCCTACTGTTGAAATTCCTGAACCTGAAGAACTGTCTGAAAAGTATGGCGATGACGATAATGATGACACCGAAGATGTTTCTGATGAAGGAGTAATCGAGACTTCTAGGAATGTTGTAGTCGAAACTCCTGAAGAAGAAACCACAGGTGATGCTGGAACTGCTTCTAGTACAGAAGGAAACTCTGATGAAAGTATAGGAGTTCTAACTAATTCAGATTCTTCTAAAGAAGATATGAATGAAGTCAAAGCTTCCAACGATACTAAGAAAATTTCTGCCGAAGATTACGTGGCAGAAATTCTTGCAAGTTCTCTTGCAAGTTTGGATAAATCCAAGCCTATTGTAGAACAGATTGATATGTTCCTTAATAGTATTGGATTCCAGACGAACGAGAAAATCATCAAGCAGTCCTTTGTAGCTGCTTGCGAAGTTAAGAAAATCGGCTATGAGAACATTATCCTCGAGTTGCGTAATGTCTATCCTAAGATTAGAGAAGAAATTATCAAGGCGACTATGAGAGAGGAGTTCAACAAATGGCTGACTCTGCATCCTGAGGTAAAAGAGAGATACCCTAAAATCTCTTTTATGGTATTGCTCAAAGTCTTTGCTAATAAAAGAGATAAGTAAAAGACTCTTAAAATTTTTTACATTTTACTGTGTGGCGGAATTTTTTGCCACACAGTTTTTTAATTCAATTCTATGCACATTCTTGTTATTATAAAATATTAGATTAGTGCTTTATAATATCATAAATAGATAATTCTTGTTTGAAAAATTCATCTGTTTTGCTTGTAAATAAGTCTAAGTTTTTACTTTTGCTAACATATTTTCTAACTTCCCATAATCCAATACCTGAATGATTTTCTTTTCCAGTTTTACCTTTTTCAAATATTTTTTCTAAATCAACATCTTTATTTGAATATGTATTTGAAATAGTAATAAGACATCTATTGTTATGATGTTCTCTTATAAAAGATATTTTTACAATTTTATTTTCACATTTTTCTGCTTCTTCTATTGCATTATCAATTAATATACCAAGTATTCTTGAAAATTGATACATATTAACGTCTAAGCTATCTAAACTTAAGAAATATTCTATGTCAAAACTTATTCCAAGATTGGTAGCTTTAAAATATTTGTTATTTAGTAAACTATATAATCCAGGATTATTAATTGTGCTAGGATTTAAAAGTGAAAGACTATTAGTAAGTTTGCAATCTTTCTTAACACCGTAAAAATATTGTTTTAATCCATTGGTATCTTTATTTTCTATGTAGCCATCTAATGTAGAAACGATATTATCAAAATCATGTTTAAATCCTTTAACTTCATCATATAAATGTTGCAAAGATTTATTGTATTCTTCCGCACTTGCAAGTTCTTTTTTAGTATTTGCTAGTTTTATCATATGGGTAAAACTATAAATACTTAATACTACAAAAGACATAAGTAATATAAAATTTAAAATACTAATGATAATTGGAACTAAATCCATATAAAAAGCTGTAGTTATTACCTGCAAAGACAAAGCCATGAATCCAATACATAAATCAATAAATAATAATTTTTTTGTGTTTTTATCTAATGCATCTAAAAAGTCTAATGAAATGCTAATGCTTCTATATTTTTTAACAAGTATGCATAATGTAAATATAATAATATATAAAATAATTA
>JAZSAX010000061.1:0-39436 GCA_045602065.1 Clostridia bacterium
AAAAGTTGTTAATAAAGAAAATTTCTTATTATATATAGCCATATTTTTATATAGTATAATTCTAGGTGCAGGATTATATAGTTATTGGTTATACTTAACGTTTTTTATGCTAGTATTGAATGAGGATAGTAAAGAAGAAAGGAAATTGTTGAATGAATAATTACAATTTAAGTATTATAATTCCTACATATAATTGTGAAAAATATATTGAAAAATGTATTAAATCAATAATAGAACAAAAAGATGATTTGATCGAAATTATAATAATTAATGATGGATCTACTGACAATACATTACAAATATGTGAAGAGTTTGCTCAAAAATATAACAATATCAAGCTGATAAATCAAGGAAATAAGGGAGTTTCATACAGTAGAAATATTGGGATTCAAAATGCTAGTGGAAAATACATAATGTTTGTAGATAGCGATGATTATTTAGTGGAAAATTCTTTAGAAGCGGTAAAACAATTATTAACAGAAGATATTGATGTATTAAGATGTAGTTATATTGTAAATGGCAAAAAAGAAATGATTTTTACTAAAAAAACATTTAATATGTATGAATTTTTTCAAAAAACAAATCAAAATGTAGTTTGGGGACAAGCTATAAAAAGAGAATTGCTAAATGATATAAAATTTAATGAAAACATATTTTATGGAGAAGATGTATTGTTTAATTGCCAATTATATAACAAATGCCAAAATATAAAATATACAGATATTGTTTTATATAATTATCGACAAAGTGTTGATAGTGTAAGCAAAAACTATAAAAATTCTAAAGTAAAAAGTAAAATAGAAAATTTAATATATGTTTTTAATGAAATAATGTCACAATATGAAGATAAAGAGTTAATGAAAACAATTCAAAATAAATTTGTTGGAGAAATAGTTCCACAAATTATGATGCTTACATTTGATGTTGACAAACAAGTTGTTTTAAAACAATTTGAAGAAATTTTAAGTAATGATATTTTTGATAATATATTTGAAGATATTGATGAAAATCAATTAACTATGTGCAGATATAAGAGAGCATATAAATTTATGAAACAGAAAAACACCAAAAAGTTATACAATTATTCTAAGATATATAAACACTTAAAGATGATACAACAATTTATTACTCCAATAATTTAAAGAAAGAAGAGAAAAACTATATGAATAATGATTTGATTTCAGTAATTGTACCAATATATAATGTAGAAAAGTATTTAACAGAATGTATAGAGAGTATAATTAATCAAACATACAAAAATATTGAAATTTTGTTAATTAATGATGGCTCGACAGATAATAGCGGACGAATATGTGATGAATATTCTAAAAAAGATGAAAGAATAAAAGTAATATATAAAGAAAATGGCGGGTTATCAGAAGCAAGAAATTATGGTATAGATATTGCGAATGGAGAATATATAGCATTTGTTGATTCAGATGACTATATAAGTGACATGTTTATAGAAAATTTGTATAAAGCTATAATTGAAAATAATACTGAAGTATCACAATGTAATTTTACAAAAGTAACAGATACTAATGAAGAAATAGAAAAAAGAGGATATAATGACAAAATAAAAATAAAATCAGGTTATGAAATGATTAAAGATTTATATACAAATCATTGGGAAAATATTGTAGCTTGGAATAAATTATATTCTAAAAAATTATTTGAGAATCTGAGATATCCTGTGGGTAAGATTCATGAGGATGAATTTACGATATATAAAATTTTATATGTTACTAAAAGTGTTGCAATTGTAGAAGAAAATTTGTATAAATATAGACAAAATGTAAATAGCATAATGGGCACTCAGTTTAAATTGCAAAGATTAGATATATTAAAAGCTTTTGAAGAGAGAATAAAATTTTTTGAACAAAAAGATGAAAATGAATTATATGAAATGTCTTTGGTTGCATATCTTGGAAAGCTTAGAGAGTGTTATGTGAAAACAAGGAAATATATTAAGCGTTCTAAAGATATACAAAAAGAGATTGTAAAAAAATATAAAAAAGAATGTAGAAAAATAAAAAATATTAAAAAAATTAAATTATCGATATTTTATATTTTTCCAAGTATTTATTATTATTTGAAAAAATAAAGGAGAATTAACAATAAAATGAAAGAAAATAAAGTGATTTCTGGTCTTTTCTGGAAGTTCATGGAAAGAATTTGTGCACAATTTGTATCTTTTTTTATAACAATATTATTAGCAAGAATACTAATGCCAGAAGATTATGGAATAGTTTCAATGATTTTGGTGTTTATTACGATTGCTGATGTTTTCGTAACAAGTGGATTTAGTTCATCACTAATTCAAAAAAAAGATGCTGATGAAAAAGATTTTTCTACAATGTTCTATTTAAGTTTAATTAGTGCAATATTAATATACATTATATTATATTTATTAGCACCATATATTGCCAAATTTTATGAAATGCCCAATCTGTCTCTTATTTTAAGAGTACTTGCATTAAAATTGCCAATAGCATCTATTCATTCAATACAGCATGCATATGTTTCTAAAAAACTCATCTTCAAGAAATTCTTTTTTTCCACATTAATTGGAACAATAATTTCTGGAATAGTTGGAGTTATTATGGCATATAAAGGATTTGGAGTATGGGCATTAGTTGCACAATACTTGACGAATTCGTTTATAGATACAGCAGTATTATTTATCACAGTTCCATGGAGGCCTAAATTATTATTTTCACTTAAAAATGCGAGTAAAATGATTAAGTATGGTTCAAAAGTAACAGCAGCAGAACTAATAAGTAATATATATACAGAACTTAGAGCTTTAGCTATAGGAAAATTATATACATCAAAAGACTTAGCATATTATAAAAGAGGAAATCAATTTCCAGAATTAATTATAAATAATATAGATTCATCAATGGGAAGTGTATTATTTCCTGCTATATCTAATAATAATACCAGTAAAGAGAATGTAAAAAATATTACAAGAAAAGCAATAAAACTTAGTACATATTTAATATTTCCTATAATGGCGGGAATGTTTGCTGTATCTCGACCATTAATAAATGTGTTACTTACAGAAAAGTGGGCAATGGCAATTGGTTTTATGCAGATACAATGTATTGTTCAAATGACAAAACCTATTTCTACTGCAAATAATCAAGCTATAAAAGCTCTAGGCAGAAGTGATATATTTTTAAAAATGGAAATGTTTAAAAAGTCAATAGGTTTGGTTTTATTATTCGCAACAATGAAAATAAGTGTTAAGGCTATTGCTTATTCTATGATAGTATATTCATTAATTGCTACAATAATTAATATATATCCTAATAAAAAATTAATGAATTATAGTATTAAAGAACAAGCGAAAGATTTTCTCCCAGCATTGTTTATTTCAACAATTATGGGAATAATATGCTATTTATTTAATTATTTATATATACCTAATATTGTTATATTATTATTACAAATTATTGTGGGTATAAATATATATGTAATATTATCTCATGTTTTTCAGCTAGAAGCATATAAAACGTTGGTAAATTATGTAAGAGAAATACAACTTTTTACAAAGATATATCATAAACTTCATAATCTAATGATTAAGATATTAGGAAAGGTTTTTAGTTTAAATATATTAAAAATTAATAATAAAAAAATAGTTTTTAGTAATTTTCTTGGAAAAGGCTATGGATGTAATCCTAAATATATAGCAGAAGAAATCATAAGACAACAATTAGACTACGATTTAGTTTGGATAGTTAAAGATATTGATGAAGAAATGCCATCTCAAATAAGAAAAGTGAAATTTGGAAGTGTACAATCATTGTACGAACTTTCAACTGCTAAAATATGGATTGATAATGTTAGAAATTATAAAGGTGTGCACAAAAAACGAAAACAATTTTATATACAAACATGGCATGGAGGTATCGCGTTAAAAAGAATAGAAAAAGATGTAGAAAATATTTTAACAAAACAATATGTAGAAGAAGCAAAGTATGATGGGACTATTATAGATTTACTTATTACTAATAATAAAGATCAAGAAAAATATTTTAAAGAAAATTTTTGGTATGATGGAACAATTTTATGTTGTGGTACACCTAGAAATGATATTATTTATAGAGATGAATATAAAACTAAAGAAAAAGTATATAATTATTTTGGAATAGATTCAAACAAAAAAATTGTGATGTATGCGCCTACTTTTAGGAAAGAAAATAATATAGATGTTTATAAGTTTGATTATGAAAAATGTTGCGAGGTATTAAGAAATAAGTTTGGAAATGAATTTGTGATGCTAATTAGATTGCATCCTAATGTTTCTGAAAAAAATGGACAAATAAAATATAGTGATAATGTTAAGAATGCTTCTAAATATCCAGATATTCAAGAAATAATAACGGCCTCAGAAGTTATAATAACTGATTTTTCAAGTGTATCTTTTGATGCAGGCCTAGTAAACAAACCTGTTTTCATAATAGCTAAAGATTTTGATAATTATATAAAAAATGATAGAAAATTATTGTATAATATAGAAGAAATTCCGTTTATTATGAATAAAACAGAAGAGGAACTATTCAACTGTATTGAAAGATTTGAAAATGAAAGTTATATACGAAGATTAGAAGAGTTTTATACAAGGATAGGTGTTGTACATAATAACAATTCGGCTAAATGTATTGTTGATATAATAAATGATAAATGTAAAATAGAGGAATGTAAGAAATGAAATTACTAGAAAAGATTTGTTTGAGAATAAAAAGGATTCTAAAAAACAGAAAAAGATATTATGACATAAAAAATAATATAATAAAAAATAAGCAAGATGAATTTGAAGAATATGAGAGGCTAAAGAAAAAATATTCCTATGTGATTGAAAAAGAAATAGAAAATACAAACAGTGTACAATCTAATAAAGTGTGGATTTTTTGGGGGCAAGGGATAGAAAAGGCTCCACCAATCGTACAAGCTTGTGTTAGGTCTATAAAGAAAAATCTATCAGATAAAGAAATAAATTTGTTAAATATTGATAATTATAAGGAATATATAAAATTTCCAGAATATATAGAAGAAAAATTTAAAAAAGGAAAAATTTCTTATGCACATTTTGCTGATTTGATAAGAATTGAATTACTGACCCAGTATGGAGGAATATGGCTTGATGCAACAGTTTTGTGTACAGGAGCAATACCAGAATATATTCTGAATTCTGAATTGTTTGTTTACAAAAATATAGGGTTAGATAAATCTGATGAAGAAACAATAGCAGCATCAAATTGGTTAATTTCTTCTTGCTCGCATAATAGCATTATCGAAACGACAAGAAATTTACTTTTTGAATATTGGAGAAAAGAAAATAAAGCAACAAATTATTTTTTCTTTCATCTGTTTTTTAAAATGGCAACAGAAAAATATAAAAATGATTGGAAAAATGTTCCTACATTTAATAATGTTACACCACATATATTACAGTTTGAACTATTAGATGAATATAATGAAAACAGGTTTGAACAAATAAAAAATATGTCGACGATTCATAAATTAAATAGGAGATTTGAAAACAACGATAAAAATAAATTTACATATTTAGATTATATAATAAAAAATTATTAGAGTATATAAGGGGGACTACTATGAGAAGAATTTTAACATATGGTACATTTGATTTACTACATTATGGACATATTAGATTATTAAAAAGAGCGAAAGAACGAGGGGACTATTTAGTAGTTGCATTATCAACCGATGAATTTAATAAAATAAAAGGGAAAAAAGCATATCATGATTATGAAACAAGAAAGAAGATGCTTGAATCTATAAGATATGTTGATTTAGTAATTCCTGAAGAAAATTGGGAACAAAAAATTTTGGATGTGAAAAAGTATTATATTGATGAAGTTGTAATGGGAGATGATTGGAAGGGAAATGAAAAATTTGAATGTTTAAGGCGATATTGTGAAGTGACATATTTGAAAAGGACAGCAGGCGTTTCAACTTCGAAAATAAAAGAAGATTTAAAGCTACAAGAACCAATAAATGAAATAAACCAAATTCCAGAACCACATATATAGTTATCATCTAGACAAACAAAAAGAAAAGAGGTATAACATGAAAAAAATATTAAAAATAATAGGAATAATATTATTAATATTTATCGTAATAATAGGAATAGCGCTTGCAATAGGTGCAAACTATGTAAAAAGTAAATTATCAAAAATAAATGTAGAAGAAATTGATGAATTAGCTGTGGGAATAACTGAAGAAGTAGAAAAAGAACTTTTAGGATACAGAAACATTGCATTATTTGGAATAGATAGTAGAAAAGATGATTATGGTTTAGGAAATAGAAGTGATTGTATTATAATTGCAAGTCTAAATCAAGACACGAATGAAATAAAGCTAGTATCAGTATATAGAGACACATATATGCAAGTTGAAAGCAATGGGAAACAAATATTAGACAAAGTAACACATGCATATTCATATGGCGGACCAGAAAATGCATTAAAAGCATTAAATACAAATCTAGATTTAAATATTACAGAATATGTAACAGTTAATTTTGATGCAGTAATAGAAGCGGTAAATACAATGGGTGGAGTAACTATTAATATAGACTCTTCAGAATTAAAATACATAAATGATTATATAAAATCCACCTCTTCAACAACAGGAGTAAAATCAAATCTTATAACAAATACTGGAGAACAAGTGCTAGATGGTGTACAAACAGTAGCATATTCTAGAATAAGATATACAGAAGGTGGAGACTACAAAAGAGCAGAAAGAATGAGAACAGTAATAAATGCTATGTTATCAAAAATCAAAACCCTTGATGCAAGTTCGCTAGATAAATTGATAGACATAATTCTACCAAGAATAAGTACAAATATAACATCATCAGAAGTAGAAGAATTAATTCCGATTGTTACAGCTCTTAATATAACAGAAAGTATAGGTTGGCCATATGAAATAAGAGAAATTACATTAGATAGATGGTATGGTGTGCCAGTAACATTAGAAAGTAATGTAGAAAGATTGCACAAAGAAATTTTAGGACAACCTGATTATGTGGTAAGCGAAACAGTTAAAAACATAAGTAATCAAATTGTGAAAAAAACAGGATATCAACAATAAAAAACACAAAAAAGTTTCACATTTTTTATTTTTGTGGTATAATATAATAGATGTTTAGCAAGAAAATATAATAAAGGAGAAGATTATAATGAATAAAAGAAAAGATTTAGAGAGTAGGTTAAAGATAAGAAGTTATGCCTGCAAAACTATTACAACGAGATAGAATGCCATAGGTTGTAATAGTTAAATGGCAATTATATCTCGTTATTTATAGAAATTAAATAATAAGGAGATATAAAAATGATAGAAATAGAATTGAATAAGATTAAGAAAAATTATGGTTTAAGAAATGTATTAGATGGATTTAGTTTAGAGTTAAAAACAGGAGAAAAGATTGCCTTAATTGGACAAAATGGAAGCGGAAAATCTACGATTTTAAAAATAATTGCAAAACAAGAAAGTATGGATAGTGGGACTATTAATATTAGAAATGGAGCAAAAATAGGCATTTTAAATCAAATTTATGAAAATGAGGAAAAAGATATTTCAGTAGAAGATTTCTTGTATAAAAGTTTTGAAGAAATTTTTGAAATAGAGAAAAAACTTAATAAATTAGAAATTGAGATGTCAACTGAGCCTGATACAAATAAGCTAGAAAACCTAATTAGTGAGTATGGAAGAACTCAAGAAAGATACTTATTAATAGGTGGATATGAAATTCAAGAAAAGTTTAATAAAATATGTTCCAAATTCTATATAAAAAAAGAACTTTTAAAACAAAACTATAATCATTTGAGTGGAGGGGAAAAAACAAGAGTAAACCTTGCAAAGTTATTATTAACAGAGCCAGATATATTGTTGTTAGATGAGCCGACAAATCATTTAGATATTCGTTCTCTAGAATTTTTGGAAGAATTAATTCTGAAGTATAAAGGGACTGTTTTAATAGTTTCTCATGACAGATATTTTTTGGATAAGGTAATTAACAAAACAGTATTATTAGAAAATGGCAAAGAAAATATCTATTACGGAAATTATTCATATTTTATAAAAGAAGATGAAAGAAGAACTTTAGCTCAATTTGAAAACTATAAAAATCAGCAAAAGCAAATTGAAAAGATGAAAGAAGCTATAACAACATTAAGAAAATTTGGTGAATTAGCTGGAAATGAAATGTTTTTTAAGAGGGCAAAAAGCATAGAGAAACGATTAGAAAAAATGGAAGTTCTAGATAAAGTTGATTTAAATAAGAAATCATTAGATTTAAAATTCAATATAAAAAATAGGTCAGGTAACGATGTTCTAAAAATCGAAAACTTGGAAAAGAGATTTGATCAAAAAGTAATTTTCAAAGATGCAAATTTGATTTTAAATTATGGAGAAAAGGTTGCATTAATGGGAGAAAACGGAAGTGGAAAATCTACATTAATAAAGATTATTTTAGGTCAAGATATTAAGTTTGATGGGACGCTTAAATTAGGAACTTCAATAAAATTTGGATATATTCCTCAAAACATAATTTTTGAAGATAATGACAATACAGTTTTAGATTATTTTTTAGAAGGAAATAATTTTTCAGAAACAGAAGCAAGAAATAAACTTGCAAGATATGGTTTTGTACAGGAAAATGTATTTAAAAGAATAGGAAAGTTATCAGGTGGAGAAAAGGTTAGAATAATACTTATGAAATTAATTCAAAAAGATATTAACTTTTTAATACTAGATGAGCCTACAAATCATATTGATATAGATACAAGAGAAATATTAGAAGAGTCATTACAAGAATATAAAGGTACAGTATTATTTGTTTCGCATGATAGGTTTTTTATAAATGCATTAGCTGATAGAGTATTAAATATAGAAAACTGCAAAATAAGATCATATTATGGGAATTATGATAATTTTACAATGCAAAATAAACAATAAAAAATATAAAGAGGCAGGAGCACATCTCCTGCCTTTATGTATGCTTAAACAAAAAAACATAAATAAAACCAAGAAAAATACTTCTGCCAGGCTGTGCTCAAAAAGCACAATTAAAATCTAATTATAGTTAAAACTATCTTCCTATCATGTTGTTTTCAACTTGTTGAATCATTTTTCTAACCATATTTCCACCGATTTTACCAGCATCTTTAGCTGATATATCTCCATTATATCCATCTTTTAAAGTTACACCAACTTCTGAAGCAACTTCGTATTTGAATTTATCTAAAGCGTTCATAGCTTCTGGAACTAATTTTCTGTTACTGTTATTGTTTGCCATGTTTTTCACCTCCTGTTATATATAACATTTTAAAGAAAAAACTATTGCTTTTTCTAAATATATGATGTACAATTTGAGGGAAAATAAACAGGAAATTTTTTGAATTTTTTCGAAAAAAATCGAAATTAGGAAAATGAGCCTGTCCCCGAATGCTAGCATCGCGAGCCTGTCCCCAAATGCTAGCAAACGGTACACGTCCCCAAATGCAGGAGGTAAATATGTATAAATTAGCAATGATAGATCTGGATGGAACAATGTTAAATCAATATGGCATTGTGACAGAAAGAACAAAAGAAGCAATTCAAAAAGCACAAGAAAATGGAATAGAAGTAATAATAGCATCTGGTAGACCAATTGATTCAATAAAAACAATTGCAAAAGAAATAAAAAGCGAAAAATATTTTATATCAGGAAACGGAGCTATAATATATGATATCGCAAATGATGAAATAATATACGAAAATACGTTAAAAAAACAAAAAGCGCTTGATATTATAAAAATATGTGAAGAAAATAGTATATATTATAACATATATACTGAAAAAGAAATAATAGCTAAAAGCTTACAATGCAATGTTTTATACTATTATAAAGAAAATTTGACTAAAGCTGATGAGGACAAAACACACATAAATATAGTTGAAGATGCATATGATTACATAGCAAATAGAGATGATAAAATTGTTAAAATAACTATATGTGATAATGATCAAGCTATATTTAATTCTATAATTAGAAAAGTAAAAGAAGTGAGTGATATTGAAGTTTTAGAGGTATCACATATGTCAAGAAAAATGATAAGACAAGGTACTGAAGAAATTCCAATTGAATATTTTTATACCGAAATTTCTGCAAAAAATGTAGATAAATGGAATGCAATTGAATTTTTGCAAGAAAAATTAGATATAAAAACGGAAGAAATAATTGCAATTGGTGACAATATTAATGATAAAAAAATGATACAAAATGCAAGTTTGGGAATTGCCATGGGACAAAGTCATCCTGCAATAAAAGAAATTGCAAATTTGACAACTGTTTCAAATAATGAAGATGGAGTTGCCGAAATTTTGAATAATATTACAAAAGTGTTACATTAATATTAAGTTTTTGTTACAAAGGATAAACTTTGTTGATTTTAGTCTTAAAAAGAGGTAAAATAAAGAAAGATAGCATACAAATGCTAAACAAGGAGGAATAATAAAATGATGCCATCAAATCCAATACAAAGAAAAACAAGAAATGCGTTTCTATTAGGAATAGTAGTAGCTTTATTAGTTGCGGGAGTAATAATAGTAATGCTATTTTTAATGTTAAAACAAAAAAATGACGAATTACTTGCTGAACAAGCAGCAAAAGTAAATGTATATACACTTGCAGAAGATGTAAAAGCTGGACAAATATTAACAGAAGATATGTTTATAATAAAAAAAGTTAATAGAGAAACGGTGCCAAGTAATGCAACATCTACATTTGATGTAATAGAATCATGGTTTTTGCAAACAAAAGAAGGTGAACCAATCAATACTGATAAATATGGATTATATCTAGACAAATCTTATGATATTTCTACAGCAGATACAATAATAGAAGTTATTCAAAATACAGGAGATGAATTCAAAGACTCTAAGGGAAATAAAGTTTCAAATGGTGATTACTATGTAGACGTGAATGGAATTACAGAAAAAGTAAAATCAACAGAAGGCGTTATACAAGATGAAGAAGGAATGTTTTTTGTAGATACACAAGGTAATGACAAGATAACAAGAGTATATCAAGAAAACATTACAGGAGAATTTTATATATATAAAATAGACTCAACAACTTTAAATACGAACGCAAAAACTAGAGTAAAACAATACATAGAAATCAAAAATGTTCCAGTATTAGCAAAAGTTAATATGAACATGAACACAGTGGTTACACCACAACTTATAGTACAATCAGATGAAATTATAACAGATGATGTGAGACAACAACAATACAATATGCTAGTTTTACCAATGGATTTGATGACAAATGATTATATAGATATCAGATTAATGACTCCATCAGGACAAGACTTTATTGTAGTATCAAAAGTTAGAGTTAATATACCATTAAATGCTGATGGAACATATATACCAGATACTATAACAGTTGATTTAAGAGAAGATGAAATATTGTCAATGTCAAGTGCAATAGTAGAAGCTTATGGATTGCTTGGATCTAAACTATATGCAACAAAATATGTTGATCCAGCAAATCAAGATCCTGCAGCTCCAACATATACACCAAACTCTTCTGTAACTGCACAAATACAATCAAATCCAAATATTGTAGAAACTGCAAAAGAAGAATTGGCAGCTCGTTATTCAGAAGCAGCTAAGGCGTTAAGAAATAATTATTTACAAGGATTAATTAACAATGAAGCAAATTATTTCGACAATATAGAAAATTCAATTGATGAAGAAATTGGAAATTCTATTTCAATAAGAAAAGACTATTTAAAATCATTAGGTTATTAAACAGATAAGGGCATTTTTATGCCCTTACTGTGGATTTAAACAATACAGAAATTTACAAGAAAGGAAACTGAACATATGAAAAAAATAGGGTTTGTAGGAGCCTATGATAAAACAGACATGATATTAAGTATAGCAAAAGTTTTAGTAATGGCGAATAAAAAAGTTCTAATATTAGACAATACAATAACTCAAAAATGTAAATATGTAGTGCCGGTTATAAACCCAACAAAGTCGTATATAACGACTTATGAAGACATAGATGTAGCAGTTGGCTTTGAAAATATAGAAAAATTAAAACAATATTTAGGATTACAAGATGATGAAAACATGGAATATGACTTTTTTATAATAGATACAGATAACTTTGAAGGATTTGCCACTTTTGGAGTACAATCTTCAGACAAAATGTTTTTTGTAACATCTTTTGATTTATATTCTTTAAAAAAAGGAATTGAAATATTAAGTCAATTAGGTATTCCTAAACGTGTAACCGGAGTGTTTTTCTCAAAAGATATGTTGAAAGAAGAAGAAAATTATTTCGAATATTTATCATTAGGGACAAAAGCTATATGGGATGAATCAAAAATATATTTTCCGCTAGAAAATGGAGATTTCCCTGCTATAATGGAAAATCAGAGAATTTCTAAAATTAAATTAAGAAATTTAAGCAATGAATATAGAGATAACATTCAATTTTTAGCAAATAGTATATGTCCTGAAATAGGAGAAAAAACAATCAAAAATATAATAAAAGAACTTTAAAGGAGTTAGAAAATGTCAATAATAACTTTTTGGAATGATGGAAGAGAACAGTCAGGAAGAACATTGACAGCTGTTGCATTTGCAACAAGAATGGCCATAGAACGTAATGCTAGAATTCTGCTAGTGTCAACTAGTTTTGGCGACCCAACGATGAAAAATTGCTTTTGGGATGATACTAGTAAAAATGCATCTTTTTTTGGTAATGTAAAAAATAATAATCTTGTGGTTGAAAATGGAATAGAAGGATTATACAAACTGGTAACAAGCAAAAAATTAACTCCATCCATAATTACAGATTACACAAAAGTCGTCTTTAAAGGCAGACTAGAAGTAATCGCAGGGTTTTCTGAAGCTAAAATTAGAGCGTTAGAAGGAAATATAGAAGAACTAAAGAAGATAGAGGCTAGTTATATAGATTTAATAAAAACAGCCAATCAAGCATATGACATAGTAATAGTGGATTTAGACAAAAGAATAAGTAGAAAAGTACAAAAAGAAATTCTTGATATGTCTATGGTAAATGTTTTTGTACTGACACAAAGACTGGAAAGTATAAACAGATATAACAGCTTTAAGAAGAGTAATAGTGAATTAAAATCTAGATGTGTTCCAGTTATAGGAAAATATATAAGTGATTATAAATACAACTCAAAAAATGTAGCTAGATATTTAGGACAAAAAATTGAATTAGATTTAGTTCCATTTAATTTATTATACATGGCAGCAGCAGATGAAGCTGATGTAGTAGACTTATTTTTAAAATTAAAAAATGTTAAAGATAAAACAGATGAAAACTATATTTTTATGGAATGTACATTAAACTTAACTAATAACATTATGAAAAAATTACAAGATATGCAAATGAAATTGAGGTGAAAAAATGTCAATAACAAATATATTATTAATGCTTGTTGTTATTATATCTGCAGCAGCAGGATTAGCATATTTTTTAAATAAAAATAAAAACGCTGAAATAGAGCAAGATATTGAAAAAGACGAAAAAACCTATACTCTTGAAACTATGAGAGATTATGTTAAAAAGAGATTAGACGAAATAACAAAAGTAAATTTATATGATATAGGACTATCTGAAGAAGAACTAAAGCGTAGAAAAAGCAAAAAATATGCACTAAAGAAAGCTTTAAAAGGCTGTACATATGGAGATATTAATGACAAAAGATATGTAAAAGAATTAATTGCAGATTTATTATCACAAGAATATGGTGTTGACGAAACAAATATATCAACTGCAATACCATTTGACATGCCATCATTACTTACATCACAAGATAAATTCGATATTTTACTATATGTTTATAAAAAAGAATTCGGATATGAAGCATTAACACAATTAATAAAAAGATACAATTTAGCGACTTTGAAATATATTCTTGGAGAAACAAAACCAACTTATGTAATAACAGATGATGAAATAAGTGAAATATATGAAAAAGAACAAATAGTATTGACATTCCAAGATAAATTAGATGTTGTTGTACAGAGAATATATCAACATTATAAAGGATATAGTTCAATAGATGAAATAAGAGACATGAATATAGATGGTGTATCTGGAGGTGTATCTGGTTTACCAGAAAGTTTCTTAAGTCAAGTTGCACAAACAGATGGAGACTATTTAGACCAAGTTTCAGAACACAAAGTACCTCGTGCATGTGATAGTATTTGGATATTCTTCCAAGGTAAATCAATACGTTTGGCATTTTTATCATTTGGAACTGAATCAGAATTAAAAAGAGTATGTCAAAATATTTATAAATATAATAACCCAGGACAATTATCAGACACAAACGGTTATAAAATAAATGAAATGAAAGATGGTTCTCGTGTTGTTGTAGTAAGACCAAGCATGTCAGAAACATGGGCATTTTTCGTAAGAAAATTTGACGTAAAAAGAGCTACAGTTGAACAATGGACAGGAGAAACACCTGGTAAAGAAGAAGCAATAGATTTATTAAAATACCTAGTAAAAGGTGCAAGAATTACATCAATAACTGGTGAACAAGGTTGTGGTAAAAGAACACTTCTAATGGGGATGATAGAAAACATATATGAAACAATGAACTTGCGTATTACAGAAACTGCATTCGAATTACATTTAAGAAAAGTATATCCAACGAGAAACATTTTATCAATGCGTGAAACAGATACAATAGCAGGTCAAGAAATTTTGGATGTTCAAAAGAAAACAGATGGTTCTGTAAATATTATAGGTGAGGTCGCTACTGACCCTGTAGCATCTTGGATGATACAATCTGCACAAGTTGCTTCAAAATTTACATTATTTACTCACCATGCTAAAACATTCCCAGACTTAGTAACAGCTCTACGTAACTCAATGCTAAGAGCTGGTGTATTTAAAAATGAAAAAACAGCAGAAGAACAAGTTGTACAAGTATTAAACTTTGATATTCACTTATCAAAAGACTTTAGAGGAAAAAGATTTATACAAAGAGTTACAGAATGTATACCAATTGTTGATGATTTGACATATGATCATGACTATAAAGGTGAAAAAACAATGGATGGGAAAGTGGAAAAATTCTTCCAAAATGCTACAACGTATTTTTCAAAAGTTACAGATCAAAAATTATATGAATATAGAAATATTTTAGAGTATGTTGATGGTGGATATGTAATTACAAATAAAATATCAGATAAAAACTTAGAAGAAATGAGAGAAAATATGGATGAATCAGATGTTGAAGGATTTGATGAATTCATCGAAAAACATTGGGGAAAACAAATGAAAAAACAAAGAAAAACTAAAGTTACAAAATAACAAAAGAGCAGAGGAGGTGTTTTTATAAAATGAATACAGAGTTGATGAAATATGTAATAATTATTGCTGGACTATTATTGGTTGGAATAATGGTAGCATATTTTATATTAACCAAGAAAATGGAAAAATCTGAATATAAGCAAATGAAAAAGTTACAAGAAGGTACAAAGACAGTTAACTTTTCATTAGATGTATTTTATCAAAAGCTATATATTATACTTATAAGAACACCTTTAATAAATAGATATTTATATAAAATAAGAAGAAGACTTGAAATTATAAATATAGATGATGAATATGTTACAAGAAGAGACTCTGCAAAAATTTTGTTAAAAGCAGCCTTAATATTTATTGCGATAGCAATTGCAACAATAGTGATTGCAAAAGAGAATATTTTATTAATGTCTATTTTGTTAATATTTGAATTATTCATTGTAGATACAATAATAATTGGAATGGTAGATAAACTTGATAATAACTTATTAAAAGAACAAATAGATTTTTTTGCGGAAATTAGACATGCATATCATGAATATAACATGGTAGAAGAAGCAATATATCAAGTATCATTAGATGATGAAAAAAGTGTTTCAAAGCAAGGTGAAAAAATTTATGAAATACTAAGTTCAGATGATCCAGAAACAGAACTTGAAAAATATTATGATACAGCACCAAATAGTTATTTAAAAGAATTTGCTGGAATATCATATTTAACACAAGAATTTGGAGATAGAGAAGAAGATGGTGTTTCACTATATTTAAAAAATGTTAACAATATTACGCAAGAAATGCAAATAGAGTTGCTAAAAAGAGATAAATTAAATTATGTATTTCAAAGTTTAACATTTATTTCAATAGCTCCAGTATTATTATTAGAACCACTAAAATCTTGGGCAGTTTCAAGCTTCGCCTTTACAAGTAATTTTTATGCTGGAAAAGCTGGAATGATAGTACAAATACTAATTGTACTACTAACAGTGATATCTTATATGTTAATAAGAAAATTAAAAGACAATGGTGGAGTACAGGTAGATATAGCGCCTAATGACCATCCATGGCAAGAAAAAATATATAAAGTTCCAGTTTTGAAACAAATAGTAAATGCTTTTGTGCCTAAAAAAGGAACAAAAGATTATAGAAAAATACAAAAACTCATGAAAGATTCTGCATCAAAATCTAAAATGGAATGGTTATACATTAATAGAATAATACTAGCAGTTGTAACATTAATAACATCTATTATATTATTCACATTTTTACATAAAATAGCGATAAATTATGTATATACAGAACCTACAACAGAAAATCTAGTATTAGGAGAATTGTCGGAAAAGAACAAAGAAAAAGCTGAAGCGCTAACTAAGCAGGACAATTATTTCTTGGAAAAATTGAAAGGCAAATTAAACATAACAGTTGAAGAAATAGAAAAAGAGTTAGCAAAATCAAAGTATTATGATGAAGATGATGAAAAAATAGAAACTGATGCTTTAAGAATTTATAACAAATTAAAAGTGGTAAATTCTGAATCTATGCAATGGTTTGAGGTATTATTGTCAATTACATTTGCAGTTATTGCATACATGGGACCGGTTTGGATGATGGTATTTCAAAAGACAATGAGACAAATGGAAATGGAAAATGAAGTAATGCAATTCCAAACAATCATATTGATGTTAATGAAAATAGAAAGAGTTAATGTTGAGATGATTTTAGAATGGTTAGAACGTTATTCAAATATTTTTAAAGAGCCAATTTCAAGATGTGTAAATAATTATGAGTCTGGTGCTTGGGAAGCACTAGAAGAATTGAAAAATTCTGTTACACAACCTAATATGATAAGAATTGTAGAAAGTTTACAAGCAGCAGTAGAAAAGATTCCAATTAGAGAAGCGTTTGATGAATTAGATTCAGACAGAGAATATCACCAAGAAAAGAGAAAAGATGCAAACAATGTATTGGTATCTAGAAAAGGATTAATAGGAAAAGGTGTTGGATTTGCTCCTATGATTTGCCTATTTGTTGGATATTTAATAGTTCCATTACTAGTAATAGGATTATCAAATGTTGCAGGAACATTTTCTCAAATGGGAGGATAGGATATGGAAAATGCATCAAAAGCACTACTAATAGCTGCAAGTATATTTATAGCAATTATATTAGTATCAATGCTAGTAATTTTATATAATCAAATTTCTGCACATTATAATCAAAAACATGAGATGACAGTAATAGAACAAACACAGAAATTTAATGAGAAATTTGAGAGTTACCATAGAAATAATATCAGAGGTAGTGATTTAATTTCTCTCATGAATAGAGTTATTGATTATAATTCATCACAGTCATATCAAGATGGAACTAGTTATGAAAGAATTAGAATAACAGTAACATTAGTTACAGATGGAAACAATCAAGAGTCAATTCTAAACCAATTTAAATATGAAACTAATGATACTACTTCAAGAAATACATATTTGATAAATAAAATAACAAATACCAATGGAACAGGTGCTAATTGGCAAAATGATAAAAAATTAATAGAGATTACCAATACAGCATCTGACTTAAGTGATGATTTACTAAGTTATGGCATAGATTTTATTTCAGATGCTCAATTGCAGAAACTAGCATCACAAATAGAAAGTATAATGGTAAATGACAACACATCTGATTCCACATGGGATGTTTATAATAGATTAAAAAGAGCAGAGCTTATAGAAGATGTATTGGGTAAAGAAATAAAAATAGACTCAAATACTGGAAAGACGAAAAATGAATCAAAAGATTTAATAAATGATGTAAAAGAAATAACAAGTAAATATTATCAGTATATGCAATTTAAAAGAGCGCATTTTGATTGTACAGAAGTGATATATGATGAACAAACAAATAGGGTTGTTGAAATGAATTTTGTACTTCAAGTAAAAGATGGGCATGTTGTATTTGATTAATAATTTTATTGAAAGGAAGAATTAAATGGAAAATGCAGTTAAAGCACTGTTAATAGCAGCAGGTGTCTTAATGGGAATGGTAATTGTATCTATAGGTGTAAGTTTATATTCTTCACTAAGTAAATATGTTGAATCAACTCAAAATGAAATTGCTATGACAGAATTACAACAATTTAATGATCAATTTTTTAAATATATTAATTATAATGACAGTGCAACAAATCCAAGAGATTTTTCATTGACAATACAAGATATAGTAACAGCTGCTAATATAGCTTATGAAAATAATCAATTTTACGGATTGACTGAATATAAAGATGGGAGTTATTATGTTACAGTTAAATTAGATGGGACACCTTTAGAAAAAAATATAACATCAAATTCTGCTCAATTATTACTAAATGGACTTGGATATGAATACCAGTGTAGCCCAACTGATGTACTAATAAGTTCAACAACAGGGCGAGTGTATGAAGTGAATTTTTATACATATGGAGTGCCATAAAAAATCAAAAAAATGCAAAAAAATGTTGAAAAAAATATATATAATGTTATAATGAGGATATATTAATGAAAAAAACAATATTAATATTATTTACTACAATTATTATAATTGTTACAATAATATGTGTAAAATATTCTTCATATAAAAGTGAATATAATAATTTGCTTCAAGAAAATGCGCAATTTGAAGAATATAAGAATAAAGACATATATGGAATTGAATTAGCAACACTTATAAATAAAACAATTGATAAAAATACTAAAAACAAAGTACAAAAAGATGAAAATGGATTGTTTATTCCAAATGAAGAAAACTCTGTACAAATAGAAATATTTATACAAGATAATGAGCAAACATATCAAATGGAAAGCTTTTATAATGCAGGTATGGAACAATTTATACAATACTATGGAAATATAAAATTTAAATGTTCAAAAATAGAGTATCATGAAAACACAAAAAAAGTAAAATACATATTATTTGAACAAATGGTAACAAGTTAATAAAGTTTGATAAAAATATTTATCAAGTTTAATAAACAAAAGTAAAAAAGGAGGGAATAATTATGGAAAATGCAGTAAAAGCACTATTAATTGCAGCAGCTGTAATTATAGCAATTGTACTTATAACATTAGGAATGAATCTTTTAAACACAGGATCTGAATCAATTGACAATGTGGATTTCAGTGAATATGAAATCACACAATTTAATGACAAATTCAGAAAATTTGAAGGAACAAGTGTAAGTGGTTCAGAGGTTAATACTTTAATCACAACAGTATTTAACCACAATAATCAACAAGAAGACCAATCAACACAAGTTAAATTAAGTGTAGACTTACAGACTGGCACAGACTTTTCTATAGAAAAAGGAACAGCTTCAACAGCTTCACCAAACAAAGTACCTACTGGATATAGATATACAGTAAAATGTACATATAATTCTGCATCAAGATTAATTTCTGAAATAACAGTAAAAGAGAACTAAAAAATTTAATGAATAGAAGGGAGATATACTTATGGAAAACGCAGTAGACGCATTAAAAATTGCATTTGCAGCAATAATGTTCGGAATGGCGTTAGCATTAAGTATATCTTCTTTTTCTAATGCCAGTTCAGCGGTAGAATCAATTGTAAGCATGAGAGACAGAGAAAATGAATATACTTATGTTGAACCATCAGAAAACCTTACTAGAACAGTTGGGATTGAAACGGTAGTTACATCAATGTATAGAGCATTTGAAGAAAATATTGTAATTTATTTTATGGAACGTGATGGAAAAACACCATTTGCTTTATATTATGATACAGATACTACTGGGAAAGTAAAAAAAGATGATTCATATAATAATATAGAAATATCATGTATAGACCTTTCTAATGAAGGTTTTGCAAGTAAAGAACAAGCGCAAGAACATTTAGATATAATATTAGCAGGAAAATCCGCATTACCAGCTAAAACTGAAGATGTTCAACAAAAATACGGACAGAAATTAATCCATGAAAACGGATTATATGAACATTTTAAAAATGCACAATTTGAAGAACAACTAGGAGAATATTATCAAGGTGAAGGTGCGAGCCAAATAAAGAAAAGAGTAATAACATATATATTACAATAAGGAGGGAAAATGGAAGATACAACAATATCAATAATAGGCATTATACTTGCATCTATTTTGATGTTAGTAGTTCCATTAATATTAATTGCAGATAGAGCTGATGATGTGTCACAATTAATAGTTCAAACACGTACATCAGAATTTGTAAATGAAATAGTAAAATCTGGTAAAATAACAAATGATCAATATCAAAAATTTCTTGATCAATTGGTTTCTTCTGGTAATACCTATGAATTGGATATGGAAATAAAAATTTTAGATGAAAACACAGCAAAAATGGTTACAGACAATGATCCAACAAAAATAGGAAATAATACTTATTATTCAATATTTACAAGTCAAATTGAAGATATAATTGCAAAATCAGGAGAAGATGTTA
Organism: Clostridia bacterium; assembly: GCA_045602065.1. Lineage (GTDB taxonomy): Bacteria > Bacillota > Clostridia > TANB77 > CAG-508 > CAG-269. Next base: position 20,858 of record JAZSAX010000061.1, read on the forward strand.
ATAATAATATAGATGGGAGAATTCTTTTGAAACAAGGAGATATGATATCAGTAACTGTTAAAAATAGTAGTAAAACACTTTCTCAATCGTTAAAAAGTTTTTATTATAATATAGTTGGTTCTGATATTCATATAATTACAGCAACAGCATCAGGAACTATAGCAATAAATGGAACATAATAAAAAAATGATTATTAAAATTAATCATTTTTTTATTTTTTTTTGAAAAACTAGCTATAATAAAAAGAAAAGTTAATACAAATAATAAAATTCGAAGGAGTGAAAAAAACAAAATACTCAAAAAACTTGAAAAATATATAATTAATGTTATAATGAAGATAAATAAAAAAAGGAGGAATAATTATGGAAAATGCAGTAAAAGCACTATTAATTGCAGCTGCTGTAATCGTAGCAATTGTACTTATAACATTAGGAATGAATCTTTTAAATATAGGTTCTGAATCAATTGACAATGTAGATTTCAGTGAATATCAAATTGAACAATTCAATAGCAAATTCAAAAAATTTGAAGGTACAAGTGTAAGTGGTAAAGAGGTTAATACTTTACTTACAACAGTATTTAACCACAACAATCAACAAGAAGATAAATCAACACGAGTTACAGTAACATACTTGTTTGACGAGTCAAAACTAGTAGATAATACAGATTTCAATGCTGCAGCACCTAAAAAAGTGCCTAAAGGAAATAGATATGAAGTAACATGTCAATATAATTCTTCAACAAAATTAATTTATAATATAAACATAGATGATGTTGTTGGACAGACACCACTAAACTAAATAAAAACTAAATTAATGGAAGTAGATATACTTATGGAAAAGTAGTAGATGCATTAAAAATTCTATTTTCAGTAATAATGTTCGGAGTAGCCTTAGAATTTCAAGGAAATCTTCTTTATAAAAAAATGATTATTTTTAAAATTAATCATTTTTTTTATTTTTTTGAAAATTTAACTAGAATAAAAACTAAAGTTATTACAAATAATAAAATTCGAAGGAGTGAAAAAAATGAAAACACTCAAGAAAATAAGTTTATTATTTGTATTAATTTTTTTGTATGTATTTGTATTATCTAGAAATTATATACCAGAAACAATAGCAGTAGAAGGTCAAGAAATAAAAATATCAGATATACAAGTAATACCCGTTGGAGAAATTGTAGGAATAAAATTATATACAAGTGGAGTGCTAGTAGTTGGAACATCAGCAATAGAGGGTATAGATGGAATAATGCATAAACCTTTTGAAAATGCTGAAATTAAAGAAGGCGATTCTATAATTGCAATTAATGAAAACATAGTAAACAATACAAGTGAACTAATAAATGCAATAAACATGTGTAATGGAGAAAAAATTAAAGTAACATATATCAGTGAAAATAAAGAAAAGAAATGTGAAATTAAACCTATAAAAGACAAACAAGAAGAATATAAAATAGGATTATGGGTGAGAGATAGTGCTGCAGGTGTAGGAACAATAACATTTTATAATGAAACTACACAAAGCTTTGCAGCCTTAGGTCATGCAATAACAGATATAGATACTGGAGATATTATACAAACTTCTTCTGGTGAAATTGATGATGTAAATATTATATCAGTTGTAAAAGGGGTAACAGAAGAACCAGGAAAGATTCAAGGTGCAATAAAAAGTAATAGCATAATAGGAAATATCTATAAAAACACAGAATTCGGAATATATGGCATAGTAAAAAATCCATATAATTTAAAAGTAGAATATTCCAATAAAATGAATGTTGCAACAAGGCAAGAGATTGCTTTAGGAAATGCTCAAATATTATCTAATGTGACAGGAGAAGTTGAAAATTATGATATAGAAATTCAAAAAATATATTACAATAATAATTATGATAATAAAAGTATGTTAATAAAAGTTACAGATGAAGAATTGTTAAATGAAACGGGAGGAATAATACAAGGAATGAGTGGTTCTCCGATTATACAAAATGGAAAATTTTGCGGAGCTATTACACATGTTTTTATAAATGACCCGACAACAGGATATGCAGTTTTTGCAGACAAAATGATACAGGAATTATCAGAAAATTAAAATAAAAAGAGGAATTCAATTTTTACATATTATTGAATTCCTTTTTTATATAAAATTATTAATTAAGTACAACACCTGAATTAGACAAATTTTCTTCTTGTTCTTCTGAAAGTTCAAGACCTTGGTAATCAATAAAACGGTTAATATTTTTTTGTGTAATACCAGTTTGTGTTGCGATGGTGTCGACAGAAGTAACACCATTTTCTGCTATGTATGTTTTAAAAGTAGATAATTCTAAAATATCTTTTCCGGCACATTTTGGACAAACATCACTATCATTTGCATGGAAAGCCCCACAGCGACTGCATTTATTTAACTCCATAAAAAATCACAATCCTTCCTCTAACTATTTGCTTGCATTTTATCATAAAATGTAGAAAATAGGAAGATATTTTTGACTAATTTTTTTGAAAAAAATTTACAAAAGTGCTTGACAAAATAAAGATAATACATTATAATTTATAAATGTCAGGGAAATGCAGGTGTAGTTCAATGGTAGAACCTCAGCCTTCCAAGCTGATGACGTGGGTTCGATTCCCACTACCTGCTCCAACCAAATAAAAAAGTAATGGTAATTCCCTTGCATTTGTACATGCAGGTGTAGTTCAATGGTAGAACCTCAGCCTTCCAAGCTGATGACGTGGGTTCGATTCCCACTACCTGCTCCAGATAAAACAAACGGGAAATCGTTTGTTTTTTATTTTAAGTTTAAGAACTTAAAATCCTTACTTATACAAGAGTATAAGTTATATATCCAAGAGGAGGTGAAAATAATGAACAAATACGAAAGTATTATCATTATTAATCCAAACGTTGACGAAGCTGGTTTAAAAGCTTTACAAGACAAATTTACAGGATTAATTAATGAAAATGGAAAAGTAGAAGAAGTTGTAGACATGGGAAAAAGGAAATTAGCTTATGAAATCAACAAAAACAAAGAAGCTTATTATGTACAATTCAATTTTGAATCAAAACCAGAAGTTATAACAGAATTAGAAAGAATCTACAGAATAACAGATGATGTTTTAAAATTCATCACAATAAAAAAATAATTAGGATACAGAGGGCCTGAAATAAAGTAGAAAGGTAAAGTGATAATATATGAACAAAGTAATTTTAATGGGTAGATTAACAAGAGACCCAGAAGTAAGATACACACAAACAAACAATACAGTAGTTGCATCATTCTCATTAGCAGTAAATAGAAGATTTGCAAGACAAGGAGAAGAAAGACAAGCAGACTTTATAAACATTGTTGCTTGGAGTAAATTAGGAGAATTTTGTAGCAAATACTTTAAGAAAGGTCAACAAGTTGGAGTAATAGGAAGAATCCAAACAAGAACATGGGATGATGACCAAGGTCAAAAACACTATGTTACAGAAGTAGTTGCTGAAGAAGCTTATTTTGCAGATAGTAAGAGAGATGGAGAAGCATCAAGTTCTTCATTTGAAAACACATTTGGCAATGTAATGCCAGGAGGAGCAGATTTTGAAGTATCTTCAAGTGACGATTTACCATTTTAAGAACAAGGAGGGGAATTAAAAAATGGCAGATAAAAACAAAAAAAGAAATAATAGAAACAATAATAACTATGATGATGATTTTAACCCAAAGTTCAGAAAACAAAGAAAAAAAGTTTGTGCATTATGTAATGACAAAAACTTTGAATTAGATTACAAAAATCCTGAACAATTAAGAAAATTCATCAATGATAAAGGAAAAATATTACCAAGAAGAACAACAGGAGCTTGTGCTAAACATCAAAGAGATATAACAATTGCTGTTAAAAGAGCAAGACATATTGCTATATTACCATATGCAGCAAAAGACTAGAAGTTAAAAAGAGAAACTAAAAATAGTTTCTCTTTTTTTATTCATACAAATCTTCAATAAAAACATCACGTTCTTCAAAGTTATCAATAAATCCAACTTTAGCTATATTATTACTAATACATTGAATCCAAACAGGACGTTCATTATAAAAAATGTCAACTTTCTCCTTATTATTTAAAACTTCTTTTACTCTACTAAAATTCATCTAAACCACCTCTAAAATAATTATATACACATAATATGGAAATATTCATAAAATATTATTACCGTTGTATTGCTTTTAAAATTTAGATATAGTAAAATATAGGTATAAAACGGAGGAAACAAATGAAGAAAAATAAGAATTTTTTATACAGAATATTTAACAAAATATTTAAGAAAAACAGCCGAAAAAGATTATCTCAAGGAGGAGAAAATATGGAGCAAAAAATATCTGAAATCCTAAAAGAACAAATAGAGAAAAGCGAATATCCAGTAGTTGGAGCAAAATATAACAATGAATATAAAAATTTAGATGATGTAGTAAATCCAGACGGAAACATTGAATTAATAGATATAAATTCAAAAGAAGGAATGAAAATATACAGAAGAACATTAACATACATAATGGGGATGGCTTTTTGGTACACATATCCACATGCTCATATAACAGTAGATTATCAATTGTCAAATGCAATGTATTGTACAATTAATAATATGGAAGTAACAATAGAAATACTTGAAAATGTAAAAGCAAAAATGAGAGAAATAATAGACCAAAACTTGAAAATAGAAAAAAGAACAATGACAAGAGAAGAAGCAGAAAAATTCTTTGAAGAAAATCATACTTCAAAAGGTAGATTACAACTTGATTCAGAAGAAAAACAAGAAATTAATATGTGTTTTTGTGCAGACTATTTTAACTATTTATATGAAACAATAGCAACACATACAGGTGCTACACAGATATTTGACTTACAAAAATATAGTGATGGATTTTTACTAAGGTATCCAAGTACGAAAAATGTAAGAAAATTACCAGAATTTAAAGAAACTAAAAAATTATTATGGGCTTTACAAGAATATGAAACAATATATAAAGTTTTAAATGTAGGAACAGTATTTAAATTAAATAAAACTGTAAAAGAAAACAAAATAAGAGATCTGATATTATTATCAGAAGCCTTACATGAAAAGAAAATTTCGCAAATAGCAGACAAAATTGCCGCTAAAAAAGATGTGAAAATGATATTAATAGCTGGACCTTCATCATCAGGAAAAACTACATTTGCACAAAGACTAGGAATTCAATTGCGAATAAATGGATTAAAACCTGTTACGATATCTGTAGATAACTATTTTGTTGAAAGAACAGATACACCTCGTAATGAAAAAGGCGAATATGATTTTGAATGTATTGAAGCAATTGATACAGAATTATTTAATAGACATTTAGTGGCATTATTAAATGGTGAAGAAGTTGAAATGCCAGAATTTAATTTCCATACAGGAACAAAAGAATATAATGGAAAAAAACTAAAATTAAATAATGATGAAGTTTTAGTTATAGAAGGTATTCATTGCTTGAATGATAGATTGACATCAAAAATACCACAAGAACAAAAATATAAAATCTATATAAGTGCATTAACTGTATTAAATTTAGATCATTATAATAGAATTTCTACAACAGATACAAGACTAGTAAGAAGAATAGTAAGAGACAACCAATTTAGAGGATATAGTGCTGCTCAAACAATTGCAACATGGAATAATGTAAATAGAGGAGAAGAAAGAAATATATTCCCATTCCAAGAAGATGCTGATAGTATATTTAATACTTCGTTAATATATGAATTAGGTGTATTAAAAAATGAAGCTGAACCGTTATTACAAGCTATAACAAATGAGCAACCTCAATATGCAGAAGCACAAAGATTGCTAGAATTATTAAGATATTTTGAACCGATATCAAAAGATATTGTTCCATCACATTCTTTAATAAAAGAATTTTTAGGTGGAGGAGATTTTAAAGGATGATAGAAAATAGTAAATTTACAAAAATAGATGAAGAATTTATATGTGAAAATTGTGGTAAAAAAGTACCTAAATTAGGATATACTTGTAGAAACCATTGCCCATATTGCTTACATTCAAAACATTTAGATATTAATCCAGGTGATAGAGCAGAAGACTGTCATGGTATATTAGAACCGGTTGGATTAGAGACAAATTCAAAAAAGGGATATGTTATCTTATTTAAATGTAAAAAATGTGGTGCTATTAGAAAAAATAAAGTAGCAGAAGATGATAATATGGATGAAATAATTGCTTTAAGTGCAAGAGAACAAAAATAAAAAAACGCTTTTGATTTAAGCGTTTTTTTTATGCTCTTTTAACTTTTCCATCTTTTAAACATTTAGCGCAAACATGGATTCTTTTAACTTCTCCATCAACATCTGCTTTAACTGTTCTTAGATTTGGTTTCCAAGTTCTTGATGTTCTTTTACTTATATGTGAACGTGTTATGCTTAATTTATTTCCATAACTAGCTGTTTTGTCGCAAACTTCGCATTTTGCCATGATTAAATGCACCTCCTAATTTGATTAATAAACGTGACTATTAATTAGTTTACCACATATTTCATAAAAAAACAAGAGTTTTAAGAAAAAAATCAAAAAACATTTTGTATTACTTATGTACGTAGTAGCGAAAACCAATTTTTAAAAATAGATTTTGTCATGGTAAGTAAAGTGATCTTATTAACAGAAGATTCTGCAATTAAACTAACAGTACCGAGTTTGTCACCATTTAGTGAATAAGTAATAGTCCCAAGTAATTGCCCTTGAGTAATAGGAGCTTGAACACTATCGTTTAAATTCATTTCATAAGTGATTCCTGATTCTTCACCTTTTTTTATAAGGAAAGATGGAGATGTTTCATAAACAGCATTTACTTCTTGTGAAACTCCTTTTGTGACAACTACAGATTTTACTATTTCTCCTTGATTGCCAAAAGATTTATAAGAATAGTTAGTAAATCCATAATCTAAAAGACTTGTTGCATTACTAAATCTTATAGCAGAAGTTGGAGCTTTCATAATAACTGCAATTAATGATAAACCACCACGCGTTGCTGAGGCTGACAAATTAAACAAAGCAAGAGAAGTGGAACCTGTTTTTAAACCAGTACAACCTGAATAATTCCTAACTAATTTATTAGTATTAGACAAAGCGGATTCGCCATTTCTTAATGAATCCATCCAAATTGTTGTGTATTCAGTGATTTTAGGATGATTAACTAAAAGTTCTCTCGACATTAAAGCAATATCATGAGCTGATGTTAAATGTTCATCTTCATCAAGACCATGACAATTTTTAAAAGTGGTGTCATTCATACCAAGCTCTTTTGCTCTAGCATTCATCATTTGAACGAAGCCATCTTCAGTTCCGCCAAGGTATTCTGCCATAGCTACAACACAATCATTAGCAGAAACTACTGCAATTGCTTTTAACATTTCATGCACACTTAGAGTTTCGGTTGTATCTAACCAAATTTGTGAACCACCCATACTTGCAGCATTTGTGCTACAAGGAATTTGAGTTTCAAGAGTTATTTTTCCAGAATCTAAGGCTTCCATAATAAGTAAAAGACTCATAACTTTTGTTACACTTGCAGGATGTAATTTTTCATGAACATTGTAACCATATAAAATTTGACCACTATTTTGTTCTATTAAAATAGCTGAACCCGCTTCCAGGTTTAAAAAGTTATTATCTAATATTTCTGTGCTTTCTGAAAGTGAGGCAGAAGCTTCTATAGAGTTGCCTGTTACTGACCAGGTGTAATTATTTGAGAAAGCATAACAAGTTGATGTACTAAAAATTATTGCCAATAATGTTGATATAAAAAATTTTTTCATGTGGACCTCCATTTTTATAATTATATGTAGCGATGCCAATAAAAATTCTAAAAAACGAAAAAAGGGAACAGGTCCCTTTGTTAGTATAGTAAAGTTATTTTATTTCCATTCTTTTTTATAAAACCATCATCAATAAGTAGTTTTAATTCTCGCATCATTGCACTTCGGTCAACACTGAGAAAATCTGCCAAATCAGTATAAGAATAAGGCAAAGTAAATGTACGACGCAAAGTTCCTTTTGAGAGAATTCTAAAATATGACAGAATTTTTTCTCTAGTACTTTTTGTGGTTAAAAGTTCTATACGTAAATTTAATTCAACAATCTTGTCTAAAAAAAGTTGCCCTAAACTATTAGTAAGTTCTTTATGAAATTCGCAATTTTTTCTACATTTTGTAGAAACTGAATCATAATTGTAAAATAAAACTTCTGAATTTTTATGAGCAATTGCAAAAAGCTCATTATTAGTATTTGCAGGATAAAATACTTCTCCAAAAATTTCATTATCAACAAAATGGCCAATAATGGTTTTATTTCCATTAAAATCATATCTAATTAAATCAACTTCACCAGAAATAACAATACAAATTTGGCTACGTTTTTCAATATATGTAGTAACAGTTTCTCCCTTAACAAATTTTTTAACTTGAACTTTATTGCAACTATTTTTAAATTTTTCTATAAAAATTTTTTTATTAAAATTAGTATCCATAAAAATACCTCCGAAATTTTCAAAAACTACTCTTTCATAAGTTACAAAATTCGACATAATTATTATACATGAAATTATGATTTTCGAAATAATTATATTTCATTTTTGTTGCAAATGCAACAGTTTTTTGTAAAAATAACTATATAATAAAGTCATACAAATCAAACATAAGAAATAGGGCAGAGGATGTAGAAATCGCCTTACTAAAGGATTTGTACAGAAGAAAGGATAGGGGTAGTAAGATGAAAGTAATTAAAAGAGACGGAAGAACAATTGATTTCGACAGACAAAAAATCGAAATTGCAATCGAAAAAGCAAATAGAGAAGTTAGAGGAAAAGAAAAAGCAACAAAAGATGATATAAATCAAATTATTAAATATATAGAAGAACTTGGAAAGAAAAGAATGTTAGTTGAAGACATTCAAGACATAATAGAGCAAAAACTAATGGAATTAGATAAATATGAACTAGCTAAAAGATATATTGTGTACAGATACAATAGAGCTTTAGTTAGAAAATCTAATACAACAGATGAATCTATTTTAGGTCTAATAAGAAATGAAAATAAAGAGCTTGCCGAAGAGAACTCAAATAAAAATACAGTATTAGCATCAACTCAAAGAGATTATATAGCAGGTGAAGTTTCTAGAGATCTAACAAAAAGAATCTTATTACCAGAAAAAATATCACAAGCACATGAAGAGGGAATATTACACTTTCATGATGCAGATTACTTTGTACAACCAATATTTAACTGTTGCTTAATAAATATTGGGGATATGTTAGATAATGGAACAGCAATGAATGGAAAAATGATAGAAAGTCCAAAAAGTTTCCAGGTTGCATGTACAATTACAACACAAATAATTGCAGCTGTTGCAAGTAACCAATATGGTGGACAATCTGTTGATATGAGACATCTAGGGAAATATTTAAGAAGAAGCCATGACAAATTCAAGAAAAATTTAACAGAAAAATTCGGTGGAAAAGTACCTAAAAATGTCATAGAAGATATGGTAAAAGATAGAGTAAAAGAAGAATTAGCAGCAGGTGTTCAAACTATTCAATATCAAATAAACACATTAATGACAACAAATGGACAATCTCCATTCGTAACATTATTCTTACATCTAGAACCAGATGATGAGTATATAGAAGAAAATGCAATGATTATAGAAGAAATTCTAAAACAAAGAATGCAAGGCATCAAAAATGAAGTTGGTGTATATGTAACACCTGCATTCCCAAAACTAATATATGTATTAGATGAACACAATTGCTTAAAAGGTGGAAAATATGACTATTTAACAAAATTAGCAGTAAAATGTTCAGCAAAGAGAATGTATCCAGACTACATATCAGCTAAAAAGATGAAAGAAAATTATGAAGGAAATGTATTTAGCCCAATGGGATGTAGAAGTTTCTTAGCTCCTTGGAAAGATGAAAACGGAAACTATAAATTTGAAGGAAGATTCAACCAAGGTGTTGTAAGTATCAACTTACCACAAATAGGATTAGCTGTTGGTGGAGATGAAGAAAAATTCTGGAAAGAATTTGATGCAAGACTAGAACTTTGTAAAGAAGCAATAATGTGTAGACATTATGCATTACTTGGAACAACATCTGATATTTCTCCAGTTCACTGGCAAAATGGGGCAATAGCTCGTTTGAAAAAAGGTGAAAAAATTGATAAATATTTATATGGAGGATATTCAAGCATAACATTAGGATATATTGGAATATATGAACTTACAAAAGTAATGAAAGGCGTTTCTCATACTACAAAAGAAGGTCATGACTTTGCAATTAAAGTTATGAAACATATGGAAGAAACTGTAATGAGATGGAAAAAAGAAACAAATATAGGATTTGCACTATATGGAACACCTGCAGAATCATTATGCTACAGATTTGCTCGTATAGATAAAGAAAAATATGGAACTATTGAAGATGTAACAGATAAAGGATATTATACAAACTCATATCATGTTGATGTTAGAGAAAAAATGGATGCATTTTCTAAACTAAAATTTGAAAGTGAATTTCAATCTATATCAAAAGGTGGAGCTATATCATATGTAGAAGTTCCAAATATGAGACACAATTTAACAGCACTTGAAGAAGTTGTTAAATTCATATATGATAATATTCAATATGCTGAATTTAATACAAAATCAGATTATTGCCAATGCTGCGGATATGATGGCGAAATGGTAATAAATGATAATAATGAATGGGAATGTCCACAATGTGGAAATAAAGATAGAGCAAAATTAAATGTAGTTCGTCGTACATGTGGATATTTAGGAGAAAATTTCTGGAATGTTGGAAAAACTAAAGAAATTAAATCAAGAGTAATGCACTTATAAAAAAGAAAGATGTCATATGACATCTTTCTTTTTGCAAGCGATATAGCCTAAAAAATTAGTCTTACCGAATAACTGTTACAGCTGCCAGGTGTGTATCGAAATGATAATCAAAAAGATCTTTGCATTTCGGATTAGGAAATTCAAAAGTTAAGTCAATTGCTTCTTTTGAATTTCCGGCTTTAACAAGAATACCATTGCAGAATTCTGCCCAGCTCACGGCTTTCAGACATTTTTGATAAGCATATTCTTCATCTGGAATAACTGTTTCGAACTTTTTTTCATTAAAACAGCGTTTCCAGTCTGCTATTCCCATTGCAGTCCAAATAATCATAGGTCGCGGAATGGGAAGGGTAATTCTTGTACTTGTAGCTGATAACGAATTTACATTGCTTGCCATATTCTTTATCCTCCTATTACAATTATTTTGAACATAGGAGAACTTGCATAGCCCTCCGAAATGTTCGAAAGGCTATTCTTCAAAAGAACCTTCGGCCAAAATGATAGCATAATTAATATAAAAAGTCAAGGTGCAGTAAAACTTAAAAGTTTAAAAAAATTAGCAAAAAGACTTGACAAGTGCTAAAAGTTAATGTATATTATAAAAGAAATTAGCAAACAATAAAAAAGAGTGCTAAAAATAAAATGCAATTTCGAAACAACTATACAAGATAAAGGAGGTAAGAAATTGCTAGAAGAAAGAAAAAAAAGGGTCTTGCAGGCAATTGTAGAAATTTATATACAAACAGCCGAGCCAGTAAGTTCTAATGCTATAATGAATCTTGAGGGATTAGAATATAGTAGTGCAACCATAAGAAATGAGATGGCAGAACTTGAAAAAATGGGGTATATCGAAAAACCTCATACTTCTGCAGGAAGAGTTCCATCAGCAAAAGGATATAGATTCTATGTTGATGAATTGTTACAAGAAGATAAGATAACATTAGAAGAAATTAAATATATTAGCGAAAAACTTGAAACAAAAGTAAACGAAATGGAAGAAATCACAAAATTAACATCAAGTACAATTTCAGAAATCACACATTATACTACAGTTTCAATAGGACCAAGTTCAGATGTACAAACAATTGAAAACATTAGATTTGTATTATTAAGTCCAAGAATGATGATGGCAGTAATATTAACAGATAATGGACTTGTTAAAGAAACAATAATTAAATTTGATGAAGACATTACAGAAAATCAAGTACAAACATTAAACTATATGTTCAATAATAAATTAAAAGGTGAACCAATCACTAAAATTGATAAGCCGCTAGAAAAATATCTAGTAGAAGAAATGGAATATAGTGTAAATCTAATAAAACCAATTATTGAACAAATGAAAAAAGTAATTGAAGAAGAAAGTGTACATTTAGAAGGAGCAAGTAGGTTATTAGAATTACCTGAATTTAGTAGTCTAGAAGTTGCGAAAAACTTCTTAAATATATTAGATGAAAAAGATTTAATGGCAGATATGCTTAATACAGGTTTTGCTAAAGATATAAATGTATATATTGGTGAAGAAAATGAGCAAGAAGCTTTAAAAGATTACAGTATAGTAACATTTAAGCATAGAATAGGAAATAAGGATTTGGGAACAATTGGAATAATAGGACCTAAACGTATGGATTATGCAAAAGTAATATCTGTAATGAAATATATTAGTAAGAAACTAAATGATAAAGAAGAATAGAAAGAAGGTTGAATATGGAAGAAGAAAAAAAAGTTGATGAAACTCAAGAAAAAGAAGAAAGTTACATAATAGATCCAAAACAACAAGAACTTGATGAATTAAATGATAGATATAAAAGAGTTCTTGCAGAATTTGAAAACTACAAAAAAAGAAGTGGAAAAGAACGTGAACTATTATATAATTCAATTTTATCAGATATAGTAGAAGTGTTCTTACCAGTAGTAGACAACTTAGAAAATGCATTAAAAATTGAAACCCAAGATGTTGAATATAAAAAAGGAATTGAACTAGTGTTAAAACAATTTAAAGATATTCTTAAATCTAAAGGTGTTGAAGAAATTCCAGGATTAGGAGAAATTTTTGACCCAAGCTTACACGAAGCTGTTGGAAGTGTCCAAGACCCTGAGAAAAATACTCAAGAAATTGTACAAGAATATAGAAAGGGCTACAAGATTGGTGGCAAAATTATACGTCATTCAATGGTAGTTGTAGCTAATTAAAAAAGTTTATAAATTTAAAAAATATAAAATCGAGACATTGTCTCAAAAAAGAAAGGAAGTAAATTAAAATGGGAAAAATTATAGGAATTGACTTAGGAACAACAAACTCATGCGTAGCAGTAATGGAAGGAGGAGAAGCAGTAGTAATACCAAATGCAGAAGGAAATAGAACAACACCATCTGTAGTAGCATTCTCTAAAAATGGAGAGAGATTAGTAGGACAAATAGCAAAACGTCAAGCTGTAACAAATCCAGATAATACTGTAATCTCAATAAAAAGAAAAATGGGAACAAACGAAAAAGTAAATATAGAAGGAGATAAATTTTCTCCACAAGAAATATCAGCAATGATATTACAAAAATTAAAAACAGATGCTGAAAACTATTTAGGACAAAAAGTAACACAAGCTGTTATTACAGTACCAGCATATTTCAGCGATAGCCAAAGACAAGCAACAAAAGACGCTGGAAAAATAGCAGGACTAGAAGTTCTAAGAATTATAAATGAACCAACAGCAGCATCATTAGCATATGGAATGGATAAAGAACAAGATCAAAAAATATTAATATATGACTTAGGTGGAGGAACATTTGACGTATCAATATTAGATATTGGTGATGGTGTATTTGAAGTATTAGCTACAAATGGTAACACACACTTAGGTGGAGATGACTTTGATGAAGCAATAATCGAATATTTAGTATCAGAATTCAAAAAATCAAATGGAATTGATTTATCAGCAGATAAAATGGCAATGCAAAGATTAAAAGAAGCTGCAGAAAAAGCTAAAATAGAATTATCAGGTGTTCAACAAACACAAATCAACTTACCATTCATCACAGCAGACGCAACAGGACCAAAACATTTAGATATCAACTTAACAAGAGCTAAATTTGAAGAATTAATACATGATTTAGTAGAAGCTACAGCAGGACCAGTTAACCAAGCATTAAAAGATGCAGGATTAACACCAAATGATATTCATAAAGTATTATTAGTAGGTGGATCTACAAGAGTTCCAGCTGTTCAAGAAGCAGTAAAAAGAATAACAGGAAAAGATGCTGATAAAGGTATCAACCCAGATGAATGTGTTGCTATTGGTGCAGCAATCCAAGGTGGTGTATTATCAGGAGATGTTAAAGATTTAGTATTACTAGATGTAACACCATTATCATTAGGTATTGAAACATATGGTGGAGTATTCACAAAATTAATCGAAAGAAATACAACAATACCAACAAAAAAATCACAAGTATTCTCAACAGCAGCAGATGGTCAAACATCAGTTGAAGTTCACGTATTACAAGGTGAAAGAGAAATGGCTGCATATAACAAAACATTAGGAAGATTCCAATTAACAGGAATTCCAGCAGCTCCAAGAGGAGTTCCACAAATCGAAGTAACATTTGATATAGATGCAAATGGTATCGTACATGTATCTGCAAAAGATATGGCTACAGGAAATGAACAAAATGTATCAATTACAGCTTCTACAAACTTAACAGAAGAAGATATCGAAAAAGCTGTTAAAGATGCTGAAGCACATGCTGAAGAAGATAAAAAGAAAAAAGAAGAAATTGAAGTTAAAAATAATGCTGAAAGCTTAGTTTATAACAGTGAAAAAACATTAGGAGAATTAGGAGATAAAATTAGTGGAGAAGAAAAAGCTAAAGTTGAAGCTGAAATTGAAAACACTAAAAAAGCTCTTGAATCAAATAATACAGAATCTATAAAAGAAGCTACAGAAAAACTTACAAAAGTATTCTATGAAATGTCTGAACAATTATACAAAAATGCCAATCCAAATGCAGGTGCAGATGCAAATGCTGCTGAAGGTGCAACAGATACAAATAATGATGGAACTGTATATGATGCAGATTACAAAGTTGAAGATGATAACAAATAATTGACACAATAATGCAGGCAGGACTTAATTATTCCTGCCTGTAAGTTAATGTTAGAACGAAATAGAGAGGTGAAAAAAGAAATGGCAGCAAAGAAAGACTATTACGAAACACTTGGAGTTCAAAAAAATGCAACAGATGATGAATTAAAAAAAGCATATAGAAAACTTGCAAAAAAATATCATCCAGATGCTAACCCAGATAATAAAGCAGAAGCTGAAGCAAAATTTAAAGAAGTAAATGAAGCATATGAAACATTATCAGACCCTCAAAAAAGAAGAATGTATGACCAATTTGGAACAGTAGATCCACAAGGATTTGGCGGAGGTGCTGGAGGACCATTTGGAAATGGTTATTATTCATATACATCATCAGGATTTGATGGATTCTCTGACTTTGGAGATTTGGGAGATATATTTTCTTCATTTTTTGGTGGAGGAGCAAGAACTGGTGGAGCGCGTCAACAAGCTAGAGGACCTCGTAAAGGTGCAGATTTAAATCTAAATTTGGAAATTACATTTGAAGAGGCATTCTTAGGAGTTGAAAAAGAAATTTCAATAACAAGACCTGAAACTTGTACAATATGTCATGGGTCTGGAGCAAGACCTGGAACAACAGTAACGAAATGTCCTACGTGTCATGGAACAGGTACTGTACGCCAAGTTCAAAATACAATTTTAGGACAAATGCAAACAACAAGAACATGTACAGAATGTCATGGAACAGGTGAAGTTATAAAAGAACCATGTGATACATGTAAAGGTAAAGGAACAGTTAGAAAACAAGCAAAAATAACTGTAAAAATTCCTGCAGGAATTGATGATAAACAAACTGTAGTATTAAGAGGAGAAGGTGAACCAGGAGAAAAAGGTGGACCTAAAGGAGATTTATACATAACAGTTAGAGTACGTAAAAGCAATATATTTACAAGACAAGGAACTAATGTCTTGTGTGAAGTGCCAATAACTATTACACAAGCAACTTTAGGAGCTGAATTAAAAATTCCTATGGTAGATGGTAGCACAGAGAAATTTACAATACCAGATGGAACACAAACTGGTACAAAATTCACTATTAGAGAAAAAGGATTTAAATCTTTAAATTCTTCAGCAGTTGGAAATTTTGTATTTACAGTTGTTGTTCAAACACCTAAAAAACTTAATAAAGAACAAAGAGAATTATTAGAAAAATTAGCAAAATCAATGAATGAGCAACCACCAATTAAGAAAAAAGGGTTTTTTGGGTAAAAACTTGACAGAAACGAGTTTTATATGTTAAAATTAAAAATGTAATTTAAGAGTTTACCTAAAATTGTAAAATTTGAGCGGTAAAGGGTAGTATCAATAGAGCTACTTACACTTATAAAGTAAGATTATTAAAGTCTTGCAAAGGAGTCTTAAAAGATTTCTTTGTGAGGCTTTTTTGATATATAAGGAGGAAAAGAAAATGTTATTATATTTATCATCATACAAATTAGGAAATGAAATAGAAGAATTGAAAAAATGGATAAAGGAACATGGAAATAAGATTGTACTTATTGCAAATTCGAGAGATTGGAGTCCTGAAAGCAAGGAGAAAGAAGCAAGTGTTGAAAGAGATTGTTCAAACTTAAAAGAAATTGGTTTTGATGTGAGAAGGATTGATTTAAGAGAATATTTTGGTAAAGAAGAAAAATTAAGGGAAGATTTAAAGGGTTATTATGCATTTTATGTGATAGGTGGAAATACTTTTACATTAAGACTTGCTATGAAATATAGTGGATTTGACAAGTATTTAATAGAAATATCAAACAATGATAAATATCTGTATGCTGGATATAGCGCGGGAATTTGTGTGTTATCACCTAAATTAAACGGATTAGATTTAGTTGATGAGCCAATAAATCCGTATAATAGTGAAGGTGCATTATACGAAGGTTTGAATATTTTAGACTTTGTTCCGGTACCACATTATAAATCAGAACATCCAGAATCACATTTAGTTGACAAAGTTATTGAACTATTCGAAGAAAAGGGAATTAAATATAAGCCGTTAAAAGATGGAGAGGTAATTATTAATGATAGTAGAAAGTTAGGAAAGGATAGATAGTTATGAAAAAAGAAGAATTAAAATTAGTTATTCCAACAATGGAATACAAAGAACAAGTAATGGAATATAGAAAAATATTTTTGGAAAATAGCGAAAAACTTAGTGGATGTGCAGAGTTAGAAGATGTATCTTCATATGAAGAATGGATTGATTTTGACAATAGGCGTTCAAAATTATATGGAAATGATTACGTGCCAGCTACAGTTTGTTTATGTATTAGAGTTAAAGATAACAAACTAGTTGGAATTATTGACTTTAGACATAATTTAACAGAATTCCTTTTAAACTATGGAGGAAACATCGGATATTCTATTCATCCTGCAGAAAGAAGAAAAGGCTATGGAAAAGAAATGTTAAGGTTAATGTTAATAAAATGTAAAGAACATAAAAAAGATAAGATTTTAATAACATGTGATAAAGAAAATATTGCGTCAGCAAAAACTATTATAGCTAATGGTGGTATTTTAGAAAATGAAATTATGGATAATGGTAAGGTGTCTTGGTCAGGGATTGTTCAAAGGTATTGGATAAAGTTATAAGGGAGGAATAAACATGAAATTTGTAAAATATGAAAAAATAGAAGAATTTATGAAAGATAATTTTGAATTAATACTACAAAAAGAATGGTTAAATTGCCTAATGGTAGGAAATTGTTTGGAAGGCCAAAAAATAGGTATAGATGGATGGCTACTAGCGAAAGTAGAACAAAATGAAAATACTGAATTAGTAATGCTATATAGAAAACCTTGGAAACTGATAATGTATTCACCAACAGATAATATTTCTGAAGAACTATACAAATTTGCAGCACAAGAAGTATATAAACATGATAAAAATTTATTAGGAGTAAATGCCGAAGCAGAAATAGCAAATAAGTTTGCAAAATATTACTGTATAGAAGCTAATAAAGAATACAAAATAGTTCATCCTATGAAAATATTAGTATTAGAAAAAATGCAACCAAGACATAAAACAAATGATGCAAAGTTCAGGGAAGCAACTGAAGAAGATAGGCAAGTATTAGTGCATAACATAAAAGCTTTTGAAAAAGAAGCATTGGGTATAGAAAAAACAGATGAAGAAGCTAACCAAAAATTTGATTCTTATTTACAAAGAGGTTATTATGTTTTAGAAAAAAATGAAAAAATAGTATCACAAGCAGTAATAGGAAGAGACTTAATAAAAGGTAAATCCATAAGTGGTGTATATACCCCAAAAGAAGAAAGAGGAAAAGGTTATGCATATAATTTAGTATATAATCTATCTAAAAAATGTTTAGATGAAGGTGCTGAATATTGTGTATTATATACTGATGCGGAAAATCCAATAAGTAATCATGTATATGAAAAAATAGGATATGTGAAAAGGGTTGAATGTGAAGAATTAGAATTTTACGAATGAAAGGAGACTATAAATGAGTGACTTTAAGATTTTAAAAGATTTAATAAAATTTAATACAATACAAGATAAAGAAAATAAAGAAATAAT
>JAZSAX010000062.1:0-5669 GCA_045602065.1 Clostridia bacterium
AATTACATGAGGTGTTATTTTATCTATTATATTAGTTCCCTCAAAATTTAAACTTTCTACTACTAGTTCTTTTTCTTCATCTAAATTTTCTGGTATTACTAAGATATATGGCAACGTTCCATTCTCTCCATACGATAAATGTCCTATAAATTTTTTACCTTTTGAATTTTCATATTTCATTTTCTTATTCAAACTCCTTATTAATATAATCACTTTTATATATATCATCGTTTTCTCTTAGCGTTAGACAACTGATTACTTCCACGTGACTTGTGAACGGGAACATATCAACCGGTATAATATCTTTAATCTCGTATTCTTCCTCAAACTCAGCCAAATCTCTAACTAAAGTAGCAGGATTACAACTAATATAAACAATCTTTTTAGGCATAATCTTCAAAATATTATTTATACTGTTTTTATCTAAACCTTTACGAGGAGGGTCAAACATAACAATATCTGCCTTTACTCCGTTCTTATTTATAAGTTCATCTAATACAACTTCAACATCACCTGCATAAAACTCAGTATTTGTAACTCCATTTATTTTAGCATTTTCATTTGCAGCATCAACAGCTTCTTCAATAATTTCAATCCCATATACTTTTTTTGCATATTTTGCCATAAATAACGAAATTGTACCAATTCCACAATACAAATCAAATACAGTATCTTCTTTCGAAATTTGAGCCATTTCAACTCCTAAATTATATAATTTTTCTGCTTGTATTGGGTTTACTTGGTAAAAAGACAATGGAGATATTTTAAATGTAAATTCTCCCAACTTATCTTCTATATATCCATCTCCATATATATTTATATTCTCTTGACCTAATATGACATTTGTGTTTTTCATATTAATATTTTTTACAATTGTTGTAATTTGTGGGAATTTTTCTACTAATTTATTTATTAGTTCAGGTTCTTTTGGTATTGATTTTCCATTTACAACTAATATACACATTATTTGATTTGTTTTGATCCCTACTTTTATTACAATATGTCTAAATAAGCCTTTTCCAGTTTCCTCATTATATATACTTATATTGTTTTGTTTGATAAACTCTAATATATTTTTTGCAATTTCTTCTGATTGTGGATTTTGAATCAAGCATTTTTCCATTGGAATTACTTCATGTGTTCTATTTGCAAAAACGCCTATTACTGGTTGTCCTTCTTTATTTCTTCCTAATGGATATTGTGCTTTATTTCTATAATGAAATGGATTTTCCATTCCAACTGTTTCCTGCACTTGTATTTTGTTTTTTAATGTTTTATTCACCAAACTTTGAACTGCATTTTGCTTCATTTTTAATGTTTCTTTATATTGAATATGTCTTAAACTACATCCACCACATCTTTTATATGTAGTGCAATCTGCATCTTGTCTAGCTTCTGCGCTTTCGATTATTTCTAATATCTTTCCAAATGCATGTGATGATAAGACTTTTACAATTAAAATTTTTACTTTTTCACCTTTGATTGCTCCTGGAATAAATATTGTAAAATTATCTATTTTTGCAATACCTTCGCCTTCATATCCATTATCTTTTATATCTACTATGTATTCTTGGTTTTTTTGAATTTTATTTTCCATCCAATTTATTCTCCTTTTCGCTTATTTTATCATGAATATTTGATATTTTCAACAAATTTTTAAACTCTTATTTTAACAGAATCCAGTCTAAAATTTTTAATATTTTTTATTAAAAACATTGACTTTATATTTCAAATGTGTTAATATATACATTGTCAATTAAATATGCGGATGTGGCGGAACTGGCAGACGCGCTGGTCTTAGGAACCAGTACCAACGGTGTGGAGGTTCAAGTCCTCTCATCCGCACCAAGTAAGGTTTTCTAGTTTTTCAAGAAATTGAAATATTGGAAAACTTTATTTTTTTCTAACAAATTTAATGAGATTTTCTAACACTTTTGGTTGTTGTAGATTAAGCAGTCACAACAACATTTTTTATTTGGTTTAAACTTTCCATATCTTCGTAAAGATTATTCAAAGTTTGATTTTCCATTTCATAAATTTCATTCTCGTTATAATTAGTTAAAATATATTGAAATTTAGCCACTAATACTTGTGCTGAAACTTCTTTATTTGTTTCATCCATATGAGTATAAATCATAGTAGTTTGAATATTAGAATGTCCTAGCCATATTTGAATATCTTTAATTGGAACTTTATTTTGTACCAATAACGTAGCACAAGAGTGTCTTAAATCATGTAAACGGATTCTTTTTAATTCGTTATCTTCTAATAGTTTTGAAAATGTATGACTTAAATATCCCGGTTTCATAAGTTCACCATTTGGCATTAAACAAATATAGTCTTTATATTTATTACAATATGTGTTACCAAATATCTTTTTATATTCTGCATACATTTCTTTATATTCATTTAATAAAACTTCTATAAAATCAAATAATGGTAAAGTACGATAAGATGATTGTGATTTTGTTTTATTCTTAAACACAAATTGTGTTTTACCATTAATTTTAAATCTTTGAACTGTATGTTTTATAGTAATTGTCTTTCTATTAAAATCAATGCAATCCCATTTTAATCCTAAAACTTCTTCACGCCTTAATCCATAAACTGCTGCAATAATAACTTCTAAACGAATAGTAGTATTTTTTATAACTTCAAACAAATGTAAAAGTTCTTCGTGTTTATAGAAATTACCAATATAGTGGTCTGACTTAATAGGTTTTAAGTTATTAATAAAATTGTACTCAAATAATTCTTGTTCAACTGCTCTAGTAAAAATACAAGATAGAATAGACCTATGATGTTTTACAGTATTAGGTTTTAGACCTTCACTAAAAAGATATTCAATGTAGTTATAAATATCAGCTAGAGTAACATCTTTTAAAAGCAATTCTTCATTTTCAAAATACGGAATCATTCTGCCATTAGCATGATCGTAATATCCTTTATATGTACTTTTAGCAACTTGGTTTTCAATAGATTTTAACCATTCTTTAATGTAGTCACTAAATAGCATATCACGATAATGTCCCATTTTTTGTAGTCTTTGTTCTCGAGGATCATCTGATAATTTATTTACTAAATCTGTAATAATTCTTTTAATTAAATGAGTATTTGGATTTTCCTTAATAATTGCTACTAAGGAATTTATCATTTCTTCTTTTGATATGTTATACCAAGCAGATAAACATTTGGTAATTATTAATTCTTCTTCGTTTGATAAAGTTTGATTACGTAAACGAAGTTGTTTTGTTTTATTATCTTTATTTATTTTAGGTAATAAAGATAATGTAGTAGGTTTGCTTTGATTTTGTTCTTCTAATAATTGTTCGGCTGTTTTCTTATTGTCTATGTATGAATCTTTATCATAAATCATACGAATATCTGAAAGTAACTTTTCAGCTTTCATTTGATTTGCTTTTTTGCCATCAGCTATAACTCTAGTAGGTATCCATTTTTGATTTCTCTTATTATTTGTATACACATTCAAGACAACATAATAAACTAGCCCTTTTACTTGTAAGCTACCTGTTACCAATGTTCCTCCTTCCCGTATAACAGTTTACTTACCTATAGCAACTAAATTATACCATAGGTTTGTATAAAATTCCTAGTGATTTTGCATTAGATAGTTAATTATATTTATTTTAGGAATTCTGTAAGCTCTGCCAACTTTAATAGATTTAATAGTTCCATTTTTTAAAAGTTTGTAAGCGAGTGTAGGTCCAATATTTCCTAGCATTTTTCGCATTTGGTTAAAATCTACTAAATCTGGATAATCATTAAACATTGAATTATTCATAAGTATTGCACCTTCTTTCAAAAATAAGTTTTTCTAGTGCAAGTATAATATGGCAGAGTAGTGAAAATCAATTCCGTTTTTTTTCCCTTTTTTCTATACAAATATCAATTGTAAAATAATGTAAAACATGATAAAATAGCAAAAAAAGGAGGATTTTATGGACAGAGTAAAATTTTATTCAAAGGAAGATTGGGCTTGTGGAGGAAATTTAAAAAAGCTAGAAGAAGTTTTAAATAAATTTGATGAAACTAAAAATTATGACATAAATGATATTATTGAATTCTATAACTGTATAAAATATATAGACAATGAATGTTACTTACAAAGTTGGGAATCAGAGTATATAGAAGAAATAAAAGATAAGATGAAAGTTTTAAATAAAGTTATAGCGTGCTTTCTTTCAAAAATAAACGAGAATAATATAATAGACATTATAGATAAAATAGATAATATATACAAAGAAGATTTTTGGGAGTTGTTTGATAAATATAAAGTTTATAGTAGAATATCAGATACAAAGTTTGATGAAATATTAAAAAATAATCATACATTAGAAATAATTAGTGATTATAAAAATATAGTAAAACATTATGGGAATATTATCAGAGAACATTTATTGAAATATGAAGAAAGTGCAATTGTTTTGCTTGATAAATACGAAATTGTACGAGAATATAGCAAAAAACAAATATATCTTCCAGATGAATTAACTGGCGAAGATAAAGAAAAGATATTGATAAATTATATAGAAGCCGAAAATCCTAATATAAATTATTTAAGGGTTATCTTTAATATGCAATCTACAAAGGAAATGCCAATAAGTGATAAAACAAGATTAATGGCAAAAAGAAAAATTGAAGAAGAAACCGAAAGAATTTTTAGTAAAAATTCAGGGATAACAATGGAAACAGTAGTTAAATTTGCTAAAAATATGTCAAACGAAAGAGAAGAAGTTTTAAAAGGTCAAAATTTAGAGTGTACATATAGTATAGAGTGGTTAGAAAATAATAAAGATTATCCTACTTTACTAAATAACTTTATTTACTTATTTGAATTTACAGATTTCCATATGAGAAGTAATTTTGTAAGCAAGGAATCACAATTAGGTGTTTTTGAAAGACATATATTTATAAATACA
The DNA here is from genome assembly GCA_045602065.1 of Clostridia bacterium. Taxonomy (GTDB): domain Bacteria; phylum Bacillota; class Clostridia; order TANB77; family CAG-508; genus CAG-269. Next base: position 4,941 of record JAZSAX010000062.1, read on the forward strand.
AAAAAGTCATATAAAACAGGTACAGCTTTTAATAGATTAGATATGTTATCAACATTACAAATGATGTCATATTATCGAGAACTAAAAAGAATAGATATACGACTTGAAAGTATTATAGATTGGTTCTTTAAAGAATATTTATTAAATGAATTTAATATTAAAGACTATAGAATTAATATCCCTTCAAAAAAATCTAACTATCTTGAAAAATGCAGAACAACATTATCAGAATTGGACAACATATTAAAAGAATATAGGTTATTTATAGAAGATGATATAATTGATCATGAATTATTACAAATATCATCGAGACCTATTCCTTTTTATGATGTGCCAAGTAAGGTAAAAAACAAATATATTTATCCAGACTCAGAAGAATATAACTTAATTTCAGCGTTATTTTTTTCTGACCAGTGTATGCTTGCATATGTGCCAAAATTAGAAGAAAAATATAATAATTTCTTTGATGTAGTAAAAAATGAAAAAGTAAAAATTGAAGATTACCCAGAATATGAATATTATCATCTAAATACTTTAATTTCAAAACAATATTTAGAAGTTGATGAAAATGGATATTTAAAATTCAAAAATATAGAAAGAATTATAATTTTCAGAGATTTAAATTATAATGAAGTTGTATGCTACTGGAAATATCCAATAAAGTATAGAATTGAAATAGATAAAATGATTTCTGAAGGAATCTTAAAATCAGAAAGTACATTATTTTCA
>JAZSAX010000063.1:0-5290 GCA_045602065.1 Clostridia bacterium
TTTAATGTGACCGCTGGTTCCACTGGCGATTATGTTATTGGTACTCCCCCTGTGGGATATGATTTTGAGATGCAGTTATATGATGACCCTCGTTATTTCTATAACAAGGCTGGTCTTCCTATGTCTGTGAAGCGTCTCGACATTGGTGATTGCATTGAAGTTTCTGATGCTTGCTTCTCTACTGTTCCTACTCTTGGGACTTCTACCGTGGCTACTGTTTCCTCTGGCAAGCTCGTTGCCGCCGCTTCTGGTGCTGCTCCTTTCAAGATTCTTGGTCAAAAGAATATTGATATTGGTGGCGAAGCTGTTCGTACTTGGGTTCTGATGAAGATTGCCTAATCTTTTTTATAAAGATTAAAATTCATCAAAAAAATAGTTAAGTAAAGTAAAGGAGAATAAAAAATATGAATTTATCTCAAGAAATTGTTGCGTTTGCTAACGGTAATACTGACTTTTATGTCGCTTTTGCCGATTACCATAATCATAAAGCCGCTGAAGAGTGGGGTAAGACTTTTGGCGCTTATGATAAAAATGTTGCCCTTTCTGCTAAAGCTGAAAAAGTTAAGAATGCTTTCTTTGCTGAAATTGAGCGTCTTTCTAATTGCCCTCGTACTGATGCCAATAAGGATGCTTGGATGGCAAACCCTGTTGTTCGTTGGGCACAATTCGCTATCATTAATGCCGCTGTGAATGTGGTGCTTCCTGCTTATGTTGCCGCCACTTTTGCTCCTTTTGTTGATTTCCGTACTGTTGGCTATGCTGATGTTCTGAATCTTAAGATTCCTCCTAAGACTCTGTACACCGTTAGTCGTGGTGCTCGTGGCGAACGTACTTCTTTCCGTCAGAAGAAGTATGCTGGCAATGTGACTGTTGCTCCTATTGAACATATTGTTACTACCTATGTTGACATGGCTCGTGTTCTTGCTGGCAAAGATGACCTTGCTGAAGCTGTTCGTGCTATTGTTATTTCTATTGAGCTTGATATGAACGCTGAAATTATTGCGTCTCTTAATGCTGGTCTTTCTGCCGCTACTTATCCTGCCGCTTTTGTTGAAAGTGGTGCGTTTGATGCTAAGAAACTTGTCCAGTTAGCTCAACGTGTTCAGGCTTATAATGGCATGGTGAAGCCTGTTGTTATGGGTACTGCTTCTGCTCTTATGAATGTTCTTCCTGATTCTACTCAGGGCTTCCGTATGCTGGTTGATGGCAAGGAAGGTGCTGTTTCCTACATTAAGGACTTCTATGGCTTTGACCTGTTTGAGCTTCCTCAAGCTCCTACTGGTGTTGGTTATGGTATGGCCCTTAATGACAATGTGCTTTACATTGTTAGCCCCGCTGTTTCTAAGACTATTGTGGGTAATAAGATTATTTAAGTATAATCGCCCTGCTTATCAAGTGATTGGTAAGTATTCCATGTTAACTGCTTTGAATCCCTAAAGCTATCTTCACTACAACGCAAGAATGAAATAAGTCTAATCGTGATATGTTGCGAAAGCAGAAAAAAGTAAGATAGATAGATATATGGTTAAATCCTAAGTATCTGTAAATGGGTCTTTAGCATCCACTCTTCGAATAGAAGAAGGTTCAACGATTATCTCCTTAAGGGGGAGTAGGCTACAAGTTTATGGTAGTCGAAAAATATGGCTCTTATATATCAATTAATAAAAATTTCAGAAAGGAGGTTTACATTATTAAAAGTGTTAAAAGAAAATGAAACCGTTAAAGTCCGATGGAACGTAAATAATAGAAAACATTATGAAAATTTGGGATATATTTTTACTAAAAATAATAGTGAGTTTGAAGTAAAAGTAAAAGATTTATTATTAGGTTCTCATGTTAAAGTTTCTGTCATTTGTGATTATTGTGGAAAAGAAATTAAAAAATCATATAAAGATTATATTTCTCAGCATAAACAAGGTAAAGATTGTTGTAAAGATTGTAGACATATTAAAATATGTGAAACAGATAACATAAAATATGGTGGTAATTCACCAACGTGCGATAAAGAAATAAGACAGAAACAGATAAATACTTTAATGGAGAAATATAATGTAGATTCTCCTGCAAAAAATGATATTGTAAAAAATAAAATATTAGAAACTTCTTTACGTTTATATGGTACAAATACTCCTTCAAAGTCTGATGTTGTAAAGAAAAAAATGAATAAAACTTGTATTGAAAAATATGGTGGAAAGAGTAGTCAATGTGATATTAATATAAGAAGAAAGACTATGGAAACCAGAATGAAAAATTGTTCTTTCCCCGTTTCGAAACAAGAATTATCATTAGTTAAATTATTAAAAGAAATATATGGAGAAGAAAATTGTTTCTCGCAATATATTCTTGATAAAATTTCATTTGATTGTCTATTAATTGTAAATAATATTAAAATAGATGTAGAATATGATGGAAATTATTGGCATCAAGACAAACAAAAAGATAGAAGAAGAGATTATTATACTATAAGTAAAGGATATAAAGTATTGAGATTTAAAAGTGATTATAATATCCCAACAAAACAACAAATTATAGATAGTGTAAATTATCTTATAAATACTACACATCATTATTTAATAATTGATATATAAGATGAAGAAATAATCTGGACTTATATGAAAATATAAGCAGTTTATCTATTGTGGAAGATAAACGGTATAAAGAGTTGCGTCTTTATATGAACATATCGTGTAATGAGTACCACATTAACTAATAGCAATGAATTTTATGATAATGCTGACATTTCCCAGAACTTTACTATGCGTAAAGGCTATAACTTCCAGTTTGTTGGAGCGGCTTGGGCTGGTCAGTATACTATTTCTGAGTAATTTTAAATCTAAATGGGAGACTATAAATTTAGTCTCCCATTTTTAAAAATGAATAAAAAAGGAGAAAAAGGATAAATGGCTAATATTGAAAATACAGAAACAAAAAATACTACAAAACAAACTAAACCTAAACAGACTAAAGTCGATAAAGAAAAAGAAGAATTAGAACGTAAACTTAAAGAACAAGAAAAGCAAATGAAGGATTTACAAGAAAAATTAGATTTGCTTTTAAAAGGTTCTTTAGTTGCTAATCAACCTGAAAAGAAATCAAGAAAAAATATTAAATTTGTAAATATGACTTCAGGTGGCTTTACTATTCGTGGAAATAGACTTTATCATTTAGATAAACAATTTGATTCTCTTTCAGTTGCCGAAAATGAAGCAAAAACTATTGTAAGTAATATGCCACAATCTATTTCTAATGGGCTTTTATATATTGCTGACGCTGATTTTGTAGAAGAATGTGAATTAGATGGAATTTATGAGAAATTAATTGATGAAACTACATTAAAAAATCTTCTTAAATATAGTGCAAATGATGTATGTGAAATTTATAGAAACGCCTCAGATGAACAAAAGAAGATTATTGTTGATATGATAGTTGATAAAAAAATTAATAATATTCCAGTAGATGCAAACATTTTAGTTGAGCTTGGAAATTTATGTGGTAAAAAGCTTATTGACATTGAACCTCTTGACGAGGAGTGATATAATTGACTTCTTTTGATGATATTATTGATTTAGCTTTAATAACTGTCAATGATTATCGTTTATCAAAATTATCACTTCAAGATGAAGATTCTTTTAAAACTTATTGTGATGGATTTTTAATTTCTGCCATTCCTGATTTTCCAGAATGTAAACAATCGTTAGAATACAATACAGAAACACGAGAATTTGTTTCTGATTTAACAATGGTTGAAAAGTCAATTTTGGCAAATTTATGGGTGATTAAATGGTATTTAAGAGATAATCAAACCTATGCTTTGTATAGACAACATTTACAAGCGGCAAGTTCTTTTAAAAATCATAGCGAATCACAAAATCTTAAAGAAAATTCAACTTATTTAGATAAACTCAGAGAAGAATTAGATAGACAAAAAGTTGCTTATCAACTTAGTTCTTTTTTTGCAGATATTTAATTATAAATGGAGGTTTTTATGAAAGAAAAAGATATATCCTCTATTTATAAAATTTTAATTCTTTATGAGAATATTGATAATGATTTAAGAGTTGATAGTTATTTAAATTATATAGATAGATTATATGTTTATTGGGTTGGCGTTGGAGAAAAAGAAATATATGAAATATTAAAAGGTTTATGGGTTCTTGGGAAAGATGCGGGGCATCGTAGAGTTAAATCTATGGTATTTCATATGATAGACATTATTGAGAAAAGAGGGTGATTATAGTGTCATTAAGATTTTTCAATAATATTATTAATTCTCAAATTGATACCGTTCCTGATAAAATGTATAGAAATTTACAACAAGAATTTATAGATATGCAATGGGATAATACTACTGCTCTTTATACTGTAAAAGAACAAAGAGATATAGGTAGTTATTGTTATGATGATTTAGAAGTTTGGTTAGTTCCAACTGTAGCCGATACATCCACGGGTCTTAAAGATGTCCGCGATTTCAATAAACTTATATTTCGCGATATCACTCATACTGTCAAAAGAGGACTTATGTATAAATTTGATAATTGTTATTGGATTGTACATAGTTATAGTGAATATGATGGAGTTGTTCAAGATTGCGGAATAAGAAGATGTAATAATAGTCTTAAAATAAAAGACCCTAAAAATGGTGCTATATTTTCAATACCTTGTGTTGTTGATTATGATATGGCGGCTTCTACTGTAAAAGTAAGTAAATATATTTTAACACCAAATAACCATGCTGTAATAATGGTTCAAGGAAATGAAGATACTCTAAGATTATTTAAAACAAATACACGTTTTATTCTTTCTGGAAGACCTTTTAAGTTATATGGTTATCAAAATGCAGTAGACTATGATATTGATTCACCTACAACTTTATTGTATTTAGATTTATATTTAGATGAATTTAGAGATGGTGATGATTTAGAACTTGGCATTGCAGAAAATGGAACTTACAATTATGACATATTTATAAATTCACAAGATTTAACATTATTAAATGGTGCTACTGGTAAATTAACTGCAAATGTTTTATTAAATAATGTTGAAGTAGAAAGAAATGTTATATGGGAATCAGCAAATTCAGATGTAGTAGAAATTGATACTGATGGTAATTATAATGTTATTGGAGATATTAATGATAGTACTACAATTACTGCTTTTATAGAAGGTAATAAAAATGTTTATGATTTTATTACAATTACTATTGGAGATACATCTAATATTATAAATATTGCTTTGCAACCAGATTTTAGTGTTATAAGGCAATATGAATCAATAGATTTTAATATAGAAG
>JAZSAX010000064.1:0-5305 GCA_045602065.1 Clostridia bacterium
CCGATTCCTTTACTTGTGATTTGTTCTCCTAACCACATAAGTAAAGATGTTCCTGCTATTAATGATGTCACAACTAGACATCCTGTTAATAATCCTGGATTTATGAATACTCCAGAACTTCTATATGATAAGTAGATACCAATAGATTCTACTAAAGCTAATATTATTGTTATTATCTTTGTATATTTATTGATTATTCTCTTACCTTCTTCTCCACCTTCTTTAGTCATTCTTTCCCATGAAGGTATTATCATTGCCAATAATTGAACAACAATTGATGATGTTATATATGGGCTTATTGACATTGCAAATATTGAGAATCTTGAAAAAGCTCCTCCTGATATTAAATCTATAAAACCTGCAATTCCGCCTGTAGACATTGCTTCATTTAATGCTGTTGCATCTACACCAGGTACAGTAATATAGCATCCTAGTCTAAATAATACTATAAGAAGCAATGTATACATTAATCTTTTTCTTACATCCGGTGTTTTTAAAGCGTTTTTAATCGTTTTAAACAACTAAATCACCTCTGCCTTTCCGCCTAGGGCTTCTATTTTTTCCTTAGCAGCAGCAGTGAATCTACTAGCTTTAACATTTAATTTTTTCTCTAATTTTCCTGTAGCTAAAACTACGATTCCATCGTTTATTTTTCCGATTATTCCTTCTTCTACTAAGCTTTCTGCTGTTACATCTGTTGCTTTTGATTTGTTTAACATTGTTAATGTTACTTCTGTATAGTTTTTAGCATGGATGTTTGTGAATCCTCTTTTTGGAAGTCTTCTATATAATGGTGTTTGACCTCCTTCGAATCCTCTTCTAACTCCTCCACCAGATCTAGCTTTTTGTCCTTTATGACCTTTTCCTGATGTTTTTCCAAGTCCTGAACCCATACCACGACCTACTCTTTTTCTAGCTTTTTTCTCAACAGCTGGTTTTAGTTCTCCTAATTTCATTTCTTCCTTGCACCTCCTCTATTGGACAAGGGACACATCTTCACCTTCTGTCTATCCACTCGGATAAGATATGTCCCTTACCCGTGTGAATTAGTGATTACCCTTGCCTTTAGTTTTCTTGTAATTTTAAATTACATTATTTCATCAACTTTTTTATTTCTTTTTTTAGCAACTTGTTCAATAGTTCTCATATTTTTTAGTCCTTCGATAGTTGCATATACAACGTTTCTTGGATTGTTTGTACCAATAACTTTTGTACGAACATCTCTATATCCTGCTAATTCTAATACTGGTCTTACACTTCCTCCAGTTATAAGTCCTGTACCAACTTTAGCTGGTTTTAGCATAACTTTTGCACTACCAAATTCTCCAACGAATTCATGAGGTACTGTTGTTCCAACTATTGGAACTTCTACTAAGTTTTTCTTAGCTTCTTGAATAGCTTTTTTAATAGCATCTGGCACTTCAGCAGCTTTACCATTTCCGATTCCTACATGTCCTGCACCATCTCCAACGATAACTACAGCACTAAATCTAAATGTTCTACCACCTTTTACTACTTTCGCAACTCTATTTATAGCTACTACTTTTTCTTTTAATTCTGGCATTTTATTTTCTTCCATTAGAATTCTAAGCCTCCTTCTCTTGCAGCTTCAGCTAATGCTTTTACAACACCATGGAATATATATCCACCACGGTCATATACTACTGTTTTTATATTTTTTGCAGCAGCTCTTTTAGCAATTAAAGCTCCAACTTCTTTAGCTGCTTCAATATTAGATTTTTTTGTTTTAACTTCTTTATCTAATGTTGATGCAGCTACTAATGTATTTCCTGCAACATCATCTATAATTTGTGCATATAAATTTGTGTTACTTCTGTATACACATAATCTTGGTCTTTCTGCTGTTCCAGATACCTTAGTTCTAACTCTAGCATGTCTTCTAGTTCTCTCTAATTTTCTATCTGTTTTACTAACCATTGTTATTATTTCTCCTTTCTAAGAATTATTTTCCTGTCTTACCTTCTTTACGTCTAATAACTTCTTCAGCATATTTAATACCTTTACCTCTATATACTTCAGGTGGTCTTTTTGTTCTGATATTAGCTGCTGTTTGACCAACTAATTCTTTGTCAATCCCTCTTACTATAATAGTGTTTGGATTTGGAACATCAAAAGAAATTCCAGCTGGTGCTTCAAATATTACTGGATGAGAATATCCTAATGTTAGGTTTAAGTTGTTTCCTTGTTTTGCAACTCTGTATCCAACACCATTTATTTGTAATTCTCTTGTAAATTCTTTTTCTACACCTGTTATCATGTTGTTAATTAAAGTTCTTGTTAAACCATGTAAGCTTCTATTTAGAGCTAAATCATTTGGTCTTTCAACTTTAATAGTATTTTCTTCTATTGATACAGAAATATTGTTATGTATTTCTCTTTCTAATGTACCTTTAGGTCCTTTTACAGTTATTTTTTGTCCATCTAATTTAACTTCAACTCCTGCTGGTACTGTTATAGGTTTATTTCCTATTCTTGACATTTCATTCACTCCTTTTCTTTTAGGGCGTTCGCCTAACGTTAATTATGGTTTTTACCTTTTCACATTTAGGTTAATTTTTCCCTCTATTTTAATTACCAAATGTAAGCTAAAACTTCTCCACCTATTCCTGCTTCTCTAGCTTCTTTGTCTGTTTTTAGACCTTGTGAAGTAGAAATTATTGCTGTTCCTAAACCATTTAATACTTTTGGTAATTCTTCTTTATTAGCATATACTCTTAATCCTGGTTTACTAATTCTTTTTATACCATCAATTACTCTAGTTCCTTTTTCATCATATTTTAGAGTTATTCTGATGATTCCTTGATTTTCATTGCTTATTATTTCAAATGATTTGATATATCCTTCTTTAAATAATATTTCAGCTATAGCTGTTTTAATTTTTGAAGATGGTACATCAACTGTTTTATGTTTAGCACTGTTAGCATTTCTTATTCTTGTTAACATATCTGCTATTGGATCTGTAGTATTCAATTTACTTTCCTCCTTTTCTTTTTTTATTCGATAAAATTGATTCAAATTTCAATCGATTTTTACCAACTTGCTTTTTTAACTCCTGGAATCTCACCTTTGTGTGCTAATTCTCTGAAACATACACGGCAAATTCCAAATTTTCTAATATAAGCATGTGGTCTACCACAAATTTTACATCTATTGTATTCTCTAGTTTTGAATTTTTGTGGTCTAGCTTGTTTTATTTTCATAGATTTTTTAGCCATTATATTTTTTCCTCCTTATATTATGCTTTGAAAGGCATTCCTAATAATGTTAATAATTCTTTTGCCTCTTCGTCTGTTTCAGCTGTTGTTACAAATATGATATCCATACCTCTTAATTTATCTACTTTATCATATTCGATTTCTGGGAATATTAATTGTTCTTTAATACCCATTGAGTAGTTTCCTCTTCCATCAAATGAATTTGCAGAAACACCTCTAAAATCTCTAACTCTTGGTAATGCAACATTAAATAGTTTGTATGCAAAATCATACATTTTATCTGCTCTCAATGTTACTTTACATCCAACGTTAGCTCCTTCTCTTAATTTGAATGCTGCAATTGATTTTTTTGCTTTTGTTATCATAGCTTTTTGGCCTGTGATTTGCATTAAATCATTTACTGCATTTTCTAATGCTTTAGGATTTTCCTTTGTATCTCCTAAACCTATATTTATAACAATTTTGTCAAGTTTTGGAACTTGCATAACTGATTTATATTCAAATTTTTTCATTAATGCTGGAATTACTTCTTTTACATATTGTTCTCTTAGTTTTTCCATGTTAAGTTAATCCTCCTTTCTATTTGATTACAGCTCCACATTTTTTACAAATACGAACTTTTTTATCATTTTCTACTTTATATTCTACTCTTGTAGATTTTCCACATTTTGAGCATACTACATTAACTTTTGAACTGTCTATAGCACATTCAATTGGAATTATTCCACCTTCTTCACCTTGTCTTCTAGGTTTGATGTGTTTTTTTCTAACATTTACACCTTTTACAACTATTTTTGAGTCTTTAGGCATAACTTCTAATACTTCTCCTTTTTTACCTTTGTCATTACCAGATAAAACTTGGACTGTATCTCCTTTTTTTATTCTCATTGAGTTTAACCTCCTTCTTTACATATTATAAAACTTCTGGTGCTAATGATAATATTTTCATATAATCCTTTTCTCTTAATTCTCTTGCAACTGGTCCAAATATACGTGTTCCTTTTGGTGTTTTGTCATCTTTGATTATAACTGCTGCGTTTTCATCAAATTTAACATATGAACCATCTGGTCTTCTTAAACCTTTTTTACTTCTTACGATAACAGCTTTAACTACGTCACCTTTTTTAACAACGCCACCTGGTGTTGCTGTTTTAACAGAGGCAACTATAACATCACCGATGTTAGCTGTTTTAACGAATGAACCACCTGTACATCTGATACACATAATTTCTTTAGCTCCAGTATTGTCAGCAACTTTTAATATTGTTTGTTGTTGTATCATGATCTATTTTCCTCCTTTTTCAAGAATTTCAACTACTCTCCATCTCTTGTCTTTAGAAAGTGGTCTTGTTTCCATTACTTTTACTTTATCTCCCATTTCACAGCTATTGTTTTCATCATGTGCTTTTAATTTATATGTTCTTTTAACTGTTTTTCCATACATTTTATGGCTTACACTTGTTTCTACTGAAACAACTACTGTTTTATCCATCTTGTCAGATGTTACAGTTCCAACCATAACTTTACGAAGATTTCTTTCTTCCATAGGTCATTTTCCTCCTATCTTTCTATTTCTTATTATGCTTTCGCTTCTGCGATCTTTCTTTCTGTTAATACTGTATTTATTTTAGCTATATCTTTTCTAACCTCTTTAATTTTCATTGGGTTATCTAATCCATTTGTAGCTAAACTAAATTTTAATTTGAATAATTCTGATTTTAGTTCACCTAGTTCTTTTTCTAGTTCTGGTGAAGACATTTCTCTTATTTTACTTATCTTCATCACTATCACCCACCTTGTTTACATTTTCTTTTGCTACGAATTTTGTTTTAATTGGTAGTTTATTCATAGCTAATCTCAAGGCTTCTCTAGCTGTTTCTTCAGGTACACCTGCTATTTCAAACATAACTCTACCTGGTTTTACAGCTGCTACCCAATATTCAACATTACCTTTACCTTTACCACCACGAGTTCCGGCTGGTTTTTGTGTTATTGGTTTGTCTGGAAATATTTTAATCCAAACTTGCCCACCTCTTTTTGTATAACGTGTCATAGCAATACGAGCTGCT
>JAZSAX010000065.1:0-2494 GCA_045602065.1 Clostridia bacterium
TCGATATTGTGCTTTCTAATAAATAAAAAAAGAAGTAGATTTTGTTATCTACTTCTTGGTGTGCCCGGAGGGATTCGAACCCCCGATCTCAAAGTTCGTAGCCTTGCATTCTATCCAGCTAAACTACGGGCACATGCATTACTTATTATAACGCGATTTTTAAGTTTTTTCAAGTATTTTGATAAAATTTATAAAATTTTAAAGACTGTCCATCCCTTTTTGACTTATTATTTCAGTTTTATCTTGTATATCCATACTTGAAATTTCTTCTATAAAATCTATAACTTTTGTTTCTATCAAATATTTAGGTTTATCATCAAACATGTTCATATATTTTTTTATATTATCCAGTACATGTATTTGGTATCTTTCAATCAATGACTTGTTTAAACAATCATAGTCATAATAAAATCTGTCATTATTTTTTACCATTTCCTGATGTTCTTTCTTAAAATGTTTATTATAAAAATAATGATCTGTTAATAAATGTAGAAAATATCCTCTCCAAAAATCTTGTCTCATATCTATTGTAAAATCTTTTAAGAATTCATCTATATAGGTTGTTACTTCATATTTACCCCATTTTCCATAATGATTTTTACTCTTATCTTCAGCAGACCCATCTAAATTTTCATTCATATCTGGTGCAATTACACCTTTTATAAATTCATCTTCATTTTTTATCTCATTTTCATGTTTTTTTATATATTCTTTAGCCACAGCCATATGTATTGTAAATCCTGGCACTTTTATTCCCCCTTATATAACTTGGTTTAATTCATCTCTCATTCTAATTGCTTCTGCTCTTGTAGCTTGTGCATAATCAATTTCTTCAAATTTATCCTTCCATTTGTCTGATTTGTAAGCACACATCAAACTTCTTGATGCATTAACAATTCCGCCTAATCCATTTTTATCAAATCCATAAGCAATATCTTTAGCTGTTCCACCTTGTGCACCATATCCAGGAATTAAGAAATAGGTATGTGGTGCAATCTCTCTTATTTGTTGTAACTGTTCTGGATAAGTTGCTCCAACTACTGCTGCAATACTGCTATATCCATTTTCTCCAATTAATTCTTGTCCCCATTTTTCAACTAATTCTGCAACTTTTTTATATACTTCTTTTCCATTTTCAAATTTAAGGTCTTGTAGCTCACCAGACGATGGATTTGATGTTTTTACTAAAATAAATAATCCTTTATTATATTTTTTACAATCATCTATAAATGGTTTTACACAATCTGTCCCCATATAAGGGTTTACAGTTATGAAGTCTACATCAAATATTGATTGTTCTGTATTTCCAATTTTAGTTTTTCCTAAATATGCATTTGAATATCCTTGGGCAGTTGACCCAATATCTCCTCTTTTTATATCTGCAATTACAATCATACCTTTTTGTTTCGCATATTCACATGTTTCTTTAAATGCTTGGATACCAGAAATTCCAAACATTTCATAAAATGCAATTTGTGGTTTTACAGCAGGTATGATGTCAAATGTTGCATCTATTAGTGCTTTATTATATTCAATTATCGCTTGTGCAGCTCCTTCTAAAGTTTGTGGATATTTTTCTGTTACACATTTAGGTAACATCTCATATCTTGGATCAAGTCCCATTACTGTTGGATTTTTTGTTTCTCTTATTTTTTCTATTAATCTATCAATTTGATTTACCATGTCTTCCTCACTTTCTTTTTCATTCTATCATTCACTTTATTGTTTTTCAACACTTTAATTGACTTTTTTGTCTTTTACAATTACAATAATTTTAGAAAATTTTAAAGGAGGAATTAATATGTCTGATTTAATGTCATATTTATTTGAGACAAATGCAATTAGATTTTGTGAAGAAAATAAGCCTTTTTGGTATACTTCTGGGAAAATTGGTCCCTATTTTATTAATACACATTTTGTTTATGGAAATGAACAAGATGCTACACAATTATTATCATTTATTGATGAATGTTTAGCTGATAAATTAACTTTACCAGAGAGGGTTTTCAAGAAAGTTTTAAAACAATATCAAACTAATAAAATTTATAAAACTGTTATTGATACAATGGTTCAATATATTGAAAATAATATTGATGTTTCTGAAATTGACTATATTTCAGGTGGCGAAAGAAGAGATTGGTTCTTTTCTAATATGATTTCTTATCTTTTAAACAAGCCTCATTTAAGTATCTATAAAGATTTGTCTGTTGTTGAAAGTGATTGTAATTTTACGATTACTAATTCAATTTCTTCTTTAGAAGGAAAAAAAGTTTTACATATTGCTGATTTGATTACTGTTGCATCAAGCTATATTCGTGCTTGGATTCCTGCAATTAGAAATCTAGGTTCTGAAATTTGTTGGTCTTGTGTTGTTGTTGATAGAATGCAAGGCGGTAAGGAAAAGATTGAAGCAGAAGGAGTTAAATCATTGTCTTTAGTTCAAGTTGATAAAAACTTATTTGAACGTGCTCTTGATTTAAATATTATTAATGAA
>JAZSAX010000066.1:0-2567 GCA_045602065.1 Clostridia bacterium
GACTTTCATCATTACCTTAATTGACTTCTCCTTAACTATAGGAGGTTCTACAAGTATAGCATAATAATATTTAGGGCATAAATCTACACTTGATATATCATTGATACACAATTTATACTCTTTAATTTTAACTAATGTAAAACCTAATACTATAAGGTATAAATATAATAAAGAAGAAAATATCCTACGATAACGATAATCCTTAAGCAATGATGAAGTCAAGACTTTAGATAGCAGCAATAAAGAAAGTAAAATTAGCAAACGAAGGATTATTTTAGCGTCATTTGCCATATTAGCCAAAGCAAACGCCAAATATATTCCTATCGCAAAAGGAATTAAGAGTCTGATAAACGGATATTTAAACCATGAAATCATCTTGCATCATAAATTTTGGATTCATGGTGCAAGATAAGAATAATTTTAATACATAAAACATTGAATCACAATTATTTTACGTTAAAAATTATTAACAATTATTTCTTTTTCTTCAAGTCATTAACTATAACAGAAGCTGCGTTAAAAGAAGCTCCAGCATTACCCAAAACTATTCTTAGATCTTCATAATCATCGAGTAATTGAAGCTGTTTTTTATGATTTGAAAGCAGCAGTTTTAGTTCTTCGGATATATTATCAGGAGTTAAATCATTCTGTATCAACTCTTTTAAAACAGGTTTATCCATTATCAGATTAACAAGGCTGATATATTTCACTTTGATAAGATTTTTGGCAATCAGATAAGAAATAGGATTTCCTTTATAGCAAACCACTTCTGGAACATAAAACAGAGCCGTTTCCAAAGTCGCAGTTCCTGATGTAACTAAAGCCGCACTTGCCACCTGTAACAGCTGATATGTTTTATTAAAGACGAGATGAACGTTAGCATTACCAACTATTTTTTTATAGAAATCTTCCGTCAACGAAGGCGCACAAGCTATAACAAATTGATAATTAGGAAATCTATCCACCACTTTAAGCATTATTTCAAGCATTCGACTCACTTCTTGCTTACGACTTCCTGGCAAAAGGGCGATAATTTCCTTTTTATGTTCCAACTGATTTTGACGTACAAAATTTTCTTTAGTTATATGTTTAACCTTCTGTAACTCATCAAGAAGTGGATGACCTACAAAATGAGCATCTACACGATATTCATCATAAAATTTCTTTTCAAAAGGCAAGATAACCAACATTTTATCTACCACATCTTTGATAGTATGAACTCTACGTTTTTTCCAAGCCCACACCTGCGGTGAGATATAATAATACACCTTAATATTATGTTTATGTGCAAATTTTGCGACTTTCAAGTTAAACCCAGGATAATCAATAAGAACAACTGCATCAGGTTTAAATTTAAGAATGTCTTTTTTGCAAAAACTCAGATTTTTAAGTATCGTTCTAAGATTTAACAAAACTTCAACGAAACCCATAAAAGCGAGATCTCTATAATGTTTCACTAAAATCGCGCCTTGTTTTTTCATCAAATTACCGCCCCAGGCTCTAATCTTGGCGTGAGGATCCTTTTTCTTCAATGATGAAATTAGATTTGCACCGTGTAAATCACCAGAAGCTTCGCCTGCTATTATATAATATTTCATATATCTGTTTATTAATCAAAATGTTTTTAATACCGTATACAATTTCTGTGTAGGCAATCCCATTACGTTAAAGTAGGAACCTTCAACAGCACTAACACCAATATAACCAATCCACTCCTGTATGCCGTAAGAGCCAGCTTTATCAAAAGGTTTGAAGTTATCAACATAATAGTTAATTTCTTCAGAATCAAGCTTTTCAAATACAACATTAGATACTGCCGAGAATGTCTTTGTTCTATCTTTTGTACGAATTGTAACACCTGTTATCACAGAATGTTTCTTACCCGAAAGTTTAAGTAACATTTCACAAGCATTCTCTTTATCTTTAGGTTTCCCTAAGATCTCATCACCTACGACTACAATAGTATCTGCCGTAATAATCATATAATTATCAGGAAGTTCAGCATCTTCAAAAGCTTTGGCTTTTTTTAAGCTCAAGTAAGGAGCCACTTCATAAACCGACAAACGAGAAGGATATGATTCATCGACATCTTTAGTTAAAACATTAAAGTTCAAACCAATCCCTTTTAAAAGTTCTTGTCTTCGTGGCGATTTTGAAGCAAGAATAATATTATAATTGTTTAATTTATCTAACATATTATACAAATATCATTGATATAATGCCCAAAAGCATCATTATTTTCAAAAACACAGAGTATTTATGATAACTAATATTCTTTCTTAGTAAATATGTCAATGATAATGCCAAGCATAACAAAATCAAGGACATAATTACCAATGCTATATATGAATGCATCACGTATAAAACATAAGTAAAGTAAATCAGAAGCATACATATTAACAGTATCGATAATATTAATATCACGTTCATTTTTTTAATTCCCAACACAATAGGGATTGTACGACAGCGAGTTAGCTTATCACCTTTTAAGTCTTCCGCATCTTTAACAATTTCTCTGAGCAATGTCATAAGAAAAGCAAAAGCAGTGTAAATCAATACTAATTTTG
>JAZSAX010000067.1:0-16349 GCA_045602065.1 Clostridia bacterium
TGATGGAAAAATAGAATTTTGCCATAATCCTTTTTCAATGCCTCAAGGTGGTTTAGAAGCGTTACAAACACAAAATCCATTAGACATATTGGCATATCAATACGATATTGTATGTAATGGAGTTGAATTGTCATCAGGAGCGGTAAGAAACCATGATATAAATATAATGTTAAAAGCATTTGAAATTGCAGGATACTCTAAAGAACATGTAGAAGAAAAATTTGGAGCATTATTTAATGCATTTCAGTTTGGTGCTCCACCACATGCTGGAATTGCACCTGGAGTTGATAGAATATTGATGCTTTTAGCAGAATGTGATACAATAAGAGATGTTATAGCATTTCCGCTAAACAGTAAAGCACAAGATTTAATGATGGGAGCACCAGGAAATGTAACACTTGACCAATTAAGAGATGTTCATATAAAAATTGATGCAAAAAAACAAATATAAGGGGGAGTGTAAATGAAAGTAAGTAAAGAAGAGATATTACACATAGCTAACTTAGCTCATCTAGAAATAGAAGAAAATGAATTAGAACAATATATGTTGAATTTACAAGATATTTTAAATTTTGCCAATATAGTAAATAATGCACCGGTAGAGGGCGTAGATGTTACAATAGGAGCAAATGAGTCTAAAAATGTATTCAGAAAAGATGAAGCAAAAGCATTTGATAATATAGAAGGATTATTACAAAATGCACCTGAGCAGGATAGACACATGTTTAAAATACCAAAAGTATTAAATTAATTACTTAAAAGGAGGAAAACATGAATATAACTGAATTAACAGTACATGAGTTACAAGAAAAAATAAAAAACAAAGAATTAACAATAACAGAAATAAATGAAGCATATATAAAACAAATAGAAGAAAAAGAACCACAAGTACAAGCTTTTATAACAGGCTTAGCAGAACAAGTAATGGAACAAGCTGAAAAGATTCAAGAAAGAGCAAAAAACGGAGAAAATCTTGGAGATTTAGCTGGAATTCCAATAGGAATAAAAGACAATATATGCACAAAAAATATAAAAACAACATGTGGGTCAAAAATGTTAGAAAACTTTGTTGCACCATATGATGCAACAGTAATGGATAAAATAAATGCTGAAGAAATGATAAACTTAGGAAAACTAAATATGGATGAATTTGCAATGGGAAGTTCAACAGAAACATCATATTTCAAGAAAACTAAAAATCCATGGGATTTATCAAGAGTGCCAGGTGGGTCATCAGGAGGCTCAGCAGCTGCTGTTGCAGCTAATATGGTGCCATGGGCATTAGGGACAGATACTGGCGGAAGTATACGTCAGCCAGCGAGCTTATGTGGTGTAGTTGGACTAAAACCTACATATGGGTTAGTTTCAAGATATGGTGTAGTAGCGTTTGCATCATCACTTGACCAAGTTGGAACATTTACAAAGGATGTTCAAGACTGTGCAATGCTTTTAAATGTAATTGCTGGACATGATGAAATGGATTCAACTTCAGTTGATACAGGGGCAAAAGACTATACAAAAGCTCTACAAAAAGATATAAAAGGCTTAAAAATAGGAGTGCCTAAAGAATTTTTTGGAGAAGGAATAAATGAAGAGGTAAAAGCTTCTCTAGAAACAGCTATTGCTAAATATAAAGAAATGGGAGCAGAAGTTGAAGAATTTTCATTAGACATTGCAAATTATGCATTAGCAACTTATTATATAATTGCATGTGCAGAAGCAAGCTCAAATTTAGGAAGATATGATGGAATAAGATATACACATAGATCACCTGAAGCTAAAACATTAAAAGAAATTTTCAAGAAATCAAGAAGTGAAGCTTTTGGTCCAGAAGTAAAAAGAAGAATTATACTTGGAACTTATGTGTTATCATCAGGATATTATGATGCATATTACAAAAAAGCACAACAAGTTCGTACAGTAGTAATGAATGAGTTTAATGAAGCTTTCAAAAAATATGATGTTTTAGTAACACCAACATCTCCAACAACGGCATTTGGAATAGGGACAAAATTTACAAATCCAATGGAAATGTATTTAGCTGATATTTGTACAGTATCTATAAATATTGCAGGTCTTCCAGGAATATCAATTCCTTGTGGTGTTGATGGAAATGGATTACCAATAGGTATGCAAATTATTGGAAATAAATTTGAAGAAGAAACAATTTTAAAAGCAGCATATGCATATGAACAAGAAACCAATTTCCGTGCGAAGTACAAACCTACATTCAAAGGAGGGGTGAACTAATGGCAAGAGAAGATTATGAAGTAATAATGGGCTTAGAAGTTCACGCAGAACTTTCAACAAAAACAAAAATATTTTGTAGTTGCCCAACAACATTTGGTGCAGAACCAAACACACAAGTATGTCCAATATGTATGGCAATGCCAGGAACATTACCCAAATTAAATGAAAAAGTTGTGGAATATGCTGTAAAAGCAGGATTAGCAACAAATTGTGAAATATCAAGAGATAGTAAAAATGATAGGAAAAACTATTTTTATCCAGATACTCCTAGAGCATATCAAATTTCACAATATGATAAACCATTGTGTGAACACGGATATATTGATATAGAAACAAGTCAAGGCTCTAAAAAAATAGGAATAACAAGAATTCACATAGAAGATGATGCAGGAAAATTAGACCACGACAATTTTGGAGGGGGAGCTCTAGTTGATTTAAATAGAGCAGGTGTGCCTTTAATAGAAATTGTATCTGAACCTGATTTTCGTTCAGCAGAAGAAGTAGATGCATATTTGAAAAAACTGAAATCAATACTTGAATATGTAGAAGTATCAGACTGTAAAATGCAAGAAGGTTCATTTAGAGCAGATGTTAATATATCAGTACGTAAAAAAGGTGAAACAAAATTTGGGACTCGTACAGAAACCAAAAATATGAACTCATTTAGAAGTATAACAAGATTAATTAATTATGAGGTGGAAAGGCAAATAGAAGTTATTGAAAATGGGGGAGTTATAACACAAGAAACATTAAGATGGGATGAAGTTTCTGGAAAGACATTTTCAATGAGAGATAAAGAGAATGCTGAAGATTATAGATATTTCCCAGAGCCAGATTTAGTAGCAATTAAATTATCAGATGAATATATTGAAGAAATTAGAAAAAGCTTACCTGAAATGCCAGAAAGCAGAAAACAAAGATATTTAAATGATTACAAATTATCTGAAAAAGATGCAGGAATAATAACAGCATCAAAACATTTATCAGATTTATTTGAAAAAGCATCTGAAATATGTGGAAATCACAAAGCTGTTAATAACTGGATAATTTCAGATATTTCAAGAATATTAAATGAAAACGAAATGGATGCAGTTCAAATACCTTTTACTGCAGGACAATTGGCAAAAATAATAGTGTTAATTGATAAAGGAACAATTAGTTCAAGCATTGGTAAAAAAGTTTTAGAAGAATTATTTGAAAATCCAAAAGATCCAGAAGATATTATTAAAGAAAAAGGATGGATTCAAATTTCTGATGAAGGTGCAATTAAAGAAGTTGTACTTAAAATTATTGAAGCAAACCCTCAATCTGTTGCAGATTTTAAAGCAGGAAAAGAGAGAGCTTTAGGTTTCTTAGTTGGACAGGCAATGAAAGAAACTAAAGGAAAAGCTAATCCACAAATACTTAACAAAATGTTTGCTGAAGAATTGAAGAAATAAAAAAAGACTTCCAATAGGAAGTCTTTTATAATCCGCATTTTTCACGAATCTTTAATACTTCATTATTAAAATCATCAATATCAATACTTTCTTCAGGCATATTATCTGAAAGATTGTATTTTTCTTTCAGATTAATAATTCGTTTAACACTGCGGTTAATTCTACTTTCTTTGATTTTTCCTGACAATGTTAGTTTTACGACTTTTTCAATTGCATTTTTTTCTTCATCTTTATTAAATCTGAAAATTATAATATCATTACCAGCTTTAAAAGCTTTTACAACAGAGTTTATTGAGCCATATAAAAATTTAATAGCTCTCATCTTTAAATCATCTGTAAAAACAACTCCATTATATTTATATTTTCTTCTTACATATCTAGAAATAAATTTTCTAGATAAAGAAGCTGGATGTAATCCGGTTATATTTTTTATTAATAAATGGCCTACTAATAAACAATCTGCACCACTAGCTATTGCTTGTTCAAAAGGATACATATCTTCATTTTCGAGATCTTTAATTTTTTTATTTATAATTGGCAAGAAATAATGAGAATCTTTATTAGTTGCACCATGTCCGGGGAAGTGTTTAACCACAGGAATTACGCCTTGTTCTTGTAATGTTTTCATAGTTGCAACACCATATTTCGCAACTGTTTCTTTATCATTTCCAAAACATCTATCACCAATAGCATGTTCATTAGAAAAATTTTTAATATCAAGCACAGGTGCAAAATTTAGATTGAATCCTGAACTTTTTAGTAATTTACCAGTTAACTGAGCAGATTTTTGTACTAATTCTTCATCTTCTTGTAAAGCAATTTTATTAGCAGGAGGAAGATTTTGAATTTCTTTAGGCATTCTATTTACTCGTCCACCTTCTTGATCTATTGCGATAAATAATGGGATTTTGTTCACTTTATTTAATTCTTTTAATTGTTGAATAAGTTCGAGCATTTTGTCATATGTACTGAAATTTTTTCTATATAAAATTATTCCGCCAATTTTATATTTTGTTATCATTGTTTTTATTCTATCTGTTATATAATTAGTGTCCATTCCTATTATAATCATTTGTCCAATTTTTTCGTGGATTGATAATTCGTTTATTTCCATAATTACCTCCATGGTTATTTTATTAACCACAATATATCACTATTTAAAACAAATATCAATATAATTAGACAAACAAAAAAAGTGGCAAAGCCACTTGATTTTTAAATGCGTTTTTTCCTTATAAAGTCTACTACTATACCACAAACAATAAATTCAACTGCAAATGAAAAACTCATTTCAATTAAAGCTATTCCTAAATAATATAAAAAATTAATTCCTAAAAAAATATAACAAAATAGAATGGCTACAGAGATTAATGCTACAAAAGTAGAAAATATTAAACCATAGTTCATTATTTTATATGTATCTTTATCTAAATTTTTTAATTCTGAAATCATTTTTTGCATAAAATTCACCTCTTATGTAAATAATAACATGTTAAAAAGGCAAAAGCAAAGGAAATATATGCCATGAACTTGCTAAATCGCTAAGAACGTGTTATAATACAGCCACGAAAGGTGTATAACTCCACTTTTCAGCATAGGCAAACATCATTAGTAAAAATAATTTTTTAGGAGGAAACACAATGGAAGCAATTAAGATTGGACCGGCAGAAGAAAAACTGATTAGCGAAATCGAGGAATTTAAGGAAAAACACAAAAACCGGCTTTGGCATATGGAAGATGGTTTGGAAATTGCTATAAAGCAATTTCCGGATGATGCAAAAGGAGAATTAAAAAATATTCAAGAAAAAATTAACAATGTTAGGCGCGTAGTAAATCGTTTAAAACTTGTTATAGAGCGAATTTCTTTTTCTAAAGATGATAATGGAGAAAAATTTTCTGTTACTTGGTGTGAATTTCGCGAAACAACTCAGCAGTACTATCAATATACTTATGGTAGTGGGACAGATGTTTTGAATGAGAAGAAGTTGATGCGTGCTATAACTTCTTGGGAAAGTGAAGCTATAAAGGCACTTGTCCTGCTTAGGCAGATGGCTGGTTATTCGTTTAAGACTTTATGTTCTGAAATGGAGAAACATATTTATAAAATTGTAGATGAATATGTTCATGCTGAGGAAACTTAATAATCCCAAAAACAAAAAGGCATTCTAATAGGATGCCTTTTTTATACGCACAAAATCCAAACATATTTTTGCGAAAAACTATTGCTTTTTGTAAATAAATATTATATAATGCAATTCGAAAATGAGAATAAGTAGATGTGGTTGCCACCTTACATACAGAGCACAACTCTGAGAAAGCGAGGTGGTGTTTATGGGATTTATACTATTTTTTATATACTTACTAGCTTTTTTGCTATCCTTAAACATAACCTTATTAACAATAATAGTTATCTATTTAACTAATAAGGAATAAAAAAACAACACATTCTGCTTTGACCGGTACGAATGTGTTGTAACAACTATGTGGTAACCGCAGTACTGCGATTTCTCATTTTCTAAATATATTATACATGTATTTTTTATAAATGTCAACTTTTTTATGAAATAGAAAGGATAAACAATGGCAAAACCAAAAACAATATTTGTATGTAATGAATGTGGAAATGAATCACCAAAATGGTTAGGAAAATGTCCGGCATGTAACAGTTGGAACACATTTTACGAACAGAAAATAGAAAAATACACAGAAACAAATAAAGCCGACAAAAAGATAAATAGCACACCAAAGCCTTTAAATACATATATAGGGCAAGAAGCAAACAGAACATCAACAGGATTTTCAGAATTAGACAGAGTATTAGGTGGAGGTTTAGTAAAAGGCTCATTAATACTACTTGGAGGAGAACCAGGAATAGGAAAATCAACATTAATTCTTCAACTATGTGAAAAAGTTCAAGGAGAAGGAAAAGTTTTATATGTATCTGGTGAAGAATCAGCAGAACAAATAAAACTAAGAGCAGATAGATTAGAAGTAAAAAATGATGACTTATTATTCCTGGGAGAAACCGATATAGACATAGTTAGAGAGGCTATAGGAGAAATAAAACCAAAACTTGTAATAATAGATTCAATACAAACAATGTACTCAGATGAAATATCTGCAGCTGCAGGAAGTGTAAGTCAAGTAAGAGAAATAACATCACAAATAATGAGAGTTTGTAAATCACAGCAAATCACAACAGTAATAATTGGGCATGTAACTAAAGATGGAAACATAGCTGGACCAAGAGTTTTAGAGCACATGGTAGATACAGTACTTTATTTAGAAGGAGAAAGATATAATACATATAGAATTCTAAGAGCGGTAAAAAATAGATTTGGATCAACAAATGAAATTGGAATGTTTGAAATGAGACAAGAAGGAATGTGTGAAGTAACAAATCCTTCAGATATATTAATAACAGAAAGAGATGATAATCCATCAGGTTCATGTATTGTGGCAAGTATAGAAGGGACAAGACCAATATTAGTAGAAATGCAAGCATTAACATCACAAACAGTATTTGGCATGCCTAAAAGAACTGCAAATGGATTTGATTATAATAGAATGGCAGTGTTAATTGCAGTATTAGAAAAAAGAGCAGGATTATCAATTGGAAATCATGATGTATATTTAAATATTGCAGGTGGAATGAGACTTTCAGAACCAGCAATAGATTTAGGAATAATAGCAACAGTAGCATCAGCATATAAAAATGTTCCAATACCTCAAACAACAGTAGTGATGGGAGAAGTAGGACTTACTGGAGAAGTTAGAAGAATCAATTTAATAGAAAAAAGGTTGAAAGAAGCCGAAAAATTGGGATTTAAAACATGTATTATTCCAGAAAATAATAAAAAAGTCTTGAAAGATGAGTATAAATTAGATATAATAGGCGTGAAAAATATAGGGGAGGCTTTAAAAAAGCTAAGCATAAAATAAGGAGGGAGAAAGGCCTAGATGAGTGCAATCAAAGAAGACCCAATAGCTGAAATACTGAAAAAAATCGCCCCGGGAACGCCAATACGAGAAGGACTAGACAGTATATTAAAAGCAAAAACAGGAGCATTATTACTTATAACAGATAATGAAGAAGTGATAGATGAAATTGTTGATGGAGGATTTTTTATAAATGAAGAATACACATCAGCAAAATTATATGAGTTAGCAAAAATGGATGGAGCAATAATACTAAGCGGAGATATGAAAAAAATATTATTTGCAAATGCACAATTAATACCATCATATCAAATATCAACAGTCGAAACTGGGACAAGACATAGAACAGCAGAAAGAACAGCAAAACAGACTGGAGAATTAGTAATAAGTATATCACAAAGAAGAAATATAATAACAGTATTCAAAGAAAACCATCGTTATGTCTTAGAAAACACAGATGCAGTACTAAACAAAGCAAATCAAGCAATACAGACACTAGAAAAATATAGAAAAGTATATGATAGTAAATTAAGTATATTAAATGAATACGAGTTTAATGATATAGTAACACTTGATAATGTTTTAACTGTAATACAAAGAGCAGAAATGGTAATGAGAATAGTAGAGGAAATTCAGAAAAAAATATATGAACTTGGAGCTGATGGAAGACTAGTTAGTATGCAATTAGAAGAATTAATAGGAGGTCTTGAAAAAGAAGAACTTCAATTAATAAAAGACTATATGGTAAAAGAAGACAAGGCTGAAGAAATTTTAGAGGAATTATCAATGTTAGAACATGAGGAATTAATGAAATTACCAACAATAGCTAAAATTTTAGGATATGAAAGCTTTGAAAACTTTGAAGAACTTGCGGTATATCCAAGAGGTTATAGGATATTAAATAAAGTTCCTAGAATGCCAAGTAGTATAGTTGAAAAATTAGTAAAATCGTTCAAATCATTCCAACATATTTTAGTTGCAGAAATAAATGAGTTAAACAAAGTAGAAGGAATTGGAGATGTAAGAGCCAGAACGATAAAACAAACATTAAAGAAAATGCAAGAACAATTTGCATTTGACAATATATTAATTTAGAAAGGAAGATAAAAATGAAAAAAACATCAAACATAATAACAATAATCGCATTAATTTTAATATTAGTATTAATAGGAGGTCTAGGATACGGATATTATAAAAAAGCAACAATGGAAGTTAAAAATCCTATTGTAACAATGGAAATTCAAGACTATGGAACAATAAAATTAGAATTATATCCAGAATTAGCTCCAGAAGCGGTAGCAAATTTTGTTGCATTATCACAAAATGGATTTTATGATGGATTAAAATTCCATAGAGTAGTTGAAGGATTCATGATTCAAGGTGGAGACTCTAATGGAGATGGGACAGGCTCACCGAAATTAAGTGATTTGGGAATTGAAGTAAGTAAAGACGAAGATAGAGAATATTGTATAAAAGGAGAATTCTTAGCAAACAAATACAACAAAAATACATTGAAACATGAAAAAGGCGTTATATCAATGGCTAGAGCAGATTATACACAAAATTATTCTGAAACATTAACAACAGAAAGCTATAATTCAGCTGGTTCTCAATTTTTTATAATGACAGAAAAATCTAATTCATTAGATGGATTATATGCACCTTTTGGAAAAGTAATTGAAGGATTAGATATTATTGAAAAAATCGAAAAAGTTGAAACAAAAATAGTAGAAAAAGAAGGAATGACAGAAGAAGAGAAAAAACAAGCAGAAAAAAGTGTTCCTGTTAATGATGTAATAATCACAAAAGTTACAGTTGAAACATTTGGAGCAGATTTTGGATTACCAGAAACATTAGAAGTATGGGATTATTATAGATGGATATATGAAACATATGGAATCAATTTACAACAAACAACAACAAAATAACATGAAAGGTAGACGTATTAAAATAATACGTCTATTTAATATAATAGGAGAGTGAAATGATGGAAACTAAAATCATAAAATTTTATGCTACTGATGGACTTGTTTTAAATGGTTATATAAACAAAGGAAATTCAAATAGTAAAAAAGTATTAATACAAATTCATGGAATGACAAGTAATTGCTTTAAGAATAGGGATCAAGTAATTTCTAAAAGCGTTAATGAAATAAATATAGATACAATTTGTTTTAATACAAGAGGTAGTGAAATTGTTAAATATATAAAGTATAAAAATGGAGATAAAAAATTAGGTGGAATGGCATTTGAAGATATAGAAGAATCTTATTTTGATATTGCAGGAGCAATGAAATATGCAATACAGTTAGGATATACAGATATATATTTACAAGGACATAGTTTGGGTGCAACAAAAATTGTATATACACATCAAAAAATGAAAGAGACTAATGATGAACTTTTACAATATATAAAAGGAATAATTCTATTATCTTTAGTTGATATACCAGGAATCTGTAGAGAATATTCAAAAATTGAATTTTTGAAATATGCAGAAGAAAAAGAAGAAAATGGAAAGGCAATGGAATTAATGCCAATAGAAAGTTTTATACATCCTATATCAGTAAAAACGTTTTTAAGGTATGTAAAATATAATAAAAATATAGACTTTGCACCATATGATTTAGAAGACGATGAATTTGAAATATTAAATCAAATTGAAGTTCCATTATTTATAAGATGGGGGAATGTTAGAGAATTAATAAAAAGAACAGCTCAAAACCAAGTGGAATTTATGAAGAGAAAAATCAAAAACAACAAGAAAGATATAGGTTATATAGATGGCGCAGATCATTCTTTCCATGGAAAAGAAGAACTTGTTGCAAAACAAATAAAGATATTTTTAGAAAATAGTAAATAAAAAATCGCTAAGAAATTAGCGATTTTTTTGCTACAATTAAGCCATAGCAGCATTTAATTTTTTTGATAAGCTAGATTTTTTTCTAGCAGCTGTATTTTTAACGATTACACCTTTTGTGCAAGCTTGGTCAATTTTTTTAGTAGCTTCAGAAAATAGAACTTTAGCTTCTTCTAAATTTCCAGCAGCAACAGCTTCTTCGAATTTTTTAACAGCTGATTTATATCCAGTTTTAATCATATTATTTGTTAATGTTTTTTTCTCAATAATTTTAACTCTTTTTTTAGCTGATTTTATATTTGGCATGTGTGATGCACCTCCTCTTAGTAAAAATAAACTATAACGGATACTATTATAACATACAAAAATTCTTTTGGCAAGACTAAAAACTGTTTTTTTTGAATTTTTAGTTATTATCCCAATATTAGCATACTTCAATGCCCAAGCTATGGTGTAAAAATAAATGAAAGATTTTGTGTATCTAAACTTAACGTTAGAAATTCTTAAACAAAAATCATAAAGGGTCCTGTCTTCGGGTATAGTTGTGATTTTTGTTTTAGGATTTCTTCGGGAAGTTTGGCTTATCCAAAATCTGTAATGTTTTTTGCACCATAGCTTGGGCATTGAAGTATGTTAATATTGGTACATAACAATTATTAAAAAACAGCGAAAGTCTTGCTATTTTTTGTTTTATATAGTAAAATAAAGGGCGAAAGGAAGAGTGATAAAAATGATAGCAATAGGTAGTGATCATGGAGGATACAAATTAAAAGAAGAAATTAAAAAATATTTAGAAGAAAGAGAAATAGAATATACAGACTGTGGAACATTTGATGAAGAAAGAGCAGAATATCCAGAAATAGCACAAGCAGTAGCAACAGAAGTGCAAGATGGACAAGCTGAAAAAGGGATTATAATTTGCCGTTCAGGAATAGGAATGTGCATAGTTGCAAACAAATTCAAAGGAATAAGATGTGCAAAATGTAATGATGAGGAAGAAGCTAAATTTTCAAGAATGCATAATGATGCTAATGTCTTAGCATTAGGAGCAGACTATATGGAAACAAACAAAGTAATTAGAATGGTAAGAACATGGATTGCAACTGAATTTGAAGGTGGCAGACATGAAAATAGAGTAAAAATGATAAATGAAATTGAAAACGAAAATATGAAATAATGGAGGCAAAAAATAGATGTGGGGAAATATAGCAATAGCGTTTATATTAGCATTTATAATATCATTTATGGCAACGCCATACACTATAAAAATAGCTAATAAAATTGGTGCAGTAGATATTCCAAAAGATAAAAGAAGAATGCATACTAAGAAAATGCCTAAATTTGGAGGACCTGCAGTAATATTAGGTTTTGTAGTATCAATGATATATTTAATAATAGTAATGAATATAGAAGGCAGTTTAGATTTATTTGCAGAACAAGAATATGCCAAAAAATTATTAGGAGTATTACTTGGAATTGGAGTAATTACAATTACAGGAATATTTGATGATATAAAAACTTTAAGAGCATGGCAACAATTATTAGGACAACTAATTGCAGCAATAATAGTTGTATCATTTGGAACAAAAATAGAACACTTAAATATTCCATTTTTGTATAGAGTGGGATTAAGTGAAGCATTTTCCACAGTTCTTACTGTTTTGTGGATAGTTGGAGTTACAAATGCAATAAACTTAATAGATGGACTAGATGGATTATCATCTGGAATATCACTGATATCATGTGTATCATTATTAGTAATATTTTTAATGAATGGTTCTCCAATGATTGCAACAATAATAGTAACTGCAATGAGTGGGGCATTAGTTGGATTTTTACCATATAATTTTTCACCTGCTAAAACTTTTATAGGAGATACGGGTTCAAACTTCTTAGGATTTATGCTAGCTGTAGTATCAATTTTAGGGGTTGCCAAAACATACACAATGGCTGTAATTGTATTGCCTGTTATTGTTTTAGGGTTACCTATATTTGATGTTATATTTGCAATAATAAGAAGAACTGTAAAAGGAAAATCAATAAAAGCAGCATTTAAACCAGATAAAGGTCATTTACATCATAGATTAGTAAAAAAAGGATTTACACAAAAACAAGCAGTATTAATATTATATGGATTAAGTGCATCACTTGGAATGTTTGCAATAATCTTATTAGACAGTGGAATATGGAAAGCATTATCATTTTTACTAATGATAATTGCAGCTGTAGCAATAGGATATAGAAATTTTGTAAAAGAAAAAGATGAAAAACCTAAACTAATTAATGAAAAAGCGGAGGAATAAATATGTTAAAAGAATTTAAAGAATTTGCACTAAAAGGAAATATAATGGATATGGCAGTTGGTGTTGTAATAGGTGGTGCATTTCAAAAAATAGTAAATTCATTAGTAAATGATATAATAATGCCAGCTATTTCAGTACTTACAGGAAATATTGATTTTACAGACATGGTATGGACTGTAGGAAATGCGTCAATCAAATATGGTAGTTTTATAACAACAATTGTAGATTTTTTGATAATAGCATTTTCGATTTTCTTAGCTGTTAAATATATAAACAAACTTAACAAAATTAAAGAATTAGGAGATTTAGCAGTAAGCAAAATTGATAAAAAAGGCAGATTTAAAAAACAAGAAATAGTTGTAGAGGAACCAAAAGAACCTGAAACAAAAACATGTCCATATTGTTTAACAGATGTCAAATATCATGCAACAAGATGTCCACATTGTACATCTGAATTAGTAGAAACAGTAGCTGAATAATAAGAAAGGAAATAAACATGAAAGACCAAATTATAAAATTTTTAGCACATGATGGAAAAATCTCAGTAGTATGCGCATCAACTACAAATTTAGTAGAAGAAGCAAGGAAACTACATGATTTAAGTCCACTAGCAACAGCAGCGATGGGAAGAGTTTTAACAATAACATCTTTGATAGGTGCTGAAATGAAAAACGAAACAGACAAGCTAACGATTCAAATAAAAGGAAATGGTCCTATAGGTAAAATTGTAGCAGTAGCAGATAATACACCAAAAGTAAAAGCTTGTATAACAAATCCGCATGCAGATTTACCATTAAATGAATTTGGGAAATTAGATGTAGGTGGAGCTATTGGAAATCAAGGATTTATAAATGTTATAAAAGATATAGGATTAAAAGAACCATATATTGGAATAAGTCCTTTAACATCGGGAGAAATAGCAGAAGATTTTGCAAATTATTTTCAATCATCAGAACAAAGACAAACAGCAGTAGCTTTAGGAGTGTTGGTAGATAAAGATGGAGTTCGTTCAAGTGGGGGATATATAATTACTCCAATGCCAGATGCTACTGAAGAAGAAATATCAATTGTTGAACAATCAATATTTCAAGCTGGAGCAATTTCAAAAATGTTAGATAATAATTTAACGTTAAAAGAAATTGCACAAAAAGTAACAGGTGACAAAAATGCTAAGGTTATGGATGCATCAATTGAACCTGTATATGAATGTGGTTGTAATAAAGAAAAATTTGCAGATGGATTAATGACTCTTGGTAAAGAACAACTTACTGAATTAATTGAAGAAGATGGAAAGGCAGAAATTAAATGTCAATTCTGTAATAAATTATATAATTTTAATAAAGAAGAATTAGAAGAAATATTGGAAAGAGGTAAATAAGATGGAAAAAACAATAGTTTTTGGACACAGAAGTCCAGATACAGATACAATCTGTTCAAGTATAGTAATGGCAGATTTACAAACAAAATTAAGAGGGGAAGAAGTAATACCTTGTAGACTTGGAGAAATTAATGATGAAACAAGATATGCTTTAAATTATTTCGGGGCAGAGGTTCCAGAATACATAGAAAAAGTAGAAGAAGGACAAGTTGTTATATTAGTTGATCACAATGAATTTACACAATCAGTTGAAGGGATTGAAAATGCCAAAATTGACACAGTAGTAGATCACCATAGAATAAATAATTTTCAAACAGCTGAACCATTATTCTATTATGCACAACCAGTAGGATGTACATCAACATTATTATTTGAATTATATACATTAAACAATATAGAAATAGAACCTAAAATGGCAGGTTTAATGTTAAGTGCAATAATATCAGATACATTATTATTAAAATCACCTACAACAACTGAAAAAGATATAAATGCAGTTAAGGTACTTGCAAAAATTGCAAATGTAGATGTTAAAACATATGGATTAGAAATGTTAAAAGCAGGAACTAATTTAGATAAATATACAGAAGATGAATTAATACGTTTAGACGCAAAAAAAGTAGAAAAAGAAGATGTAAAATATGTTATAGCACAAGTAAATACAGTAAGTATTCCAGATGTTTTAAAAAGAAAAGAAAAAATTGAAAAAGAAATAAATAAAGAAATATTAGAAAAAGGATTAAGTTTATTTGTATTTGTCATAACAGATATAGTAAATAGTAATTCAGAGGCAATTGTTTTAGGAGAAAGAGCAGATGCGATATCAAAGGAATATGAATTAAACGATAATATTGCAGTAATGCCAGGAGTAGTGTCTAGAAAGAAACAAATATTACCATTAGTTGAAAAGAATATATAAATAAGTATTAGCCAGGATTGTATATTTAATGTATAAATTTTGGCTAATTTTGTATTTATATCAAAAAATGATTTATGTAGACAAAATTCTTGACAATACTTTACAAAACGCGGAAAATTTGGTATAATAGTAGAAGTTTGAGATAGGAAGGTAGGATATGGAAAAAGAGATAAACTTCGGAATCGGATTTGTAACAGGAAGAGCAAATGTATGTAATATAATTAATAATTATTATGAAGATATGCTAGAACAAGTAAGTAGATATGGTAAAAATGTAAAAATTACGATATTTGTTTTATTTGATTCAGCATATCAACAAACACCAAGAGAAGAATTTTATAATATAAAAACTCCTGTTTATAAAGATATTAAAGTGAAATATATTACACCAGAAGATATAAGAGAACAAGTAAAAAAACTAGAAGCAAGACATGGAATGGATGCAGAAGAAATGAAATTCTTTTTAGGCCATGGACATGCAAAAGGTAGAAATACTGTAATGTATTATGCGATTAAATATAAAATGGATTATTTATTGTTTTGGGATGATGATGAATATCCTGTAGCAACATTAAAAGAAAACGGAAGAAATGTTTGGCTAAAACAAGATAATATATTAAAACATTTAGAGTTTATGGAAAAAGAAAATGCAAATGTTACAATAGGACATCATTGTGGATATATATCACCGATTCCATATATAGACTTTGATGAAAAATTTACTGAAAATGATATGAAAGAATTTATAGAAGTAATAAGTAATGACATAATATCTTGGGAATCTATTAGAGAAAAAATGAAAAATAATAATGGTGTAACATATGCTAATATAAATCTTGCTAAAGGAAATGGGGCTTATGAAATAAAATCAGATGGAATTGGAAAATGGGTAGCTGGTTCTACATTATGTTTAAATTTAAGTAATAGAGAAAAGATACCAGCATTTTATAATCCGCCATTAGCAAGAGGAGAAGATACATTTTTCTCAACATTACTAGGAAATTCGAAAATAGTTAGAATACCAGTATATCACTTCCATGATGGATTTTTAAAATATACTGAAATAATGGAAGGAACATATCCTAAAAGTTTAAGAAAAATTAATGTAAAAGAACAACATATAAAAACTAGATTTTTAAAAGCAACAATAGGGTGGATAAAATACAAGCCATTACTTTTATATATAAAAGATAGAGAGAAATATAAATCTGAAATAGAAAGTATGACTAAAAAATTACAAGAAATAGTTCCAAAATTAAAT
>JAZSAX010000068.1:0-6990 GCA_045602065.1 Clostridia bacterium
TGTTTTAATTTTTCTGCCCATTGTATTGTCTCTTCAGATAAGTTTTTATCATAATCTATTAATGTATTATCTACATCTAATATTAAGGCATTTATTTTGTTTTCTCGTAAGAAATCTATTGTTATTTCTCTTACATTGTTAAAATGTGCTTTTGGATATAATATCATGTTTTCCTCCCACCATATTTATATATTATCAATTAAAATTTGTCAATATTTTAGAATTCCAAGTTCACTTTGTCCTATTTTTCACTTCCATCTTTAGTATCATTAACTCGTTTTGTTTTTTTATTATCTCTTATTTTTGATTTGATTACTTGTACAATTTTGTTTTTCATTTCTAAAAAAATATATTTTGCTTTATCTGGTAATTTATTAGGAACTTCATACCAATTTTTAAATCTTCGCATCCAATTTGAAACTGACTTTTCTTGAATTTCAGTACTATCTTTTTTATTTATTAATACATTTTTCATTTCTTCATATTGATTATAAATGTAGCTAGCAAATTCTTCAAATTCAAGTTGATTAGCCACACTATTATTTTTAACTTTTTGTTGAATTTGTGTGAATAATTTCGGATTTGGATTTGCTTCAAATGATTTAATCATTTCTTTTATTTTGCTTTTTTCACATTCTATACATTTGCTCTCATCAACTATAACAACTGGTATTTCTATTCCCCTTGCTCTATATTGTTCAACAGCCATCTTTATTTTTTCTATATTTTTTATTGTTCCATCTCTTTTAAATGCCACAATATAGTCTGGTTGCTTTTTAGCTCCATTTTGTATTCTATTATATACCATCTCATTAAAATTATAAAAGCTTTCATCATATACTCTATCTATCTGATTATTTGGAGTATAAAATCTCACATTACTATATCCTGTTTCTTCTACCATTCCATTTGATGTATTTGAACCCATATCATCTATACTTGATAATATTAAACTGTCTTTTTCCATATTTGAGAAACCATAACATAAATGAGGAACTGACGCATGTCCTAACATATCATTTCTAATATAAGAACAACAGAATCCTTGTGATTGAAGCTCTTTCCTATTCCAATCCTGATAAAAATCTTTTGGATTATTACTATTATATGGCGCTATTGAAGTTATCATTAAATTAAAATCTACACCAGCATCATATACATCACAACCACTTAATCCTATAGTTTCTTTTTCTTCTTCTGGAATTATTTGCATATCACTTACTTTTGTTAATTTATCATTATACTCTTGAGCATATGCATTTTTTAATCGCAATTCTAATTTAATATTATCTATATCCACTTTTACATATTGATCTGTTTGTAATAGAGCTTTAAGTTCACTTTCCTCTTGAGCACCTAGTATACTTTGCATTTGCATCACAATATCTTTTAGTTTAGCATTTTCTGAATTATCTGACAACTCAAAAATATCTTTACCATATGCTTGTATTATACGCTTAGCAGCATCTATATTTATATTATATAAATGTTCTAATACAAGAAATTTAATTGAACTTAATTCTTGACTTCGCCCTTGTTGTCCTTCATATTTATTTTTAAAATTTTCATATAAATCAGCTTTTATTTTATCTAATTCTTCTACATCTTGGTAACATTTAACATTAAAATGATTTTTTTGATGTAATACCATTAAAACTTTATAATAATCAATATTGGCGTTTTCTCCATTTTCTAACTCTGATATATCTTTTATTAAATCATCAAAAGAATTGATATTAGATATTACTTCATTGAATTCATATCTCCATTGCTGTATATCTTTTACATTCCTTAAAGCTTGCATCATTATATTGTATTGTTCTTCTGTTAAATCTATTACTTTTCTTTGTTCTTCTGGATAGCATGTAATCATTTGCAATTGTTCCACACTAAATAAAGATGTATATTTACCATCTAGCATTCTTAAATTCACTGTATCTATTATTTTACTATTTCTAGCTTGAAGCTGATTTAACATACTTAATTTGTGTTCAACATCTTTATGCTGTTCTCTAATTTGAGAAGATGTATTTTCCCATATAGATATGTATCTTTTTGTATCATATATTGTACATTCTAATATTCTATCTAACAAGTGTCGTTCTCTATTTTGAATATTTTCTGGAGTCGAACGCCATATTATCGCTAAACCTTTAGGATCGTTTTCCATAATTTCTATTAGTCTATTATACATATTAGAATCCAATCCATTTTTTACTTCATCTGTAGCTTCCCTCCACATTATTTTTAATTCTCTTCTGTCATTGTCATTGTTTTTATCACATTGTTTTATTAGGTTCTCTAACATTTGTTTTTGCTCTTGAAGTTGCGTTTCCATTTATTTTCACCCTTTTATTTATATCTTAAAACTTACTAACTGCCTCTTTAAATTTGTCTCCTCTATCATACATATCTTTAAACATATCAAAACTTGTACTTGCTGGTGAGAACAATACTACTTGACCAGATTTTGCTATTCTTTTTGCTAATTCTAAGCTTTGTTCAAATGTTTCACACATATGTATGTCTAGATGTTTATTTTGTATTTCTAATTCTTTTTTTACTGCATCATAAATCTTTGTAGCTGTTTGACCTATTAATATTAAAGTTTTAACTTTTTCTACAATAGGCTTTCCAATTGGTGTATAATCTAAATTTTTATCAGCTCCACCTGCAATTAAAATAATTTCCTTATTATTGAAAGAATTTAATGCAGAAATTCCTCTTGTTGGACTTGTACTTGCTGAATCATTATACCATTCAACTCCATCTATTGTACGAACTAATTCTAATCTGTGATGTACTCCTGAAAATTGTTTTATTGTTTCAACTGCATTATCAATATCTACTAAGTTTTGAGTTAGTGCTAATACTGTACAAACATTTTGAAAGTTATGAATTCCTTTTAATTTTAAATCTGATGTATTTATTATATGTCTTCTAATTCCATCTTCACATTTTTTTATAATTCCATCTTCTACAATATAACCATTTTCAAGTTTTTGTGAACTACTAAACATTATTACTTTACCATTTGCTTCACTTTTACAAGCGTTTGTAAGTTCATTATCTGCATTTAATACAAGTATTCCAGATTCATTTTGATATGTAAATATATTTTTCTTAGAATCTATATATTCTTGGTAATCTTTATGTACATTTAAATGATTTGGAGTTATGTTTGTTATTGCTACAATATCTGGACTTATTTCCATTCCCATTAATTGAAAGCTACTTAATTCTAATACAACTATATCTTCTGGTTTAATTTCATCTAATTTTGTAAATAGTGGAATTCCTATATTTCCTCCTAAATGAACTGTATATCCTGCATTTTTGATAACTTCATATGTTAGTGATGTTGTCGTTGTTTTTCCATCACTTCCTGTAATTCCTATTATTTTACAAGGTGCCATTTTCATAAGTTGCTCTATTTCTGTTGTAACAATTGCACCTCTTTCTTTTTCAGCAACTAATTCTGGTTTTGTTGGTAAACAACTTGGTGATCTAAATATTAAATCAAATCCTTTTAAATTTTCTAAATTTCCTTCTCCTAGGAAATATTTGAATCCGTATTCTTTCACTTTGTTTATTATATTTATATCTATTTTTTCTTCACATCTATCATCAAATACTGTTACATTGGCTTGTTTTTTATGCAAATAATCTATTAATGGAATATTGCTCACTCCAAGACCTATTACAGCCACTTTTTGATTTTTTAATTTTTTTTCAAATTCTTTTAATTTTTGATTTTTAAATTCCATTTGCAATTGTCTCCTTCATATTTTCTAATACCATTTCAGTTGCTTGTTCTACACTTTTGCAATCTGTCACATCTATTACTTTTGTTTGTGGATATATTTTATAATATCCTGACTTTTCTTGTAACTCATCTCTAGTTTGTATCATTTCTCTTATTTTTTCTTTTGGTATTTCTTTATTATATTGCATATATTTTCTATTTGTTCTTTCTTCTAGTGATGCATCAACAAAAAAATGATAGGTAACATCTGGATACATTTTTACAATGTCTCTTGAAGATAATATAATATTATAATCTTTTCTAAATCCATCTATTAATGCTTTTCCAAATTTATACAATTTATCATTATTAGCAATATTGCTTACTTGTGATACTGCCATTGATGCCTTTTGTGATTGTAAGTCTTTTTCATCTAATTTCTTACCATTCATATAAATCACTGTTTCTCTGTCTTCTAGCTTTATTTGTATTCCTAAATCCTTCATGATTTCAAATGCATCTAATTTGTCTTTTTTATTTATCTTTGGCGATTTGGCCATTCCATATACTATTGCTCTATATATATTTCCACCATGTAATATTATAGAATTTTCTATTTTATCCAATAATTTCCTACATATAGATGTTTTTCCAGCTCCTACTGTTCCTTCAATTCCTATAACTATATTTTCCATACTTGCTCCTTTTTAGGTAATTATATATCTTTTTTTTGGTAATTACAATAACTTTGTATATTTCTTTATCTTAGTGGGTAAAATATTTGTGTAAAATGAAATGGAGGTGTTCTTCTATGTCAGAAAGAAATAATAACGAAAACAGAAACAACAATAATAACAATAATAACAATAATAATAATAACAACAGAAATAACAACAATAATAACAATAATAATAACCAAAAAAATAACAATAGATAATTAGTAAAAAGGGACCGGGTCTTAAATTGTGCAAAAAAAGACCCGGTCCCAAATTGCACAATTTGGGACCAGGTCTTTTTTTATGCTGTCTCTTTTTCTTCAACAGCAATTCTTTCAGATTTTACATTTTTAACTTTATTAGGATTTTCAATAATTCTAGGTCCTGCATTATTTGTAACAGTATCACTAGTAATTATACATTTTTCGATTTTTTCATTTGAAGGAATATCAAACATAATATCCCTCATAATATCTTCAATAATAGAGCGAAGACCTCTTGCTCCAGTTTTTCTTTCGATAGCTTTATCAACTATTGCTTCTAAAGCTTCATGCTCAAATTCTAATTCTACATCATCCATTTGCAATAACTTTTTATATTGCTTTACTAAAGCATTTTTAGGTTCTGTAGTTATTTTAATTAAAGCTTGTTTATCTAATTCTTTTAAAGTTGCTATTATTGGTAATCTTCCTATAAATTCTGGTATAATACCAAATTTTAATAAATCTTGTGGTAATATTTCTTCAAATACTTTGTATTTGTCGACATCTTTTTTACTTGGAATATCAGCTCCAAATCCCATAGATTTTTTACCAATTCTATCTTTTATGATATTTTCTAATCCTTCAAAAGCTCCTCCACAAATAAATAAGATGTTTGATGTATCTATTTGTAGTAATTCTTGTTGTGGATGTTTTCTTCCTCCTTGTGGTGGAACTGATGCAATTGTTCCTTCAACAATTTTTAATAATGCCTGTTGAACACCTTCACCACTTACATCTCTTGTTATTGATGGATTTTCAGATTTTCTTGTTATTTTGTCTATTTCATCTATATAGATAATTCCTTTTTCTGCTTTCTCAATATCTCCATCAGCTGCTTGGATTAGTTTTAAAAGTATATTTTCAACATCTTCTCCAACATATCCAGCTTCTGTAAGTGTTGTTGCATCTGCAATTGCAAATGGTACATTTAATATTTTTGCTAATGTACTTGCAAGTAAAGTCTTTCCACATCCTGTTGGACCTAATAATAAAACATTACTTTTTTGAATTTCTACATCATCTTCATTTTCTTTTTCATTTGCTATTCTTTTATAATGATTATATACTGCTACTGATAATGTTTTTTTAGCTTCGTCTTGTCCTATTACATATTGATCTAAAATTTCTTTTATTTCTCTAGGACTTGGTATTTTTTCCAAACCTGCTAATGTATATGTAGCATCATCATCTTCATAATATTCACTTTCTATTATTTCATTGCATAAACCTATACATTCATTACATATGTATACACCTGGTCCAGCTACTATCTTTTTTACACTATCTTGTGTTTTACCACAAAATGAACATTTTACACTTTTGGGTGTGTCGTTTTTTGACATATATTTTCTCCTTTTTATTTATTATCTTTAGAATTAACTTCTTTTAGACATAATTCCATCAATAAGACCATATTCTAAAGCTTCTTCAGCTGTCATATAGTTATCTCTTTCAGTATCTCTTTCAATTTGATCTAATGGTTTTCCTGTTCTTTCGCTTAAGAATTTGTTTAATTTTTCTCTTGTTTTAACAAGGTGGTCTGCATGAATTTTAATCTCAGTTGCTTGACCTTGTAGTCCTCCACCACCGATAAGAGGTTGATGTATCATAACTTCAGAATTTGGCATTGCAAATCTTTTTCCTTTTTCACCTGCAGCTAGCAATACAGCTCCCATACTTGCAGCTAATCCAACACATACTGTTGTTACTGGACATTTGATATAATTCATTGTATCTACAATTGCCATACCATCTGTAATTGATCCTCCTGGTGAGTTGATATAAAAGAATATTTCTTTATCTGGATCTTCTGATTCTAAGAATAACATTTGTGCTACTATTAAGCTTGATGTTGTTGGATTTACATCTTCTCCTAAATATATTATTCTATCTTTTAATAATCGTGAGAATATATCATATGATCTTTCTCCTCTACTTGTTTGTTCAACTACATATGGTACTAAACTTGATTTTTCTAACATAATTTTCCTCCTTGATTTTTTTTATATGCCTATTAAAAGGCAAAAAGCTAGGCAAAGATTTAACCAAAACTTCCCCTAACTTTTTCTTCAACTATTTATCACTTTTCTTTGTTGCTTTTTTTGTTTCTTTTTTTGCTGCTCCGAATTTTGCATTTTCAACTATGAATGCTAATGCTTTTTCTGATCTTATTCCTTCATCTAAGTATTTCTTTAAGTTTTCATTTTCACTTAATTCTTCTACTTTTTTTCCATAGTTTTTAGCCATTTCTTCCATTTTTGCTTTT
>JAZSAX010000069.1:0-23332 GCA_045602065.1 Clostridia bacterium
ACTTCATCTTGATTTAATGCATATACATATGCTTTTCTTTCAGAATAATCACATTCTATTTGTTCTTCTTCAATTATTTGTTTTATGTTTTTTATTGCATCTTCATTTGCTTGTAAATATTTATGAGCATATTCTTCTCCATAATCTTTTATTAAATGGTCATAAAATAAGCCATGTTGACTTGTTATTTTTCCAGTAGTATTTCCACTTACTTTTTCTCCAATTTCACCTTTTTCTACAACTATTACTTTTTTTCCTTGCTGTGTTAAATAATATGCTGTTGTTAAGCCAAATAATCCCGCCCCTATTACACACACCTCTGCTTTTTCATTATTTTCTAAGGGTTTTAAATTTAACTCATTTTCTGTTGTTTCTATCCATAATGATTTCATATCGTTCCTCCTTTTTTTCATATCTTTTCCAATTTTTAATATAATAATTCAAATATATAAAGAAAAAATTTAAAATATATCTATTGAATAAAGCCAAGACCTACGCGAAGACCCGAGATATGTTTTGGCTATGAAATAGATATATTTTAAATTTTGATTTACAATTTGTATATTTTCTAAAAATCTATGGAAAAATAAAACATAAAGTGATATACTACAATAAAATAACTAAGGAGGAAGAAAAATGGAGGAAAATTTAAAAAGTAAATTGCTTAATAAAAAAGAAATTGGATGGAAAAATTTAGATGAAAGAGAAAAAAAACCAATTTTTTCATTTAGTAACGGATATATCAAATTTTTAAACACATCAAAAACAGAAAGAGAAGCTATTTATACTGCAAGAGATATAGCAGAGTCAAATGGATTTAGAGATATTTCAACATTTGATACTTTAAATCCTGGAGACAAAGTTTATTTTGTCAATAGAGATAAAAGTATGTATTTAGCTATAATTGGTACAGAAAAATTAGAAAATGGATTACAAATTGTTGGAGCACATATTGATTCTCCAAGATTAGATTTAAAACCAAATCCATTATATGAAGATGGTGGATTTGCATATTTCAAAACACATTATTATGGCGGAATCAAAAAATATCAATGGACAGCAATTCCATTAAGTATTCATGGGGTTATTGTTAAACCAGATGGAACAAAAGTTACTGTAAATATTGGTGAAGATGAAGCAGACCCAGTATTCACAATTACAGATTTATTACCACATCTTGCACAAGACCAAATGAATAAAAAGCTAAAAGAAGGAATCGATGGAGAAGACTTAAATGTTCTTCTTGGAAGTATTCCATATGATGATGAAAAAGAATCTGAAAAAATCAAATTAAATATTTTAAATATTCTAAATCAAAAATATGATATCACTGAAGCAGATTTCTTAAGTTCAGAACTTGAAATCGTTCCTGCTTTCAGAGCTCGTTCTCTAGGTTTTGATGGAAGTATGGTTGCTTCTTATGGGCAAGATGATAGAGTTTGTGCATATACTTCTCTAAGAGCCATGATGGATTTAGAAAATGTTAAAACAACCGCTGTTTGCCTTCTTACTGACAAAGAAGAAATCGGCAGCATGGGTAATACTGGTATGGAATCACATATGTTTGATTATTTCATTTCAGAATTATTGAATAAAACAGGAGAAAATAGACCTAATCTATTAGATAAAGTTTTCTGTTTCTCTAGAATGCTTTCTGCAGATGTTGATGCTGGATTTGACCCCCTTTATGCTTCTGTTTCAGATAGAACAAATGCTGCATATTTAGGAAAAGGTGTTGGACTTAATAAATATACTGGAGCTCGCGGGAAATCTGGTGCATCAGATGCTAATGCTGAATATGTTGCTTGGATTAGAAATGTTTTAGAAAAAAATGATATTAGATACCAAATTTGTGAACTTGGCAAAGTTGATGTTGGTGGTGGTGGTACTATAGCATACATCTTAGCTAATAAAGGTGTTGATGTTATTGATTGCGGCGTTCCAGTTCTTTCAATGCACGCTCCTTATGAAGTTACAAGTAAATATGATATTTATTCTGCCTATAAGACATATAAAGCTTTTTGGGAGGAATAAATTAAAGGATGAGTTAAACTCATCCTTTTTATTATCTAAATCCTCCACCAGAAGAACCTCTTGAAGAACTACCACCGCTTCTATAACTACTTCCGCCACCGCCACTATCACGATCACTTCCGCTATATGAATGTGAATGTTGTCTAGCCATTTTTCGAGCTCGCCTTCTAGCCTCTCTTTCTGTACGTCTTTCATATCTCAAAGTTTCCCTTGCTAAAGCAGACACCATACCAACTGATAACGATTTAGTATAAAGACTTGTATTTTCAACATTGATTTTTGAAACTTCTTTAAAATCAGGATACAGCTTACTAAATTGTTCTTCAACTTTATCGGCTATTCCTAATAATTGAGCAAATACAAGATAATCTTCTAATATATGTACTTCGATATTTTGTCTGTCTGGAATTAAACTATAATCTAGTAAGAATTTCTTTAATCCTAAAAGATTTAAAGCTGCTTCTCTTACAGAACCATCAACATATTTAGTAATAATAGTTTTAGTTTTCCATAATTTCTTTGATGTTGTTATATGTTCTAAAATCAATCTCTTTTGTTGTAATTTTATTGATGTGTCATTTATTAACATGTCAAACCATCTATTCATAGTATGGTGATTTGATCTACACCATTTTTCAAATTCTTTTGCTTCTAAAATATTGTTATCTCCACTAGCATGTCTAAAAATTCTCATTAAATACTTTTCTGTTTCATTCTTTGCCATAAATTCAGGAGTATCTACATCTTTAAAAGTTATAGCATAGGCATTATCTTTTAAATTAAATAAACCACCTCTAGTTTTTGAAAGTTCTATATATCCTTCTTTTATCCACTTTAATAAAATTGCTCCGATTAAGCCATTTTTGCATTCATCTTCTTTTAGAATTTTATATTTTATCATAACCCAATAAGCATAATACAAATCTCCTTCACATGGTATATCTCTAAAATATGTTACTTCATTATTTTTTATTTTTGGTCCTAAATCTAAAGGCCTATATTCTATATTATCTCTATTGCTATTGTATTTTTTCCTTCTAAAAGCTCCCAATAGCAGAACCGACATTAACATTATAAAAGTAAAAATCATAGGATAAAAAACTAAAACCATGAACAAAAAAAGACTATCATCAGTATCATCTGAAACTGTACTCATAGCAGAATCATATATATCATCAAACGATTGGCTTGATGTATTTGCAGTATTAAATATATTACTTTCAAATCTAACTAAACCTACCATATATTGAGAAGATGATAATTTTCCACCTGATTCTAAAACAATTTTTCCATCAACAAAGTTAATAGTTCCATCATTTCCAAATGCCCATATTTTTGCATTATCTAATGAAAATTTGTGATTTGAATGTATCGTAATTTTAGCATTTGATACTTTTTGGTCCAAGTTTAAGAAATTAAAATATATCCCTTGCGTATCTGTATATTGAGTTATAAAATTACTAATATTATATTTTAATGTGTATGTATTATTGCCGTAATTTGAAATCCCCCAACATAACTCTACACCATTTGAAATAGTATTTATTCCGTTCTTATATGCTTTAGATGAAAAACTAGCACTTGTATTCCAAGTAGATAGACTTTGATAGGCCGTACCTGTTTGGTCTGTAACACTAAAATTTGATATTACTGAATTACCCATTTTAGTATATGGTCTAAATCCTTCAGTTCCTTCAGTTAAATTAGCATTCCATACTTCTGTAACAGTTGCATTACCGTTATTATCAATATAAACATCCATATCAATACTTTTTATAGAATTTGCACTTACTTGATTTATTAGAACAAAAAACATCATAATAAAAGTGCAAAACATAATTCTAAATAATATTTTTGATTTTAACTTTAACATTTTTCCATACCCCTTTTTAGTCATATTATACTATTTATTAAAAATAGTCAAACGCAAAATAAAGAAAGAAATTTAAACCAATAAAAGGCCTAAATTTCTTTTAAAAAGCGTTTTTAATAAAGTTTCTATACTAATTAGCTCTTGCTTTTGCAATAAACCTTTGAGCACCTTTATTATAACATGTTATTAATGTTATTTCTGTATGCCCATCTGTTAGTTGGCTTGTACAAGAATTATCATATGGATCTATTATATCTGTTTCATATACAGTGTAATCTAATGTTTTTCCTTCCAAATCTGTGATTTGTACTATATCTCCTATTTTTATATTAGGTAACTTACTGAAAAATTTAGTATTTTCATAGTTATGCCCTAATACACACATATTTCCTACTTCATTTGGATTTGATCCCCAATATTTATTTAATGATACTTTTAATAATGCTTCTGATGTTGTTGATAATATTGGATATTTTATTCCTAAACTTGGTATATTTAATGTTGCTATTGTTTCATATTGCTTTCCATTTGATGCTGTATATGTTACTGTTTTTGGTTCTTCTTGTACTATTCGTTCTTCTTCAATCACTTCAGCTTCTGTTTCTTCCTGTTTTTCTATTTCAACAATTTCCTGTTCTTTTTCTTCAATCACAGGCTGAGTTGTTGTAGCTTCTACTTTATTGTTTGTATTCATAGAATATATTTGTGCTACTATCACAAAAAATATTCCTATTATAATAGCTGGTATAAAAAATGGTATTTTTATTTCTATTTCATTTTTATTCATATATTATAATATATCTTTCATTTTTCTATATCTTGTATATACTACTACTCCAGCTATTACTGCTACTAACATTATAAATACAATTCCTATTTCCACACCTGCATGTGGTATTTTCCCTGTTGCTTGTGTTTTATCGTTTTTGTTTTCTTCTTTTTTATTTCCGTCTGTTGTTGTTCCTGTGCCAGTTCCTTTGTCTCCTGTTGTTCCATCATTTGTGTCTGTACCAGGCTTGTTGTCATTATTTCCATTTGAAGTATTTCCATCTTCAACATCTATAGCTGTACCATTTGCATATATGTAATGATTAATAGGTGAAACTCTTAACTCTGGTAAATCACTTAATGTAGCTGCATTTCCAGCCTCGTCAGTAATATTTCCTCCAGCAAGGCTTACTAGGGCCATAGTTCCAACATCATTTTTAGCAATAGTATAAGTATATGCCACTGTTTTACCACTAACAGTTCCTTCTGTTAATTCTATATGAGAACCACTTCCAAATCTGATTGTTAAAGAAGGTACTTCTGTTGCTAAAATGTTTTCATTAAAGCTTACATTTATTATTAAAACTTTTCCTGATGGT
Organism: Clostridia bacterium; assembly: GCA_045602065.1. GTDB lineage: Bacteria > Bacillota > Clostridia > TANB77 > CAG-508 > CAG-269. Next base: position 5,275 of record JAZSAX010000069.1, read on the forward strand.
ACTATGTATGTAGTTGAATTTGAATCATAATAACTTGATACACTAGAATATGGAACTACAATACTTTCTACATATGGAGGTGTTATATCATCTCCAACATCTGATTCATCCCATTGTGAAATATATTTAAAATTAATGCTATATTGTTCTGCAAATGATTTTGATGTTTGACCATCATTACCATAAATAGTTAGTTTGTTACAATCTACAAAGGCATTTTCTCCGATAGTTGCAACTGAATCTGGGATAAGTATTTTTTCTAAATTAGTACAGCCACCAAAAGAACCTTGCCAATTGTATCCACCTTCAATAGTAGTTACTGATTCAGGTATGATTACACTAGTAAGTCCTGAACAGTCCATAAACGTCATATTATTTATCTTTGTCATATTTTTTGAAAGTGTAACATTTTTTAATCCTTTACAACCTGAGAAAGCACTGCCTTCAACAGTTGTAACATTGTCAGGTATTACTATTTCTGATATACCTGTACAATTTTTAAATGCTCCTCCACCAATTTTAGTTAAACTACTTGGAAAAGAAACAGATTTTAGTCCTGTACAATTTTCAAAAGCATAACTTCCTATTGAAGATAAGCTATTAGAGAAAGTAATTGATGTTAATCCTGTACATCCATAAAAAACACCTTCTCCTATACCATTTACACTATCAGGTAAAGTTACTGTTTTTAATCCTGTACAATTATAAAATGCTCTATATCCTATAGTTGTAACTGTATTTGGTAATGTTATTCCTGTTATTCCAGGACAATTTTCAAATGCCCCATCATCATAACCATTTTTTGTATTTCCTATTGTTAAAACTGTATGACCATCTATTGTTGATGGTATTGTTAAATCACCACTAATTGCCGATATATTTGTACATTTTAAATCTATTATATTGTTATTACTATCAAGCTCATAACTCCAATTAACAGTTTTACCTGTTGATGTAGTTGTTGTTTCTGTAGCTTGTATTGTTGCTGCACTTACAATATTAGGAAATACTAATATCAATATTGTAACTGCAAAAAGTAATACTAAAAATTTTGCTTTTGTCATTTTTTCCTCCTATAATCTTTTGAATTACATTTTCATTTCATAATCATCATTATTCTTATGTAATATCGCATATGCTACTAAGCATATAACTCCAATCCACATAGAATAAAATCCTAAACTATATGCTGAAAATTCAACATCTAATTTTAAAGTTAAATAAATTGCAAAAACTGCACCTAAAATAGTTGGTACAAGTGATGCTTTTGGATTATTTATGTCTTTAATTTTTTTGCCTACACCAGTATTGAACAGAGAAGGGATGTATTTTTCAACAAAATCTTTAAATATAAATAATAAATTTGCTATAGCTATTATCAATATTATTTTTCCTTCTAAATAATCAAATAGTGCAATATCATAAACATATCCAAATATGTCATAACTAACATATGAGAACATTGTTCCTAATATCATACACACAACTCCAATACCAGCTAATAATCTTGTATTTTTTAATTTGTCTAAAACATTATTCATTTGTTTCACCCCCTTTTATATAAATAGAATACTAATAACTAATTTATTTTTTTAGTGAATTTAAAAGTGTTTCACTAATATTTTGACCACTAACTTTAGTATTGTTTGCTCCAACTATTCTTGGGTTAGTAAGTCCTTTTTGTTTCTTTATAAAGTCATCTATTTTTCTAAGGTTAAACATTTTTGTTTTAGTTTCTTTTTCGTGATGATGTCTAGCATTTGAGTTACGATATCTTAGATAATTTACTATGAAAAATACAATTCCTGATAACAAGAATAGGTTTTCATATTCAAAATGTACTAATAGAGTAGCAAGCCAACCAAATAATTCTACTAATGCAGAAACACCAAATAATTTTGGCATATGTATTGGTACACTTCCCATAGTTTCTTTTGTTCTAGCATTTACAGCTACATAGTGTAATATTTTTTTATCTTCGCTTTTTACTTGTTGATAACTATATAACCAAACTGGTAAATATGCTGCTTTCCATTGTTTACCTTTTACATTTAGTTGTTCACTTGACCAACAAACACCACGATCATAATCTTTTAATGTATCGTTAGCTGCAAATCTTGCTATATCTTTTGATTGTGCATCTACTATTGGTCTTAAATCATCAATATTGCTATCACGCTTTTCAGAAGTATAGCCTTTTAAATAGTTTGCGTTATATTTAACACAATTTTCAATATCAAATGGCATAATAGCATTTATTACATTGTTTGTTTTATCTGAAGCATGTTTATTTAATTTATCTGAACTTGATTCTACTGTTAAACCTTCTATTGTTAAATCAAATTCTCTTTCTACATCATATAAATCAGCATCATAATAAGTTGTTCTATTATTACCATCTCCGCGACTATATCTTCTTACTTCATGTTCACCTTGTCCTACAAATTTTGCATGAGAATTAACATCAACTACCATATAAGGGAAGTAAACACCCATTATATTGTCTGTTGTAAATTCTTGTGTAAATTGTGGATGAGCAAAGAATTTTCTTTTGCCTACAAAATCTTCTATAATTTGTTTAGCTTCAGATTTTGTTAAATTAAATGGTAAAACTACATCCGGAATACTTCCGTTTGGTATTTGTTGGTTTATTGATAATGTATTTCTACACCAGTGGCATCTAGCTTGAGTACTTTCAGCAGTATCAATTACTACTTCAGCACCACAGCTAGGACATTTTAAAGTTACCACATTTTGAGTATCTTCTTGTATGTCTTGTGTTCCAGACCCTATAATTTCCCCTTCTAATTTAGTTATGTCTGTTTCTAATCCTTCAACCTTTTCAGGTTCAAATTCATGTCTACAAAAGTTACATCTTAATTTGCCAGTTTTAGCATTTACAGATATATCAGTTGCACCACAGCTAGGACATTTATTTTGTCCATCCTTTGAACCTGCATCAGTTTTTACAATCTTTGGCTCATCATTTAAAATTGAATTAGTTGCCATCGATTACACCCCCAAGAGTTTTTTCTTTTGTTCGTCATAATCTTCTTGAGTTATAAGTCCTGCATCTAGCATTTCTTTATATTTTTTTAATTTTTCCATTGGATCTTCTTGTTGTTGTACAGGTTGTTGTAAACCTCCCATTGCACCACCAACAGCATTCATACCCATTCCCATAAATGCCATTCCAGCAGCACCGCCACCATTTTCACCAGCAGCTTGGAATCCTCTTGCAACAGATTGTTGCATAAATGAATTTCCACGAGCTCCTGAAAGTGCATCTGCCTTTTTTACATCGCTTAATAGTTTCTTTGTATCTTCATCATATTCGATAGCTTGAATTGCAACTTTTACAATTTCAAGACCTCTGTCAGTTTTCCAAGCATAACCTTCTTCAACTGCTAATGATAAAGATTTTGCAAATCCTATTTGATCTCCTTGTATTTTTGTTATACGATTTCCTTTTGATGGGTCATTTGTATAATTTGAGAATGCAGCAGATAAGCTACTTACAACTTCATTGAAAAGTTGTGCTCCAGCATCGTTATCCATATCTGCAAAGTCAAATACTTCACCATCACTTAAATAATTCATAGGAACAAAATTCTTAATAAATAGCATTGGATCAACTATTTTTAAAGTATATGTTCCTCTTGTCATTGCTCCTACTTGAGCATTTAGATAAGCGTCATCCCAGTAAATTTCTGATTGTGTTCCAAAACGATTGTTAGGAATTTCTCTTAAATTTACATAGAAAGCTGCTTGCTCCGAACCTGGTTGTCCTCCAAACTTAAATCTTTCCCATGTTTGTCCTAATGTAGATGCTATAATACCATCTCCAGAGAACATTGATTTTGCGTTAGGGTCATCTGTTGTAAATATAAATCCACCTGGCTCTGTTATACAACCAGTTATTGCTCCATCTTGTAAAGTAATAAGTGCTGTACCTTCTGGAACTATTATTTTACTCCCATTAGTAATAATGTTTTCTGACCCTTTTGTATTTGAGCCACGACCTGCATTAGTTCCTTGTGGTACTGCTGGGAAAATAGCAGCTGTTGCAGGAACTCCTTGCATTGGGACATAATAATCTTTCCATTGATCTGCAAATGCTCCACCTAGGGCACCTGCAAATGCTTTAATAAATCCCATAATAATACCTCCTTTTGTAATAACATTAAATATGTTATTTCGATTTAATCTTATCATTAGTGTCGAAAAATGAAATAAGCTCTATATATAATTTTGTGTCGTTTTTTATATGTGTATATATTTTTATAAAACGTTTAGAAATTATATAATTATCACAAATATTGTTACTTGAAAGGATTGGTTGAATTGCAAAATAAACCAGATATAGAAATTCAAAAATACGAAAATGATAGAAAGAAAAAAATGGCTAAATATATCGGAAATAATATTCTTGAATATAGAAAAAAAATGAAGCTAACAAGAGAGCAATTAGCAGAGAAGAGCCATATTACGGCAAGTCATTTATACCAATTAGAAATTGGAAATAGTATTCCATCTATAATTACAGTTATTGATATTTGTAATGCTTTGAATATTACAATTGCTCAACTAACAGATAATCTTCTCTTTGAAAATGTAAATAAATTTACAGAACTAATTTCTAATGATTTTAATAAATTAACATCAGCGAATAAAGACATTGTTATTCAATTAATAAAATACATGGAAAATAATAACGAAAAAAAAGCATAGATACTTAATTAATTAAGTTCTATGCTTTTATGTTAATGGTGAGCCAGGAGGGATTCGAACCCCCGACCCATGCCTTAGAAGGGCATTGCTCTATCCAGCTGAGCTACTGACCCATTTGTTAACACCTAAATATAATAACACATTTAAATGGCAAAGTCAATAATTTTTTCCAAAATGTTAACAATTTTCCAAGATTTTTTCATTTTCTTTCTTAGTATTGCTTGAATTTTCTAGCAATTCCGGTTTCTTCAAATATCTGCTTAGTTGTTTAAATGATGAAGCATAATAATATCCATCACAAATTCTTTCATCTCCAACAAATGCTATTGTAATACATTTTTCTTGTTGGATTTCATCATCTTCATAAATATAACTTTTTTTCTTTTTTCCCATAGAGAAAAACATACTTGTTGTTCCAAAATTATATAAATGATGATATATACTATCAATTCCAAGAGAACCCACATTTGTTAAAAACGCACTCGTATGGAATGGACTAGCATCAATTATTGCTCTTGGCAATAATCCATGTTTATCTAAAAACCATAAAAACTTAACAGCCCATCTTAACATGAAATCTGGAATTAAGCTTAATGCTCCAGCTAATTTATCTGTACTATTTTCTTCTGATACATTTTTATTTTTTTCTATTGTTTTTTGCAATATTTCTGAAACTTCATAGATATTTTCATCTCCTGTAAATTTAAGTTTTACAGTTGTTTCTGGAGTATTATCTTCAAGTCCTTTTTTTATAGTAAGTGTTACATATATTCCATCTCTTTCATATAGTGTCCCATGCATTGCAAATCTATTCAATTGTGGTCTTTCTTTAATAATTCTTACAATTGCCGAATATATTATATCCATGTAAGAAAATCTAATACCTTCTTCTAATTTCTTATCTATGTATTCATCTAAATTTTTCAATGGTATATCTTGTTTAAAATATACTTGCGAATCATCCCTATCTAGCATTACATTTGGTATAACTCTAAAAATAGGGTCTAATCCTTTTACTTTCTTTCCATCTGGTCTGTGTCCAAACATTCTTTTTCCCCTTTTATTTTTCCATTTATATTCCTAATATTTTTACTTCTACATTAAACATTTTATATTTTTTAGTTTCTTCATCTATTCTAAATTCTATTAAAGTGTTTTCAAGAGATTCATTGTTTTGTCTTAAATCTGTTGTAAAATATAACTTAATTTGAGGTATTTCCAACTTGTTTTTAACAATCTCTTTAAATGATTCCGCTGTATGTTTGTCATCTTCACATACCAATATTAATTGTGGCATTGTTGAAAATCCCGAATCTCCTTGTACAAAGTTTTCATAGAATTCTTTATACATAGCCATTTTATCAGCTAATTTCTTTTGCCAATCTGGTTCTCTTCTAATTACCTCAAATAAAAATGTTATTGATTTATTATTTTTAGAAAGTTTTACAGAACCACCTGTAGATTTAAATACTTTTCCTGATATTTTTGCATTTAAAGATGGTTTAACAACATAACTATCAAATGCTTTTACTTTTCTTAAATAAGCAATTAATGTTTGATTTCCAGCTAATCTTTTCTTTATCATAGGAACTGGTTTTACATTATCTGTTTGTTGCCATTTACATTCTATTTCCTTTGAATTTAACAGATATTTTCCCATCTTTTCTAAACAATATATTCTATATATGCCTTTACCTTCTTCTGATGTGAAATAATATCTTGTTAATATCTTAGATTTTACTAATTGGTCTAATTTATTATTTAATTTATCTTGTGATTTTGGATCTATACCTTTCCATTCTAGCATTTGATATAATTGTCTTGATGTTATAAACTCAAACTCATTTACTAATTCCAATATCGCAAAATGAATATCTGTAATATGTCCTATATTTATTTTGTGTATAATTTGATTCATAGATACATATCCATCTTTTCCATCAAATGTTTTTATTTCACCTTCTCTTATTGCAAATGGTGATACTTGTGCTTTGATTTGGTTATCTTCAACCATTTCATTCCCTCCTTTGATATTACCAAAATTATTTTTGTAATATCGCTAATTTTACTTTCTTTTTCTCTGGCAGTATCTTTTTGATACATACATCTACAGATTGGCCATATTCTAATTCTTCAGTATATTCTGTCATTCCAACTAAATTAGGTGTAAGCTCTATAAATATCCCGTTTTTATTCTTTTCAGCATCTCTCACAATTCCTTTAACAGTCATACCTTCTTCAAAATTGATTATGTTTTCATCCCATGTTCCTAAACAATCTTTATAAGATAAGTTTATTCTACCTGTTTGTTCATCTATAGATTTTACCATACATTTTATTTTTTGTCCAACTTGTACTCTTTCTGCTGGAGATTTTATCCTTACAACCGATAAATCTTCTATATATGCTAATGCTACTGGGCCATTTTCTATTTCGATAAATGCTCCATATGGCTTTATTCCAGTTACAATACCATCTACTATTTGACCTTTTGTAACTTCCATTTTTTCTTTTGCTCCTTTTTTCTTTTGTTATACCTATTAATTATATATTTTTCTTGGTTGATTTTCAACTATTTTTTTAATTATTTCATTAATTCTTGTATTTCTCTAGTATTTAAATATCTCCATTTTCCAAGTTCTAAGTCTTTTACACCTATATTACCTATTTTACTTCTGTGCAATGCTAATACTTTTCTCCCTACTGCTTCACACATTTTTCTAACTTGTCTATTTTTACCTTCATGTATTGTAATTTCAAGTCTTGATATATCTTTTTCAGTATCTGTTTTTAATATTTTTACTTTTGCAGGCTTTGTTGTATAATCTTCAATTTTTACACCTTTTCTTAATTGTTCTATTTCCGTGTTTTGAACAATCCCTTTTACTGTTACTGTATATGTTTTTTCTATTTCATGTTTTGGATGTGTTACTTTATATACAAAATCTCCGTCATTTGTAAGAATTAACGCACCTGACGTATACATATCAAGCCTTCCAACAGGTACTATTCTTTCTTTCACTTTTACTAAATCTAAAACCGTATCTCTTCCAAATTGGTCATCTGATGTTGTTACATATCCAATTGGTTTGTTTAATAATATATAAATATGTTTTGAGCTCTCTTTAACTAGTTTATTTTCAAATTCTATTATATCTTTTTCCGGATTAATTTTTGTCCCTAACTCTGTTACAATTTCTCCGTTTACTTTCACTTTTCCTTGTAAAATATATTCTTCACATTTTCTTCTTGAAGCAACTCCACAGTTTGCTAAATATTTTTGTAATCTTTCTTCCATTTTTCTCTCCTCTAAATAAAAAAGCATGGAGGCTCATCCATGCCGATTTTCTATTTCTTAAACCGAACCTCAAGGGTTTCAGCAAAAACTGCTGTTGCAATCAGAGTGATTACAACAATTAGATTATCGCTCACCATGGGAACGAAGGTCTGCAAAGCAAAGTAAATGGCTAAGCCAACTACTACGTCTAAAACGATTTGTCCGATTCTGGACAGTACACTTCTCATTATGCATTCTCCTTTATAATCATTTAGGATTTGTAACTAAAGAATGTGAGCCATGCGGGATTCCGCAACATTCTGTAAAGCGTTTGCTTTTACCTTTCTATTATATCATTTTACATAATTATTGTCAAATTTATCCTATTGTATGTACTATTTTTTTATTAGCTGCATATTATATATTAATTCCTTTTACTCTTCTAAAAGGCTTTATATAGATTTTTCCGGCAAGTCACTTTGCCGGATTTATTATTTTATCTGTTTAATTTTTCTAGAATTTTTTCAAAATATTCTGGTAATGGCGCCTCAAGATTCATTTCTTTTTCTGTTATTGGATGTTTAAATTCTAATTTTTTAGCATGTAAACATTGCCCTACAACACCAAATTCATTTTTTCCATTTGAATATGTATAATCACCTATTACAGGATATCCAATATGCGACAAATGTACACGTATTTGATGTGTTCTGCCAGTTTCTATATTTACTTCTAATAATGTATATTTTTCATATCTTTTTAAGACTTTTATATGTGTTACAGCATTTTTACCATTTTTATTTACAGCCATTTTCTTTCTATCAGAAGTACTTCTTCCAATTGGCATATCAATTGTTGCTTCATTTTCTTTTACACACCCTCGTACTAAAGCAATATATGTTTTTTTAACTTCATGATTTTTTATTTTTTCACTCATATTAACATGTGCTTTATCATTTTTTGCAACTATTAAAAGCCCTGATGTATCTTTGTCTAGTCTATGTACAATTCCAGGTCTAATTTCTCCACCAATTCCTGATAAACTTTCTTTGCAAATTGCCATTATTGCATTTACAAGAGTTCCATCTGGATTACCATTTGCAGGGTGTACTACCATTCCTTTAGGCTTGTTGACTACAATTATATCATTGTCTTCATATATAATTTCTATTGGAATATCTTGTGCTTTTAATTCGATTTCTTGTGCTTGAACTTCTTCTATTGTTATTATATCTCCTTCAGAAACCTTATATGAAACTTTTTGCTTGTTTCCATTTACTAATACATTCCCTTGTTCTATTAATCTTTGTGCAGATGTTCTTGTTATATCTTCATTTATACTAGCTATATACGCATCTAGTCTTTTCCCTTTTTCTTTTACTATATATTCTTGCATATCATACTCCTTAAAAAGGGACCAGGTCCCTTTTTACGTTTTTTATTATTATATCAAATTCAAAAGTAAAAATCCACCACATTTTTTAATTTGTGGCGGACATATATGTTATAAACTAAACAGCTTCTTGATTTTCAGTTTCTTCATTTTTTTCTGTACCTTCTTCATTTATTAATTCTAAGCTACAGATTGAAACTTCATAAGCTACTTTCATTTCTGATGATCCATCTTCATATTTCTTTTCATATTGTCTAGATTGAACTCTTCCTATTATTTTTACTTGAGCTCCTACTTCTAGATTTTGGCAGAATCTTGCATTTCTTCCCCAAGCTATTGTTGGAATATAATCTGATTTATTATATGCTCTATTTACTGCTAATAATAAATCTGCAATTTCTCTTCCAAATGGTGTTTGTCTGTAAATTGGTTTTTTACATACAAATCCGATAAGTACAACTTCATTTGTTGTTTCTTCTTTTTTAACTATGTCATTTTCTTCTTGTTCTTCTACTTCTTGAAGTTCTTCAACATCTTTTGCGAAAACTGTTAATATTAATTTGTTTCTTTCATTTTCATAGCTATTGTATGATCTGAATTGTCCTTTTATTAATAATTTTCTACCTTCTGATAACATTTCATCAGTTATTAATCTTTCTGATATTGTTATTGGTATGATGTCTGCATTTCCACTTAAACGTGGTATTGATAAGTTAAATACGTAAAATTTTTCTCCATAAATTTCATGGCTAAATTTTTTCTCGCCTGTAACCTTTCCTACTAATGTTAAGTAGTTGTTTTCTAAATAATTTGTATCCAATTTTATTTCCTCCCTATCTTTTTTCTTTATCAATTGTAAATTTCTCGTCTTGCTTTTTCTTTTTTAAAATTTTCTACATTTTTTATTATACTACATTTTTTTGGTTTTGTCTACATAAAAAGTTAATTTTTAGTAATTTTTTTGGTTTTTTCATCCATTTTATCATATTTTTAGCAATTATTTATGCATTATGAAGCTCATTTATTATGAAAACCGCTAAATTATTATAGATTTTTTTGTCTCCTTTGCATATTATTTCTTTTTCTTGGCGCTCTAATATTTCATCTTTATTTTTCTCTATTTCTTTTTGTATATATACTATAATTTTTTCGTCAGTCACACTTGATATTGTTATTGTTGATTTAGAATTAAATCCAAGTGTTATCAGTTTGATTGGTTTATCTATATTAATTTTTTGTAAAATATCAATTTTTATATCTCCATTAATGACTACAAATTTAGCATTTGACATTATTTCTTTCATATATGAATATTGGTCTTCATCTAAATTTATATTTTCCAAAAAAATTATTTGTTCAAATTTTATATTTTTTATATTTTTAATACTTTCATTTGTTATTTCAATAATCTCTTTACTTTTTTCTTTTATATCCTTTTTTATTGCCTTAATATCTTTCTTTTTGGCAATTATTCCAACTAATGGCATACTGCTTCTCCTTATGTTTTAATTATGCCCAGCACAACTAAAATATATTCAATTTTTAATCTGTGTGCCATTGTTATTTATCGTGTAATTATCTTTATATATTAAATCTGAAACAGTTGAAATCTCATATCCACTTGATTTTATATTTTTTATAAGTTTATCTAAACTATCTGCTGTATGTTTTGTTCCATTGTGGCTTAATATTATTGAACCATTTTGTAATTTATTTTTTACCCTACTCCACATTTCATCCCCTGTTAAACCTTCATAATCTAATGTATCTAAATTCCATTGTATTGTATAATATCCATTTTCTTGTGCTGCTTGAATTACAGTATCATTATATTCTCCATAAGGTACTCTATATAAATTTGTTTTTTGACCAGTTAATTTTTCTATTTTGCTTACACTCAAATTTATTTCTTCTAAATTTTTCTCAGCGGATAAATTATTTACGTGTGGATGAGTATTGCTATGGCTTCCTATTTCATGACCTGCCTCATATATTTTCTTTACAGCTTCAGGATATTTATCTACCCAATTTCCTACCATAAAAAACGTTATATGTACATCATTATTTTTCAATATTTCTAAAATACTGTCTATATCATCTGCATTCCATGCACAGTTCATGGTAAATGCTACTTTATTTTCTTCTGTTTGCACATTATATATCGGCAATAATTTTGTTGTGGCTGATGTTGATATTGTTTTTATATTTCCAACACTAGCTACACCTATCAAAATTGCAACTGTTAATACAGATACAATATATGTTTGAATTTTGTCTTTATTAAATACTAAAAACATTTTTACCTCCTTTGTTAATATCAGTTAATTATATGCCGATATCTAAAAAAAAGAATTAAATTTTAAGACAGTATAATGTGTAGTCTATTCGAATATACTATTTTAGATATTTTTATTGCTATACTCTAGTTATATCAATATTTTCGAGGTGATTTATTATGTATTTATCTGATGCAGTAAGGGATAGAATTAGATTCTATCAAAAACAAAAAGGCATGAGTCTTTGGGGATTGTTTAAAGCTTCAGGTGTACCAATGTCAACACTAGCAGCATTTATGAGTAAAAGGACTGAACTAATAAAATTAGATACTTTGCTTCATATATGTGAAGGTTTTGGTATAACATTAACAGAATTTTTCCAAGATGATATATTTAAAGAAGTTGAACAAGATTAAAACATAAAAATAGTTCCAGCATATGCTAGAACTATTTTTTTAATTTTCGTAATCTTTCTTTATCTGTTGTTGGCACTCTGTAAGAGTCACATATTTTTTGTATTGATTTGTTTTGTGTAAATTTATCTAAACTATTTTTTGCTAAATACTTTTCTGTTTTCTCTTTTTGCTTTATATATGCAAACGAAATTAGCCATGCAATCGCCATTTGAACATAATATTCTTTATTAGTTATTTTATCTAATTTTTGTAATATTTCATCTATATAATCATCTGTTAAATAATAATTTAAATACATTACTAGTGCAAATCTAATTTCATATTCTTTATCTGAATTTATATATTGTCCCAAAAAATTCCACATTTCTTGCATATATTTTTTTGTTATTTTCAGGCTGCTACATGTTGTATCACAAACAGCCCAACTGTTTATTTTAGGTACAAAAGTTTTTAAATATTTAAATGTTTCTTCTATAGATATTTTTGCATATCCTATTACTAAGCCTTGTAATAACAGTTCTTCATAATATTCATCTTGTGCTTGTGATAAAAATTTATCATAATTCTGTAGTGCTATCTCTTTTGCCATTTTACGTAATTCAGGCACTCTTACTCCTATTATTTTATCTACATTTGGGCATAAACTGCTATGAAATTCTCTATATTTTAAATCTTGTTTAATAAATAATTTTTCTCTAATTGGGTCCATTTGATTCTCCTCTTTTGTATTGTAATATTTTTGTTTATTTAAGTCAAGCGCTGTATTCCGTAGTCTCCTGATATTGGATTTTGAAAAAGAGGAATTCGCGGAGGATAAAATGTATACAATATAAAACTAGATAATAATATCACTAAAAAAATTATTGAAACAAGTTCTGTATTGTATGTCCTTCTCGATTTCAATATTTTATATGTAAAGAATTCCCCTAAAATAACAGCTATAATAAAAGAACCTATATTAAGGATATCTATGTTTTTTCCAAGTATCCCTTTATATGTATAAAAAAATGTAACTATAAATGTAATAGCTATTATTATTCCAATAGCTTGTGCAAGCCAATAATTGTTAGCTTGTTTACCTATTATAAAATATCCTATTATAGCCATCAATAACATTGGAAAAAAAGCTAATTTTAAATGTTCCCATGTACTTTCATTTACTGCAGAAAATAGTCCTATTATTGTGTTTTCTCCAGACCATTCATATGTAAAATGTAAAAGTATTCCTAGAATTAAACAAATTATTACAGTTATAATTTGCCATGTTTTTATTTTCAATTTTCAATCACCTCATTTTAATATATGTTCAATATTTTTGTAATATTTCTGTAACAGAAAAGTAATATTTTTGTAATACACATTTGAAATAAAATACTGTATAATAAATTTGACAAATTATTATACAAAAAGACAAAATAATACGGAGGATACAATGAGCATCGAATCTGATTTACGAAAAGATGGGATTAGAGTAGTTGATATTCTTGATACAATGTCTGTAAACCGAATTGCTCACAATATTGCAGCAAAGCTATGTGATACCTTTCCAGAACTTTGCTTCAATGAAACAGATTTGTTTACAAAACTTTCTAGATTAAATATGTATCGAGCTACAATGCCAGATGGTATGGCAGAAGCAAACTACTTCTATAAAAATACTTCAATATATTTTAATGAAAAAATCGCTTTCGAAGATTTAGAAGAATTTGCAATTCATGAATGTATTCACTATATCCAAGAAATTAAAGATAAGAAAAATAATCTTATTAGAATGGGATTGTGTAATTTTGATAATTTAAAAATAGTGGGTATGGGATTGAATGAAGCTGCAGTTCAATATATAACTTCAAAAGTAATTGGTATAGAAAAAGACTATGTTAAATATTTCGGTGTTTCTTTTAGAACTATTAGTCCTTCTTACTACCCATTAGAATGTAACTTACTTGAACAAATGATATATATTACAGGTGAATCTGTTTTATATGACAGTACATTTACAAGTAATGATAAATTTAAAAATTCATTTATCAAGCAAACTTCTGAAGACACTTATGATAAGGTTGAATATTATATTGACCAAATTCTTGAACTTGAAGAAAATATAATAAGATTAGGCAATAAATTTTCTTCTTTTGATGAGAAAAATAAAAAGGTTGATAAAATAGTTGAAAAAACAGAAAATTGCAAATCTAAAATTGCTGAATATTATGAAAAAGCTCAAAACATTATTATTAAAAATTACTTTGATAAAGCTTTTAGACATATTAGTAATTTAGAAGAACTTGATAATTATAGAAGAAAATTAGAGCATTACGGAGAGTTGATTGGTCGTACTGATAATTATACTTTCTTTGATGATTACTATACAGAAAAGATGTCTGCATTAGAACATAAATGTAACGTGCTTGAAAATGGTGGCATCGAAACTGCTCTTGAAATTAAGAAACCTAAAAAGTTTGTTTCTTGGTTAAGAGCTATCAAAAATTTGCTAACAGGCGATAAAATAAATAATTAACCAATGATTTGTAATATACAAATGATAAGTATACAAAGGATTTATTATGTACTAATGGTAATTTCACTAACGATAATCATACATAAGATTTTTTTGCAAGTTATATTTACTAAAGATATTACAAATGATTACCAGACAAAAGACAATTTAAAGTCGGCGTTTAACTGCCGACTTTTTTTATTTTTCTAAATATTCCATTATTGCATTTGCTGCATCTCTACCTGATCGTGCGGCCCAAGCAACAGTTCCTTTTGCTCCAGCAATATCTCCACCTGCAAAAATTTTAGGATTTGAGGTTCTATTTTTTTCATCTATATTGATATATCCCCATTTATTTAATTCTAATCCTAATCCATTTACAAATGATTCTGGTGCAGATCCAAGAGCCATAACAATATAATCAATATCTATAATATAATTACTATTAGGAATATTTACAGGAACTTTTCTTGCTTCTCCTTCTTTTTGAACAAGTTCTGTTTTTATTAATTCAACTCGCTCTACTTTTTCTTTTCCTAATATTTTCACTATATTATTTTGGAATAAAAACTCTATTCCCTCTTGTTTTGCTTCTTGTATTTCTTTTTGTTCTGCTGGCATTTGTTCTTCAGCTCTTCTATAAATTACTTTTACTTCTTTTGCTCCTAATCTCTTGATTGTTCTTGCACAATCCATTGCCACATTTCCGCCACCAATTATAGCAACTTTTTTATTTGTATAATCTGGATGATTTTGATGTTCAAGTAATTGGTTTCCACCATATACACCTTGAATTTCTTCGCCTTCTACTCCCATTTTGGTAGTCATATTGGCACCAAATGATAAAAATATTGCATCATATTCTTTTTCTAGCTGTTGTAATTCTATATTTTTACCAAGTTCGTGATTATATTTTACATCTAATCCTAAATCTATAATTTTTTGAATAGCTTGTTTTACAATTTCTTTTGGCAATCTGAATTCAGGAATCCCATGCATCAAAAGCCCACCAAGATAATCATACTTCTCATATAAAGTTACTGAATATCCTTTTTTTAGTAAAAACGCACTTGCCGTAAGGCCTGCAGGTCCTCCTCCAATTATCGCTACTTTTTTATTTTTGTTGTTGCTGTTTGGTGTAGCCAATTCATAATTTTCTTTTATGGCTATATCCCCAACAAATGCCTCTAGCTCGCCAATACTTACTGGTTCTGATTTTATTCCCCTTATACAAGAGCCCTCACATTGTTTAGTATGTGGACATATTCTTCCGCAAATAGCATGTAATACAGTTGTTTCAGATAATATTTCATATGCTTTTTTATAATCTTCTTCTTTTACTGCTTTTATAAAACTTGGTATGTCATTGCCCAATGGACACCCTTTATTTGAACATGGTTTTATTGAACAATTTAAACAGTAATTTGCTTTTTCTTTTATTTCTTCCATTACAATTTCTCCATTACTAATTTTAAATCTTTTATAAAATCTATTTTTTTACTTTCATCCCTTAAAAGTGCTGCCGGATGCCAAGTTGGCATATATAAAATCCCTTTTTTCTCTATCCATTTGCCTCTACTTGCAGTTATTCCATACCCTTTTCCTAATATGTTTTTCAAAGCTACACTACCAAGCAAAACTATGATTTTAGGCTTTACTAAAATAACTTGATTACGTAAATAATTCAAACATGCCATAGTTTCATCATCTTCAGGATTTCTATTTGAAGGTGGTCTACATTTTACAATATTTGCAATATAAACATCCTCTCTTTTTAAGCCAACAACATCAAAAGCCATATTCATAAGTTTGCCGGCTTTCCCTACAAATGGTTCTCCTTGCATATCTTCATCTGCGCCTGGGCCTTCACCAATAAACATTAAATCTGCTTGTCTATTCCCTGTCCCAAAAACTACATTAGTTCTTGTTTGGCATAATCTACATTTTTTACATTGTTTATTATCTTCTTCTAATTGCTCCCAATTATCGTACATATATTTTCACATCCTAAATTTCAAAAATTCTCATTGCATTTTCATAAGTAATTTTAGTAACTTGTTCTAAAGTTAGACCCTTGAATTCCGCAATTTTTTGTGCTACAAATTTAACATTTCTAGAATCATTTCTTTTTCCTCTGTTTGGTTCTGGTGATAGATATGGACTATCTGTTTCTATTAAAATTTTATCCATTGGAACTATTTTTACACAATCTTCTGCATTTTTGGCATTTTTAAAAGTTATTGGTCCTGCAAAAGAAATATAATATCCTAATTCTAAAGCTTGTCTTATCATTTCTTGATTTAATTGACAGCAATGAAAAATCCCTTTTTTGTTTACTGGATTTGTTTTTAAAACTTCAATTGTATCTACAGATGCATCTCTTGAATGAATTACTATAGGTAACTCTAATTCATTTGCTAATTCAATTTGTTTTATAAATGCTTGTTTTTGTAATTCTTTATTTTCTTTGTTCCAATAATAATCTAATCCAATTTCTCCTATTGCTACTAGCTTTTTGTCTTGATGAGTTTTCAAAATTTTTGAAATTTCATCTATGTCTTTCCACAGTTCTTGCTCAGATTGTGGAATATCATTAGGTGAAATTCCACATATTGAGTAAATAAATTCATATTTTTTTGACATCTCTAGTGAGTCTAAAGATGATTTTATATTATATCCTGCACATACAAATTTAGTTATTCCGTCATTGTATGTGTCTTGTATTAATTGTTCTCTATCTTCATTGAATTTTTCATCATTATAATGTGAATGTGAATCAAAAAATTGCATATTTTCCCCCTTAATAACAAACTACTACACTTGCAACAGCATAAGTTTTACAATGTGAAATACTTATATCTACATCTTCTATATTTATCTCTTCTTTTATCAAATTGACATATGGTCTACCATTTTCATCGTTTAAAATTTCGATTTCTTTCCACTCTATGTCAAACTTACTTTCTAGCAATTGCGATATAGCTTTAAGTACCGCTTCTTTTGCTGCAAATCTTGCAGCATAGTGCTGATATTTTTGTGCTTTTTTACTTTCACAATATTCAATTTCTTTTTCAGTAAATACTCTTTCACAAAACTTACCATTAGTGTCTTCAATACTGTCTTTTACTCTTTCTATTTCAATTATATCTACACCTGTTCTTATTTTCATAACTTCACTCCTATGTGAAAAATAGAACCGGCACCAAATGCACCGGTTCCTATTTATACTTTTATCTAAAAAATAAAATATTTATTATATTCATAGCAACTGCTGTTACTAGCAATAGTACTATAAATGCATTATTTTTAGCACTTTTTTCTATATTCATTTCTTTATATAAAATGTCATATTTATTTTTTGTATCAAAATACATATTTTTTAATTCCAATACATCTTTTAAATATTGATTAAATATAAAACTAGGTAAAACTACCTAGTTTTAATAATAATAAAAAATACATTTTAAATAA
>JAZSAX010000070.1:0-11442 GCA_045602065.1 Clostridia bacterium
TTAACTTCAATAATTTCATCTGAAAGCGATAAACCTTCTTCTGTTAAAGAGAAATCAAGACGATAAAGTTTCATATCATCATCATAAATAATAGCAAACTTTTTATTATCTTGTTCATAGATGCCTTTTATATAATATTCCCAATGCCGTAAATCTCTCATAGCATTATAGAGTTTGCCCCATAAATCACCAATATTCACAGCAGAAAAATCAATCTCAGCCATCTCTTTGTCCTCCTTCCTTTCAGAATCATCATCAATGTCAAGCTTCTTATA
This sequence comes from Clostridia bacterium, assembly GCA_045602065.1. GTDB lineage: Bacteria > Bacillota > Clostridia > TANB77 > CAG-508 > CAG-269. The sequence continues at coordinate 276 of JAZSAX010000070.1, forward strand.
AATAGCTTCAACTTTATTAATAACAGAAGTTTCATTTTCTTGTTTAGCATAGGCCAAAGCAGAAGATAAACCATATCTGTTATAAACTAATGTATCACCTTCAAAGCACATCACAGGGTACTTTAAATGTTCACTTGGAGCATCTTCCCAACCATCTTCAACTAACATATAACAATCTTTTACTAAAGAAGATTTATTATTAGCTTCCATGATTTTATTTCTTAATTCTGTTTTATCTACTTCGCCCCAAGGTTTAGTTGACATAGCTTCTTTAGACTTATCAACTTTATATGTTTTTCCTTCCATATATTGTTTCCTTTCTTTTGCGAAATTCTTTAAATTAGAAAATGTATCATTTTTTGAAAAATATTTTTCAGCAGTTTTCTTGGTAAATCTTACCAACTTAGCATCTGCATCTGGGCATGAGCCATTAACTGTTTTACCTAAAACTGTAAGACCATATATATCAAATCCTAACGCAGTTGTTTCATCATCATCTTCATAAGTAACAGTCATTTCTACAGAACTATCTCTTAAATTTTGATATTCAAAAATACCGTTAAATTCTTTACTATATCTTTTACTAACAACTGCATATGCATAAGCTTTTAAAATACCATCATTAGTTTTTACAAATTCTATTTCTTGTTCCATAGGGAAATATCCATAAATAACTTCTGTATCTTTATGAGTAGTAGCATCTCCCCATTCAATTTTTGCAACTAAGAAATTACCAAGAATACTACCAGCACATTCCTTTAAAACTTTATCACTAATTTTAATTTCATGCGAATTTTCTCTTGTTGAAAGAAAACAACATTTTGCAACAGTAAATTTATGCTCTGGATAAGCTTCAGCCCAATTCGGGATTTCTTCAGCTTCTTCTAAAGCAAAACTAATATTCTTTTTTTTTTGCAAAAGAAATATCTCTCCTTTCTACAAGGATTATATATTTATTTAAACTTCAATACCAAGTTTAAGTAAATATTTTTTTAATTTATTATTTAATTTGAAATATTGAACATCTTCATCCATATATTTAGCACGAAATCCAGCACGTTCTAATTCCCAAATTAAATCTCCATCTGCCATAAAATAATTATCTAAATCATTTGGAGTGCCAATAATTATCATTTTATTCTCCTATATTTAATCCATTTATTCCCCATTGAGAAATATGATTATCAAATGTGTCCCAATCAGTGGGCATTTGTTCTGCTTTATCTTTAAGAGTATACATTTGAGATACAACTATTGTTAATTTATTCATAAAATCAATTAACATAGCCATTGTATTAAAATCGTTCTCTTCTTCAGCAATCTTGTAAACCATTTTTATCATTTCATAAAAATCTAAAACTTCATTTCTAAGAATCGTCATCATATCTAATAAATTAGAATAATCTCTATCATCTTTATGAGTTTCAGGATAAACAGTTGTTAAATTCCAATTGTCTTTAAAGCCTGAAATAACATCAGCTAATAATGGAAATAAATGAGCTAAATTATGGTGAATAATATTTGCGGCATTTGGCATACACCATTTATTTTGCATAATTGAAACGGCTCTATCAAATGACCTATTTAAATCAAATGCTTTTCCTACAAGCAAATCTAATGATTCGCTTGTTTTCAAAGAAATACCCATTTTTAAAAATGCTCCTTACATATCTTCATTTCTATCTGTTGAATCATCAGGAAAATCAGTTGTAGGTCTTCCAAATGATTTTTGTGCAGTAGTATTTGAATTTAAGAGTAATTGTAAATTTTCAGTCCATCCACTTGCTTTACTTTCCATTAAACTATTTTCAAATAATGCAGGATTCATACCTATAACACTTGCCCAAGCAGAAGGAGCTAAAACAATTCCTTTATCTGCTAATTTTGAAATTTTATCAAATCTTGCTTCTCTATCATATCTATAAGTTGCCCCATCAAATATAAATTTAAATTTATATTTTTTTGTAAGTTTATTAGCAAAAAATTCCATAAAATTAGAAAATTGATAATATAAAGGTTTCATTGTTTGATAAGTTTCATTCATAGCCGCTTCAATTTCGGCATTGCTCATTCTATCACTTGAATAAATAACTCGACTTAATCCAGTACCAACAGCGGCAGAAGTTATTAATTGATTATCATACATATCTGCATTCTTATCTTCAAATTGATACCATTTTAAATTCTTTAATGGCATTGCGGCAAGCTTGGCAGAATTTTCTAAACCAGCTTTAGCTTTAGCCATAAATCCAGCTAAAGTATTTGGTTTAAAAACAGTCTGGTCAGATTGTGTCCCACTTTTTGCTGTATCAAATGTTTCAATCTCACCAGCTAAAATAGCATAAGCTTCTGCTACATCTTTATCATATTGCATTCTTGCAATTTGGTCATTGGAAAGAGCCGATTTTAAATATGGAGCTAAAAATGGAGTAGAATAAAAATCACTTGTATTAAATTTGAAACAAAATGCACCATCTTCTGGTGATGTTTGAGTCCACATTGCATAAGTGCCATTTCTCTCATTAAGAGGATTTGTAGGTCTATAATCCAATATAGTTGGATTACCACCAAAAACTCTATTATAGTATTTCTTAAAGGCTGGGTCATAACCATCTATATCAGTTCCAGCTTGCAAGAAATACCCCATATCAAAATCAAAGAGCAAACCTTTTTCCCAATAACCAGTTAACATGCATCTGTCTTGTGGTAAAATTTGTAAAGCAAATTTCATTCCCTTATTTCCCCATTTAGTTTTCCTAAACCAAGTAAAATAAGTTTCTCTCAATAAAACTTGTTGAACTACATTCCTAAATTCTTTTTTATAATCAAATTTCAAAAGAAATTCATTTATTCTTTTTTTATCTTCTGTATATTCTGAAGAAGAAAATTCATCTTTAGAATATATATTCGCACAAATAACTTGAAGGTCAAAAGATAAGGAATTAACATAAGATTCAATAGTTCTTGCAAACAACATATCATATGCATTTGCAAACTCCATATATCCTTGAATCTGTGTTATATTTTGTTTATAATTACCAAGAGCTTTTCTTAAATTTCCTAAAGTTTTTGCGTTATCTTTATCTACTATTTGTTGTCCAGTTAAATCTTTTAATAATTGATTACTCTGCCAAGGAGACCAAAATCCTTCTGCCCAACCATAATTTCTAAGCGCTTCTGAAAATTCTAATACTACATTAACTTGTTCTTCATTTAATAATTTTTCTCCCATCTTCAACCTCCTTTCTTAATATACTAATTGAAAATCATCCCAAGAAGAAGAATCATTTTGTTGTTGTTTTAACCATTCATTTTCTATTAAAGAAAGAATATAATTACAATAAGATAAAATGACAATTCTATCTTTAGTTCCTGTTCGGGGTTCAACTAATTTTATTTTATCATTTTTATATTCAGTTTTTAAATTAACAGCTTCATGAATTAATTCATCTGTTTGTCCATAAGGCAATAATGTATTTACAATTTCATTACTTGTCATTTTAAAAAATGACCCATCATCTTCAATTTCAGTTTGTTTCTCTTGAGAAGAAATTAAAAACTTTATATTATTATTATCCAACTGTTTCTTTAATTCAATCCATGAAAGTGAGTTTAATTCACTGGTGCCAATAAATGGAATTATACACGGATAAGCATTTTTATCAACAGTTCTCATTCTATAATCAGCAAGTTTAGCTTCAGGGACAACATGATAAACATTCTTTTCAGAAATAGTAAGACCTTGTAAATTTATCATTCCCGGTCTTTCTCCAATTTCCCAAGGCATTGTCATTCTGTTAAAGAGGATTTCCCCCCCGTTGCGGCTATCCGGCACTAAGTAATCTGCATGATATAACCAAAATAATTCTCTGGCTCTATCTGCCGCTCCTAAAGAATCACTTGCCTCATGTAATTCTATATAGTCAAGTCTTCTTTCAAATTTATTCTTTTTCCAAACTCCAGAAAAACACATAATAATTGTGTTGTCATTCTTTTGATCGCTTATTACAGTATTCGCAAAAGCATAATCAACGCCAACAATTCTTACTTCATCTTCTTGTTTTGGATAAACAGAATCAAAATCTGTAATATATAATTCATTTGTAGTAGGTGGAACAAACCCACTTCTTAAAACTTGATTTTCTCTAAATGATTGAATAGTAAAGAAAGCGTCATCCGCTTCACCTATCATTTCATTTAAATCTTCCATTTTAAAATCATATTGGTCTCCATGTAATCCATTCCTATAATCTGCCCAAGTTTTTAAACCATTATCAATAGCTAAAAATATATCTCCTGCAAAAATATTACATTTTGTCTTTTTATCTGTAAATATTCTTGTAAAAGTCTTCTTAAATAATAACCAACTTTTTATTTCTTGTAAATCGCCAATTTACAAATGCTCATAATTTCTTATGAGAATAGACTATATCTTTATTTTATATATCAACTTCTATAACTATTTTATCTTTATTTTTTAATATTAATTCATTAACCGCATCAATAATAACATCTTTTGACGGCATACTGCCTTTTGAAACAAAACGCAATACTTTATAATCATTTTCTATTAAATAATTATCACGTTTTAAATCACTTTCCTTTTTAAATTTATGCCAATATAAACCATCATATTCTACATCAATTTTAAAATCTTTATATAATAATAAACAATCTAAAACATATCTTCTACAATATTTTCCAGTTAAACAATTTTCATCTCCAAAAATATTTTTCAATAAAGAAACAAATTTCAGCTCTTCATTTGAAACAGGATATGCTTTATTTTTTGTAATGCTTTTTGCGGCTTTTTCTCTAATATTATAATTTTGCATAGGATTTTCTACACCATAAACTTTTAAATTATTATTTTTAAATTGTTCTGACTGTACAAACCATTCTGCATTAAATTTTGATAAATTCGTCAATTTCTTTTTATTTTTTACAAAATCAAGTTGGGATGGATTTTCAACCCCATATTTTTCAAGCATATTTTTTACTTTTCTTTTTTTACAATCTTCCGTCTTGGCATAATGTTCTACTCCATATTTTTCTAAAGAAGTTTGTTTAGCCGCCATTGCAACACATTTTTTACAACAATGTTTCCCATCTTTTTTCTTTGAAAAATTATGATAAGTAGGATAAAATTTTTCGCCACAAAAATCACACACTACTTCAACTATAGCATTTGATGATTTTTGTAAGTCATAAGCAAAAACTTCAAATTCTTCTCCTGATTTTGTAAATTTATATCCTAAATCTTGATAATATTTTTTTGAAAAATTATTCCATTTTACAAAAACTTTTTGTTTTTCGTTAAAAATATTGTCACTCCTTATTATAAATTATAGAAATTTATATTAATAAAATACCTACCACTTCCACTACCAGTCGCTTGTAGTGTACTCCCTTACGGGATAGTCGTTGAGCTTTCCCCTGTTCGGGGCTTAGTTGCTGATTATCCAATCTATATAATTCTCAAACATTCACGCTTTAGCTTATTTCATCTATACGTTGTAGTTTATATAGCTCTAAGGATTTTCCAGCAGTTCAATAGGTTTAACGTGATCTTAATTTAAAAATTCAACCACTCGAATTTAAACCTTGCGCTTGTTATATAAATATGTTGACATTCTTCTAACCATCTTGGATTAGAAGCATATATAGGATTTTCCAAATATTTTGCTTGTCTTGGATGGCTCATTTTTTCAAAAACTGAATCAATAATTGTTTTCTTCAATAATCGTGCTTCTTCATAAATAAGCATTGTGCTTCTTGAACCACGACTTGAATCTAAACAAGCTAACACAACTAAAGAAGACCCATTTAATTTATTCTCAATTTTGTATCCATCCTCAGCTCTTGTTATAACCAAATATTCTTTTTCATACATATATAATAAATAAGGAGATAATTTTTTAATTAATTCATCTCTTATCTTTTTTTCTACAAGCTTATTTGCTTGTGGAACTGTAGAAGAAGTTATTACAATTTCAGAATATGGGTACAAATTCATCTTAACTATTGCCCCAAGTCCAGCAAGAAACGATTTACTGAGTCCACGACTACATATAGCAAAGAAAATTTCACTTATCCCCATTAAATAAATCATTATTTGTTGGAATGGTCTTAATTTTATGCCTAATACAAATTCAACATAAATATGCCAATTCCTTCTAAAGAATGTTATCCAATGAATTAAATTTTCTTCTTTTTCTTGATTAGTTTTCTTATAAGAAGTTCTATATTGAGTAGTTATTAACTGCTCTTCCATAAATCTTCTTCTAAGACCTTGCTCTGCGGATTTCATAATTTATCCTCTTTCATCTCTTGGAATATCAGGATATTCTCTTGAACCAGAAACAAGATTTTTAACACATCTTAATATATGCCCCCAAGTATCTTCAAAGCCGCTTACATCTCTATATATTTCTAAATCTTCACATTCGGCTGGTTTAGTATTTTCAATCATCCAGATTCTTCTTTCAATCATTTTTTCTGTCTCTGATTTTTGATTACTTTGGAAGTCATTTAATTTTAAAAGTTTTAACATATCAGTAAGATTAGCTTGTGCTTGCTTTATCTCACTAATATCTCCACCTTCATCAGCTTTTCTTTTTCTATATTCTGCTTTACATAAATCTCTATATCTATTTGTTAAATTTGCGTCCATATCACCGGGCAATTCTTCTGTATATTCTTTAAATGTTTTTTGAAGAAATATATAAGCTTCCGCATATTCATCATCTGGATATTTACCCCAAATTTCTTGCATTTCTTCTAAATCCATTTCAGAATTTTTATTATCTTGTGATTGTTTTTCAAGAATTTCATTTAATCCAACATCAGAATCCCAGAATCCAGAATATATTTTTGGATATTCACTTAATCTTTTTATATAATGACCAATAAATTCTGGTTTATTGTTTCTTTTAATTTCTTGTTCATCTGCCACTTGACGATAAACGGCTTTTATAAATGGTATTCCTAATTCAGATAAAACCATCCATAATGCGGCTTGTTCATTAAGAAAACCTTTATAATGAACAAGCCGCTTAGAACAACAATCTTTACAATATCTTACTTTTGTTTTATCAGAATATTGCCCTCCATAATATGGATAAAAGAAAGAGCTATTTCTTTTTTGCCCACATAATTCACAAACATATTTACCATTTGTAACTTCTGCCATTTTATTTTCCTTTTAATCTTTTTAAATGTTTATTTATAGAGGGGAGCAATAAATCTCCCCTCCTGTTACAACTTAAAGTATCGTTATATCGTAACCACACCAGAAAGAGTTATACTAAGAGCGAGGCATTTCGCGTAGATCTCTTGTTCGGTCATGACAGCACCTCATACTGCTGGATTATCAAATCAGCCATGATCCTGTGTCCGATCTCGTTCGGATGCAGACCGTCAGGGCAATAAGTAATAAAAACGCCGTCATTTGTGAGCGTATAAAGGTCAATGCACTTAATGCCTTTTGCAGACGCAACACTTTTGATAATATCGCAATAATCTTTCAGTTTTAGCCCCTGCGTGTTGTTCCCCGTTTTTGATGTACGATAAACAGGAGTGACCGCGACAACTTCCGTGTTGTTCGCTTTCATTGTGTCAACGACCGTCTGATAGGCCGAAGTGAAGTTAACTGAGGATACATTGTTGCCGTAGTCGTTCGTGCCAGCGCAGATGAACGCGACATTGTACCCGCTCACCTTACTGCAATTTGTCAACACGGAATCCCAGCTGTTTCCGCTCAAGTACGCGCCGCCAATGCCGAAGTTACCGTAGTTCATATCTCCAGCATTTTCAGCAACCAACGCTCCAAACGGTTTGACCGCTATACCATCAAGGGAATTAGAGGAATACTTTCTGAAAACGCCCTGCGTGATGGAATCGCCGATGAACGCAACGTGCTTCTTCGTCAGTTTCGCCCCTGTGTTAAATCTCGCCCCCACATCGGTAAACACGAAAACACCTACCCGCGCACGGGCTGCATCGACAGTCAGCGTGGAAATCGATGCGCCGGGACTCAAAGCGACAATGGCATAGTATTCGGATTCTTTGTCCCCGTTGTAGCGGTAATAGTAATAAGACCAATCGGAGACGAGCCAAGTTACCGTACCGTTCAAGACTTTTGCCACCTTGAACATCCCGGAGAGCATCGTGGTTCTAACTTCCACAAGTCCGACCTTCGGCAGATGGAAAGCGCACCGCGTGGTGCTGTCCACTAACTCGCCGCTGTTGTTTAAGTCCTTCATTTCGCACAGCAGGAACGGATTGACAAACGAGTAATCGCGTGTAAATCCAAGGATGGTACTGCCGTCGCTTGAAATCACATTCCCATTAACATCATAAATTGCCATGTCTTCACCTCTCAATACGAAATGCTCTGCGGGTCGAAGTCGCTGTCCCACTTGCAAAACTCGGCAACGTACAAATCATCATACCAACTTTTGTTCGCAGTCGGCGTAACCATAGCGTTGGATGTGTCATAATAACCGCCCAGCGCACATTGAGATGGGAACCGTAACGCCGCAGTTGTAGAAACCGTGTAAATAACTTCGCCGTCCACAAAGAATCGTACCGTTCCGTCTTTGCGCGTGAGAGCGTAGTGATGCCACGTAGTGCTGTCAAAAGAGCTTGGTGGAGTACACTCAAAATTACGACCTGCTGTGCTTGCAGAATTAACAAGCCTTGTGGATATTTTGCTGTTGGACCATGACGCAATACGGCAACCGTTATTACTATGGTTGACATTTTCGCTCGTTACACTCCAGCCGCTTTTAACGAGCAATGCTGTGCCAAGACTTGAAAGAGCTGATCCGGCAGACCCACCTGTGTAAGCAGAGAGGCCTTGCCCATTCTTAGTAACTAAGGTCTTTGCCCAGAACGAAACAGTAAAATCGCCAGACAAATCAGGCGCGGTGATTCCAGTTGCATAAGCGGCCTCTGTGTCGTTATACATTGAATATCCCGTTCCATTATGCCCGGTGTCATAGGAGCAGTTACCCAAAAATCCGAAGTCCTCGCTACCAGACGATGCGAGGCTCTGCTCAAAATGATACAGCCAGCCGTTGACGGTGCAAACGACATCGAACGTATCGCTCTCGCCGCCATAAGATACGGTGATGGTTCTCGTTCCTTCGCCAAGCGTACCAGAAAGCGTGTAATCCGTCACAGTTGCTGTTGTGCTGTCAGAGTAAGTCGCGGTAACCACAAGATACTGGCGAAGCGTATCGAGCGAATCCGTGTCGTAAATAATAGCAGAGCCTTGCGTGAATACAGCAGAAATAGAAACCACATTAGAAACGGCCGCAACAGTAATAACTAAATCGCCTGTAACATTTGGTATATTAATTGACCCACTTGAATAATAAAGGTTGGTCACATCATTTCCTCCCATAGTAATACTAACTGTAGCACCATCTAATGTATATCCTTCATTCGCAGTAATGGTAGCTACATATGAATTATTTTTTAAAATACTTGTGGCATTATTAGAAGTTACACAACCAGTTAATGCATTTGTTATAAACCACATATTATCTGGGTATAAAGAATCATATAATGCATCATAATATGTTTGCCCATTTTCATTTATCCACGCAACATTTTCAAAACAATTTAATAATGCTGTTTTAAAATCATCAGAAAAAGAGCTTCCTTGATTAGATAGAAATTCTATTTGATTATCCATATCATTAAGCTGTGAAGCAAATAAAACTGCCCCAGCTTCAAAATTATGTTTTTGATAACTCAATAAATCACATCCTTTTTTTGTCTTTATATTATTAAAAATTTATTGAGAATATTTATTTATATTTTATATTATTTAATAGCTATAAACCGATATGTTCTTGATGCAAGCAACAAGACAGATGAACTACCAATTGAAAAGACACCTGTAGTTGTATCGTATGAATGGTTTGAAGTAAGTTGCCAATAACCACCTCTTGTCGTATTGCCTTGTGGTACATAATATCCCCTTGTATAATCTGTGTCGTATACACCAGCAACACGACGGGTAGTTGAAACAAACGAGCCAGAAGATAAAGGTTGAATTTCATAATAAATTATTATTGAAGGCGTAAAAGGAATGTCAAGTTGAATAGTATTCGTACCACTACCAGCTTTATCAACAACATAACTTGTTACTACATTTGTATTTATTTCAACATTTGCATAACTTGAAATATTTTCAATAATTGTCCCATTTTCTGTAATATTAATTTCTTTAGTACCAGTTGGTATATCTTCCCCAGAAACATTAACCTCAACACTTGAATAACCTTCCAACCAATCGTCTTCTGCATTATATATTCCATTTTGAGTAATAGTTTTCGACCCAACACCAGCTTTAAACACTTGTTCTGTAACATCTACACCACCCATAGTAACTACAATAGAATTAATTGTATATCCAGATGTTGGTATTAAATCCATATAAAAACTACCACCAGTTAAAACTTCTATATCATTATTATTGGTAGTAACATTAGTTAAATTTTTAGTAACAGTATAAGTTGATGGTATAGTAAGGCTACCTTCTGTTTTTACGCCAGAAGCATCATAAAAATATTCACCACTTAAAACATCAGACGCATTTGCTGTAGTGTCAGTAATATCTATTAATACTGTTCCGTTTGCTAACTGAACTTTATTGTTAGCCATTTTTTATTCTCCTTTTTAGCTGGAAGTTGCTCCTATAGTAACAGTTTTTCCTCCTGCCGCATTATCTGAATATGTAACAGTAATTGCCGCAACAGTAACTTCTGACAAACAGTTATAACCACTATCAGGTGAAATTGTCTGTGAAGCAAACGTAGGAGTAACACTTTTTGATTGAGCGTGCATATCTTCAGAACCAGACATTGAACCTTCGACACCAAGAATTGTAATTCCTTGTCGAATATTTTCAGCAATTATTTTTGCCTGTTCTGTAGAAGCAATTTGAACAGTACCAGACCCATCGTGATAACCTTGTGGGACTGTATATTGTTGTGCTTTTGTAGAAATTGTGCCAGAAACAGCACCATTATTTGGCATTGTTCCCGTATAAGCTGTTCCTCTCGCATGGAAAGTTTTTCCTACAAGAGCTTCTGATACAGTAAGTGTATCATTTGAAGTATCACTATCATAAGTACATGAACCAGTAATAGGA
>JAZSAX010000071.1:0-23546 GCA_045602065.1 Clostridia bacterium
AATATTATTATAAAACTGCATAATAAAAACGAACTTAGAAATACTAATAAAAAGTATTTGTAGGAGGTTTTTATGTACAATTTTAGAACAGATTTAGCTCTTGAAAGAAGAGACATATATCAAAAAATAAACAATTTACAAGAAGTTGATGGAATAGAAAGTACAGAAGAGCAAATAAATGAAAATATCAAAGTATCAAGAGTGAAAATAACAAATCAAAATGGAGAACAAGCAATAGGAAAGCCAATGGGAAATTATATTACAATAGATGTAAAAAAACTTAAAATAGCAACAGATGAAGATATACAAAAAACAGCAGAAACATTGACAAATGAATTAAAAAAAATAATAGATATACACACAGATAAACAAGGAGACATTTTAATAGTTGGATTAGGAAATATATATGTAACACCTGATGCATTAGGTCCAAAAGTAATAAATGAAATAGATGTAACAAGACATATAATAAAATATTTACCACAATATGTTGAAGAAGGTACAAGGCCGGTTAGTGCAATTTCACCAGGTGTATTAGGAACAACAGGAATTGAAACAGTAGAAATATTAAAAGGAATAGTAGATAATGTACACCCTAAATTATTAATAGTAATAGATGCATTAGCATCAAGAAGTATTGAAAGAATAAGTAGTACAATACAAATATCAGATACAGGTATTGTTCCTGGTGCAGGAGTTGGTAATACAAGGCAAGAAATAAGTCAAGCTTCTTTAGGTATACCTGTTGTAGCGATTGGAATTCCAACTGTTGTAGAACTGGCAACTCTTGTATCAGATGGAATTGATATATTTATAGGTAGACTTCAAGAAAAAGCAGAATCAAATGAATATTTAAACAAATTACAGCAAAATGACAAATATGAAGAAGTTAAAGAGGCTTTAAATGTTGGAGAATATAATATGATTGTAACTCCCAAAGAAATAGATGATTTGATCGAAAATATGAAAGATATAGTTGCAAGAGGAATAAATTTTGCAGTGTAAAAATGTTAAAAATGTCGAAAAAAATGTAGAAAAATGTTGAAACTTATTTTTGAATATGATATCATTAATATGATATTAATCAAAAGGGGGAACTAAAAAATGGAAAAATCAAAAATTGACTTATATTTAACAACAAATGCTAAATATTTTGAACCAACAGCTATTCCAATAATTAGACAAAAAATGGAAAATGCATCAGAAGAGACATTATTAACTCTTCAAGCAACAGAATTAAAAGATCCTACAACAGTATTACTTGTTTCAATCTTCTTAGGAGGATTAGGAATTGACAGATTTATGATAGGTGATGTTGGTATGGGAATACTAAAATTATTAACAGGCGGACTATGCGGAATATTAACTATTATTGACTGGTTTACAATCAGCAGAAAAGCAAAACAAATCAATTTATCAAAAGTAAGCATGATAATGTAGTAACATGAAAAGAAAAAAATTTTTAAAATATATACTAACTAATATTGCATTATTAGTTAGTATATATTTATTTTATTTATTCCGGAAAACGAACCTGTTTGATATATAATTTGTTTAGCATTCCTTGCCCTGGTTGTGGATTGACAAGATCTGTAATGTGTTTGATTAACGGAGATATATTGATGTCTTTAAAATATAATTTAATGACAATTCCATTAATAATGATATATACTACTTATTCAATATGTTACCTAGTTGATTTAATAAAAAATAGAAATGTTTTAAATGATTTTATAAACAAAAATAAAAATATAATAATATTATTAGCCATAATAATTGTTATTGTTAGTACAATAAGAAATTTAAATAATCCTTTATTATACTAGAAACAAGGAGTGAAATAATGCCAGAAAGAATCGAAATAACAAAAATGAAACAAAATACAAATAATAGAGAATATGTATTGGAAAATGTAAAATTAGAAGGTGCATTACTAGAATTTGCAAGTGAAGAACTAAAAGATGACAAAGAAGTTGTACTTGAAGCAATACATAATAATCCAGAAGCATTAGAATTTGCAAGTGAACGATTAAAAGGTGATAGGGAAGTTGTCTATGAATCTGTTAGCAAAGTGGGATGGACATATTGCTATGCAAAAGAAAATTTGTTAGATGATAAAGAATTATTATTAGCTGGTCTAAAAATATCAGGACAAATACTTTATTTTGCTTCACAAGAAATGAGAGATGATAAAGAAGTAGTAATGGAAGCGGTGACAAATAAACCAATAATTATAAAATATGCAAGTAATAGATTAAGGGAAGATAAAGAAATTGGATTAGCTGCAATGAATAAAAGCAAAAAATGTTATGAGTTTTTAGGTCCTAATTTAAAAAATGATGAAGAGATATTAGCTATACTAAATGGAGAGTAGAAAAATTTACCATAAACACTTGATTTTTGCGCAGAATTGTAGTACAATAGTTATGTGAAAAATGTTCCTTAAACTTAGCTCAATAAAAGACACCTATTATTGGTGCTCGGTATAAGGAGAAAAAGAAATAGGAGGTGTTATTATGACAACAGAAAGAAAACAAGAAATTATTAATTCTTATAGAAGAGATGAAAAAGACACAGGATCATCTGAAGTTCAAATCGCTCTTTTAACAGAAAGAATTAATGAATTAACAGAGCATCTAAAAGTTCATAAAAAAGATAACCATTCAAGAAGAGGACTTCTAAAAATGGTAGGAAAAAGAAGAAATTTATTAAACTACTTAGCAAAAAAAGATGAAGAAGCTTATAAAGCACTAGTTGAAAAATTAGGACTAAGAAAATAGTTGATAAGTTGTAAGAGGCGTTTGCAACAAAGCTAACGCCTCTTTTTATAAGTAAACTGTTAGAAAAGTAGCTTGTATAATGTTTTGTATAAAGTGTAAAATATTATAGAGGTTACAATCTAATATAGTTTACTTGAATTAGGTGTAATAAATAAAAAGGAGAGAAAATATGTTTAAAAGTTATGAAACAGAACTAGCAGGAAGAAAGCTAGTAATTGAAACAGGAAAAATAGCAGGATTAGCAAATGGAAATGTTTTAGTAAAATATGGTGACACAGTTGTAATGGTAAATGTTACAGCATCAAAAGAACCAAAAGAAGGAATTGATTTCTTCCCATTATCAGTAGATTATGAAGAAAGATTATATTCAGTAGGAAAAATCCCAGGATCATTTATAAAAAGAGAACGAAAACCAAGTGATAAAGCAATATTAGTATCAAGAGCAATAGATAGACCATTAAGACCATTATTCCCAAAAGATTTTAGAAATGATGTTGTTGTAATTGCAACAGTTTTATGTGTTGAGCAAGACAACTCACCAGAAGTTGCAGCAATGATTGGTGCATCAGCAGCATTATCAATATCTGACATTCCATTTGGTGGACCAACAGCAGCAGTAAATGTTGGACTAGTTAATGGAGAAATCGTTATAAATCCAACAGAAGAACAAAGAAATGTAAGTGATTTAAATCTAACAGTTGCAGGAACAGCTGAAAAAGTAGCCATGATTGAAGCTGGAGCAAATGAAGTTCCAGATGATGTAATGTTAGAAGCAATCAAAAAAGGACATGAAGAAATCAAAAAACTTTGTAAATTTATATCAGACATCAAAGCTGAAATTGGAAAACCAAAATTTGAATATAAATCATTTGATGTTGACCATGAATTGTATGATTTTATGGTAGAAAACTTCACAGAAAAAATGAAGGTTGCTGTACAAGAAGTTGATAAAGAAACAAGAGACAATAATGTATCTGCATTATCAGAAGAAATTACAGCAGCTGTAACAGAAAAATTAGGTGAAGAAGAAGCAAGTGAAAGAGCACAAGAAATTGGTGAAGCAATTTATAAATTAGAGAAAAAATGTGTAAGAGACATGATATTCTATGAACACAAAAGAGTTGATGGAAGAGCTATTGATGAAATAAGACCATTATCATGTGAAGTTGGAGTATTACCACGTACACACGGAAGTGCAATATTTACAAGAGGACAAACTCAAGCAATGTCAATTGTAACTCTTGGAATGATTAGTGAAGAACAAGAATTAGATGGAATAGATACAGAAACAGCAAAAAGATATATGCATCACTATAATTTTCCAGCATACAGTGTTGGTGAAGCAAGAACATCAAGAGGACCTGGAAGAAGAGAAATTGGTCATGGTGCATTAGCTGAAAAAGCATTAGTACCAGTAATTCCATCAAAAGAAGAATTTCCATATGCAATAAGAGTTGTATCTGAAATTTTATCATCAAATGGTTCAACATCACAAGCAAGTATATGTGGAAGTACACTAGCATTAATGGATGCAGGTGTTCCAATAAAAAGACCAGTAGCTGGAATTTCAACAGGATTAGTAACAAACCCTGAAGATCCAGAAGACTATGTAATGTTAACAGATATTCAAGGATTAGAAGATTTCTTTGGAGACATGGACTTCAAAGTTGGTGGAACAGAAAAAGGAATTACAGCTATCCAAGTAGATATCAAAGTTGATGGATTATCATACAAAATAATTGAAGAAGCTTTTGCAAGAACAAGAAAAGCAAGACAATATATTTTAGATGATATAATGAAACCACAAATCGCAGCTCCAAGAGAAGAACTTTCACCATATGCACCACAAATAGTTTCAACACAAATAAAAGTTGAAAAGATTAAAGATGTTATAGGTAAAGGTGGAGAAACAATTAACAAAATAATTGCTGCAACAGGAGTTAAAATCGATATTGAAGAAGATGGACAAGTTATGATTTACTCTGCAGATCAAGAAAAAGCATATCAAGCATTAGATATGATTGAAGATATTGTTAGAGAGTTTGAAGTTGGACAAATCTATTATGGAACAGTTACAAGAACAACTACATTTGGTGCTTTTGTTGATATTGGTGGAGGAAAAGAAGGATTAGTTCACATTTCTAAAATCTCTAAAGATAGAGTAAAAAATGTTGAAGATTATATAAAAGTTGGAGACAAAGTTCCTGTTAAAGTTATCGAGATTGATGACCAAGGTAGAATTAATTTAACTATGAAAGATTTAGTTGAATCTAAAGAAGAGGAAAGTGCAGAAGTTCCAACAGAAGAAGCTTCAAGTGAAAATGAATAAAATGAAGAGGATACGAAAGTATCCTTTTTTGTTGCAAAAAACGCTATCATATGATATAATTATGTAATCTAGAACTTTGAAAAGGAGAAAACACAATGGCAAAGATAATTCTTTTTATTGGTGCTCCAGGTTCAGGAAAAGGAAGCAGAGGAAAAATATGTGAAGAACACGGTTGTGTTCATATTTCTTCAAGCCGACTTTTAAGTCAAGCGGGATATGACATGAAATGTTCACGGAATATCCTAGATGAAGTGGTTATTGAACTCATTAAAAAGACAATAAGTGATGCAGACAAAAATGCAACAATTATCCTTGATGGATTTCCACGAAACATGGAACAAGTTGAAATGTTAGAACGGGAAAGTTGTGTAAATAAAGCAATTTATTTTAAAATACCAAAAGGAATTGCTCTACAAAGAATAAAAGATAGGATTATATGTCCTAATTGTGGAGAAGTTTATACAACAAACCTGTATAAACAACCTAAGCAAGAAGGTATTTGTGATGTATGTGGAAGTGTGTTAAAGAAAAGGGATGGAGACAATACAAAGGTTTTTCGAAAAAGATTAAGTTTCTTTGTAAAGTCTACATATCCTGTCATTACTTATTATGCCCAAAATGGAAAACTTATAACGCTAGATGCGACACAACCTAATGAGGAAATAATCACTCTAATAGATTCACTCTAATTTTAATTGGGGTGAATCTTTTTATATAAAAGAACACAAATTTGATTTTTATGTAAAACTATGTTATAATTAAAATATAAGTGCAAAAGCCTTATGTTGTAATCTTTTATTAAAACTTTAAGGAGGATTATTTATGGCATACCATATTGCAACTCGTGATGATAGTTTGGAAAAGATTGCTCAAATTATGAGTGAACGGACCGGACACAATGTCACACAAAAAGATGTAAACAGAGTGGTTGATACAGCCAGCACTTCGATTTATTCTGCAGTCATTCATGACAATAAGAAGGACTCATTAAGTCCGGCTACTTCCATTCTCTGCAGTGTGCGGAAATGGGGGAGAAATCAGAACGAATATGAAGTAAAGGTTGAACGACTCAACTAATGCCAAACCCACTTGATTATTCTTTGAATAGTCAAGTGGGTTATTTTGTGTTGTAAAAAAGATAAAAATATGATATAACAAGGGCAGGAGGTAACTATGGCAAATGAAGTAAAATGGACAGAAGAACAAAAACAAGCAATATATGAAAAAGACAGTAACATATTAGTAGCTGCTGCTGCAGGAAGTGGAAAAACAGCAGTACTAGTTGAAAGAATAATAAATAAAATAATAAATGAAAACATAGACATAGATAAGTTATTAGTTGTAACTTTCACAAATGCGGCTGCATCAGAGATGAGAGAAAGAGTATTAAATGCAATATACAAGAAGATTGATGAAAATCCAGATGATGAAAGATTACAAAGACAAGTAACTTTATTAAACAAGGCAAGTATATGTACAATAGATTCATTTTGTTTAGATGTTGTAAGAAATAACTTTTTTGAAATAGATATATCACAAAACTTTAGAATTGGGGACACAACTGAAATTGAAATTCTAAAACAAGAAGTTATTGAAGATTTATTTGAAGAAAAATACGAAAGTGAAGATAAAGAATTTGAAAAGTTAATAAATACATATACAAATTATAAAGATGATTCTCCATTAAAAGAATTAATTTTAAAAATTTATACATATATACAAAGTAATCCATTCCCAGAAAAATGGCTAAATGAAAAAATTGAAATGTTCAATCTTTCAGATAAATTAGACCAAGATTTTGCGCAAACAATCTGGGGCAAACAATTATTAAAACAAGTTGAAGAGATTTTGCAAGATGGAATAATTAAATTAGAAGCAGAGAAAGAAAACCTAGGTAAACATACAGAACTATCAAAATATTATATCATAATCAATGATGATATTGAACAATTAGAAATGTTAAAAGCAAATTTAGATTCTTGGGACAAAGCATATACAATTGCATCAGGCATCAAATTCAAAACATGGGCAACAGATAAAAAAATAACAGTTGAAGCAAAAGATATTGCAAAGGTTGTACGAGACGCAGTTAAAGATTCACTAAAAAAAGTTTTAGACAAAATCTTGATATTTGACTCAAAAGAAGCAAATGAAGACATTAATGATATGTATGAAGTTCTAAAAAAATTAGAAAAAATTATTTTAGAGTTTGGAGAAAAATTCGCTAAAAGAAAAAAAGAAAAAAACATTCTAGACTTTAGTGATGTAGAGCATTTTGCTTTAAAAATTTTATTAGATGAAAATGCTCAGCCAACAGCGATTGCAAAAAAATATCAAGAGAAATTTGAAGAAATAGCAATAGATGAATATCAAGATAGTAACTTAGTTCAAGAATATATATTAACATCTATATCAAGAGGAAATAATATTTTCATGGTAGGAGATGTAAAACAAAGTATTTATAAATTTAGACAAGCAAGACCAGACCTATTTTTAGGGAAATATAAAACATATCAAACAAAAGCTAATAAAACAGAACAAGATGACCTAAAAATTCAATTATTCAAGAACTTTAGAAGTAGAAAAGAAGTACTAGATTTTTCTAATATGATATTTGCGAGTATAATGACAGAAGAACTTGGAGAATTAAATTACACAATAGAAGAATATTTGAATTTAGGGGCAAACTATGAAGATACAAATCAAGATTTAAGAGCAGAAATTAATATTTTAAATATTGAAGAATCAGAAGAAATTGAAAATGAAGATGATGAAGAAGAACAAAAAGAAAGAGTTGAAAATATAGAGCTAGAAGCAAAATTTGTGGCAAATAGAATTAAGCAATTAGTAGAAAATAAATTTCAAGTTTATGATGCCAAAAAACAAGAAAAAAGAGACATCAAATATAAAGATATAGTAGTTTTATTAAGGTCAACAAAAGAGGCTGCACCAATATTTGAAAAAGAAATCTTGAATTTAGGAATGCCTGTATTTAGTGATGCATCATCAGAATACTTAGAAAGTATAGAAATCCAAACAATAATGAGCTTGTTAAGAATCATAGATAATCCATTACAAGAAATACCATTAATTGCTGTTATGAGATCAGTTATAGGTGGATTTACAGATAATGAATTAGTACAAATTCGTTTAAGTGATAAATATGACAATTTCTATAATGCAATTTTAAAATCTAAAAAAGATGTAGACAGTAAATTACGAGCTAAAATTGATAAATTTCTAAACAACTTGGAAATGTGGAGAAAAGAACAAGAATATTTAAGCTTAGATGAATTAATTTGGAAAATATATAATGACACAGGATATTACAACTATGTTGGATTAATGGTAAATGGAGAAATAAGACAAGCAAATTTGAAAATGTTGTTTGAACGTGCAAAACAATGTGAAAGCATCAGTTTTAAAGGATTATTTAATTTTATCATTTATATAGAAAAAATTAAAACAAGTAGTAAAGATATGGATTCAGCAAAAGTAATTGGTGAAAATGATGATGTAATTAGAATAATGAGTATTCACAAAAGTAAAGGGCTTGAATTCCCTGTTGTATTTTTATCAGGAACAGGAAAACAGTTCAATATGCAAGATTTGAATAATAAGATATTATTACATCCTGAAATTGGAATAGGTGTAAAATATATAGATTATGATAGACAAATTGAATATGACACTCTTTCAAAACAAGCCATGAAAAACCAAATAATGTTAGAAACATTATCTGAAGAAATGAGAGTTTTGTATGTTGCTTTAACAAGAACAAAAGAAAAGTTAATAATTACAGGATATAGTACTGCAGAAAAACAAAAAGAAATCGATGAACTAAAATACAAATATAGTGAATTAAATCCAATATTATTAAAAAAATATAAATCATATTTAGATTGGATGAAATTAGTATATGTTTATCGCAGTGAGGAAATGCAGCAGCTTGCAACTGTTCAAATATATGAAAAAAATGAAATATTAAAAATGTGTAAGGGAGAAGATACTAAAGAAGATGATACAGCAAAACAGATTTTAGATAAATTATCTAGTGTAGAAATAGATTCAAAAGAACAAGAAGAAATTATTAAAATATTAGAATATGAATACAAAAATAAAAATGCAACAACTCTTAAAACTAAGATGTCTGTAACTGAAATTAAAGAAATAAGAGTTAGCCTGTCCCCAGCTGCTAGCATTGGGGGCCATGCTCGCGATGCTAGCAAGGTGAACATGGCCCCAGATTGCTGGTTGCCTAAGTTCCTTCAAACAGCTGAAGAAACTGCAATAACAAGTGCACAAAAAGGAACATTAATACATTTATGTATGCAGAAACTTGATTTGTCTAAAACAATATATACTTATGAAGATGTAAAAAAATTAGTGGCTGAGTTAGAGGCAAAGAAGATTATTACTGCAAAAGAAGCGGAAGCTATAAACATAAACAAAATATACCAATTTACTAAATCACAGATTTGGAAAGAAATGATACAAGCAAAGGAAGTTCAAAGAGAAAAGCCTTTTTATATTAATATTCCTGCAAAGGAAATATATAATGAGAACTTAGAAGAAAAAATATTAGTGCAAGGTATTATAGATTTGTATTATATTACACAAGAAAATGAGCTAGTATTAGTTGATTTTAAAACAGATTTTGTTGAAAATAGAGATGAGCAAATTTTAATCGATAAATATAAAACACAACTTGATTTGTATAAAAGAGCTTTAGAGAGCGCAATCGGACAAAAAGTAGATAGAGTTTATATTTACTCAACTTATTTGGAAAAAGAGATATCTTGCTAAATTGCACTAAATATGGTATAATATTTAGCGTATTGCAAAAGCAGTATAATAGCCTATTAAACAAATGGAGGATTCAAAATGAATGAAATGACTGAATCTCTGCTACGGTTATGCGTAAAAGAAGCAGAGAAAAAAGGGCAAACTGGTTTGCTTATCTGGTCAGGTTGGTCTATTTGGGATGAGATTGCATATAAGTTGAAAGAAGGAAATGAAGACTATGATTTCATTTTAGCCCAGATAGAAAAACAAGAAGCAGCAACAATTACGACTGAATGGGCAGGGTTTAAAATGGCAGGATGTTTAGCAGTTCCTGTAAAAAAACTGCACAACTCAGAAAAGTACTTCGAAGAAGTCTTGGAAGCTTGCAAAACAAATCATTATATGGGGCCTGTTACACTGCTACCATTAAATGAAGTTGCAGATTACTTCTAAGAAAATAAAAAATAGGCAAAGAGGTCTCTATATGGAGACCTCTTAATTATTTATGTAAAAAACATATATTGAAAAAGCAAAATAAATATGATATAACTTATCACAAGAAGGGAAAAACAAGAAACAATAATTCTTTCAATATTATGTATAAAAAGTAAAATAAAAAGAAATAAAAATAGGAAGTGATAATAAAATGTTTTTTGCAAAAGCAGGAATATATGAGCCATGTGGCATATTTACAGTTCAACATTTTATATTAATGGGAATAACATTTATAGCAATAATAGTAGCTCTAAAATATACAATAAATAAAAAAGATGTACAACAAATAATTAAAAAATGCACAATATTTGTATGTATTTGTGAAATAATAAAAATAATATTTAAAATTGTAAATTATGGAATAAGCAATATAAACAATTATGTACCTTTATATTATTGCAGTTTACTTATGTATGCAGGATTGCTTAGTTCATTTGGTAAAGGAAAACTAAAAAGAGTAGGAGATGTGTTTTTAGCAATAGGAGGAATGATAGGGGGATTAACTTTTATAATTTTACCTACGACATCTTTACCAACATATCCAATGCTACATTTATTAAGTATTCACAGCTTTATATTCCATGGAATAATGGTATATTTAAGCTTATTAATTAATTTGACAAATTACATACAATTAGAAAAGAAAGATATAATTTATTATTCTAGCTTTGTAGGAATTATTTGCGTTTTAGCATATATAGTTAATAATATATTTGGTAGTAATTTAATGTTTATATCAAAAAACTTTCCAGGAATGCCAATAGAAATTATATTTAACTGGGCAGGAAAATATTTTACAATTGTTATGTCATTGGCGCAAATGTTTTTACCGTTTTATATAATGTATGGAATAATAAATTTATTCAAAAAAATACCAACTAAAAACCAATAAAAAATTGTCTAAATAATAGAAAGGTTAAAGGTGATTTTTTATGAACAAAAGTGTAAAAGTAGTAATAAGTATAGTTTTAATATTAATAAGTTTGTGGGTTATAATTTTCACTATAGATTTTATGAGATGCGCAAGTTTCAATATGCCTATATTTGTTGTTCCGAGAGAAACTGCAGATGATGGTGGCTCTGGAATATATTATGGTCTAGGATATAGAGTAGAAGTAAAGAAACATATTTCAGCTGATTATGGTGGACAATTAGAAAAAATAGAGATGTATATGTTTGATAAATTCATTACAGGTGCAATTGCTCAAATAAATATTTTAGTATATTCAAACGATATAGAAGATTTGCCTGAAAATTATAATATCTTGCAAGCAATAAATGACAAATGTGTAGTAAAAACAAACAGTGCACAAGTATTTAATAAAAATGAGCTAGATGAATTTATAGAAAATGTAAATAACAATCAACCAGATTTTATTAGATGTATAGCATTTACTACTGAAGGTGATATGATAATAACTGATGTAGAATTTGAAGGAAATAACATATTTAGTGTATGTAAAGATTTAACTAGAGATAAATATTCTAGCAAAGAAGATAGAACATATAAATATGGTAAATTTTCAAAACTAGTAGTTGATGAAACAGATGATGGAACAAGTATTTTATTACAACAAGCTATAGAAGGAAATATGGAATCTGTTTACGTTTGTGGTTATAGAAAAAATGAAGTAATAATAAATGATTATGAAAATAATTATCTATTAAAAGTCACACAAAGTGGTAACAAAGAAAAACAAAAGATTACCACAGGAGAGTTAGATAATAAATATGATTATGATATTTATTATTATGGATTAGAAATGATAACAATACGAGTAGATAATGAAGATGTAGATTTAAAAGAAGCATTATTAAATAATAAAGTTACAATGGAACAAATAATTGAACAAGCAGAAAAAGATGCTGAAAATGAAATTATCTGGAGTGATATGTACAAAGATGGTGGTACAAAAGTGTATTATTATAACACATATACAATTATAAAAAGTAACTCTTTAGATGGAAATAGAGATGTATATATAGGTACACCAGAAATGTTGCTAAGTCAAGTAAGATAGGAGGAAAACTATGAAAAAAAGATTAATTATAATTATTGCGGTTGTTATAATTGCATTATTAGTGGCTTTTGCGTATGGGAAGACAGTGGGAAAAATTAGTGGAGGAAAAAACAATAATAGCAAATTATCTACTACAGAAGGAATAACAACATTACTAACATTAGAGGATGAAATTCAAGATAATTCAATATGGTGTGGAACATTTCAATTAATATGGAATGATTTGAAGAATGATTTAGCAAAACAAGATATTAAATTTACACCACAATTACAAGTGGTAGAAAACTTAAATAAAGAAACTTTTACAACTGATGATATTTCAGAAAAATATTATTATAAAAAAATAGGGTATCCATCACTTGATTTAAAACAAGAAATTGAAAAAGCTATAAAAGATAAATTTAATGAAACAAGTAATATTTTAGATGATTTCGATTGGGAAAATCATGACCCAGAAGATTATTTTCTATATGCAATGCTAAAAAAGGAATTTAAATTTAACAAAGCTTTTGAAGAACTTGAAAATGGAAAATTTAGAAATTATGATGATGTGAAATATTTTGGGATAAAATCAAATGATGTAGAAGAATTAAGGGAACAAGTTGAAGTATTATATTATAATTCAAAAGATGATTTTGCAATTAAACTAGAAACAAAACAAGAAGATAAAGTTGTATTATGCAAAAATCCAAAAGGAAATACATTTAATGAAATTTATGAAAACATAATGAAACAAGAAAATAAATATAAAGGAGAAGATGACCTTCTAGAAGGCGAATCACTAAAAATACCAAATATAAAATTAAATGAGAAAAATGAATTTACAGAAATTCAAGATAAGATATTTCATTTTTCAAATGGACTTCAATATAGAATCGAAAAAGCAATTCAAACAATTGAATTTGAATTAGATAGAGAAGGCGGAAAAATTAAGAGCGAAGCTGGTATGATGGTAATGCTTGAATCTGCTATGATGCCATCAGATGATCTAAGAGAGTTCTTTATAGATGATACTTTTGCTATATTTTTGATAGAAGATGATAAAGATACGCCTTATTTTGCAGGAAAGATTACAGATATAACTAAATTTCAATAAATAAAAGAGAGCAGGAAATACATCCTGCTCTTTACCATTTAAATTATCTCATGTTATTTCCATAATCACAATCTTTTTTGTTCATATCCATACAAGTTCCATCATTCATATAAAATTTCTTTTCTGCAAGTTTATCTTGAACACCTCTTAAAGCTTCACCAAATCTTTGGAAGTGAACGATTTCTCTTTGTCTAAGGAAACGAAGTGGATCAAGAACATCTGGATTATCTCTACAAAGATCTATTAATTTTTCATAAGTTGCGCGAGCTTTTTGCTCTGCTGCCAAGTCTTCTTGTAAGTTTGCAATAGGATCACCTTTAGCTGCTATATATGCTGCTGTGAAAGGCACACCATCTGCTGAAACAGGGTATACATCTACACCGTGATCTGTATAATATGGGCTAAGGCCAGCAGCTTCGATTTCTTCAATTGAAGCATTTTTTGTTAATTGATGAACAATAGTACCAACCATTTCTAGGTGAGCTAATTCTTCTGTACCAATATCATTAAGAATAGCTTTTGAATTTTGGTCGGGCATACCAAACTTTTGAGATAAATATCTTAAAGAAGCAGCTAATTCACCATCTGGACCACCATATTGACTGATTATTACTTTAGCAAGACGAGGGTCTGTGCATTTTATATTAATAGGATATTCTAACATTTTATTATAAGTCCACATTTAGAAATTCCCCCTTTCCCAAGGCCATGGCTCTTCAACCCATCTCCACTTGTTACAAGGGAAGTGTATAGTTAAAGGTCCATAAACTTTTTGATATTTATCTGTTAATTCCCTATATTCTTTGCAATATTTTCTGTGTAAGCAAAGTGCTTTTTCATCTTCATTATGAGTATTTAAATAAAGACCTAATTCAATTATTGCAAAATTTAAACCTTTGATTCTGTCCATCATTTCTTCTCTAGTTTGATTAAATTCTTCACATTCACAAGAATTCATATTATTGTTATTATGAGTTGTATAAGCTACAATATTTGGATTATTGCTATGGCTCATCATACAACCACAATTTCTGTTATTATCTTCTAGCATTTGTTACACCCCTCTCCAACTTTATTTGTTGCCTCTAAATATTCGTTAACTCTCATAGATTGGCAAGGCATATATGGGCTAATTAATTCAGGGAATATAGTACCCATTTTTAATCCAACATTAGGTTTAAATGTTTTATCCATATACTGTATAGGAACATAACTTTGAGCTAACATAGGATTTTCAGGGAACACACTCATTTCATATTCTTCATCAAATCCACATTCGCATTCATTTTTGTCACATTCTTCATAGTCGTATGAAGAAACATCATCACACTTATCTTCGATTAGATTTTTATTTGTGTTATATGCATTATTATTCATACAATAACATTTTTTGTATCTGCGTCTAAACATTGTAATCCTCCTTTTTTAATTTGTATACTACATAATATGACAAAAGGGGAATTTCTGTGAAAAAATGACTAAATTTATAAAAATTTGCTTGCAAAACCATTTTAAAAGTGGTAACATGTATATGGTAGATTTAAAAAAAACCCCTTTTAAAGGTAATTTTTTAAATCTATTTTTATTTTTAGAAATAAAAGGAGCAATAAAATGAAACAAGGATTTGATAGTGAAGCTTATTTAAAAGTACAAAGTGAAAAAATAGAAGAAAGAATAAATATGTTTGACAAACTATATTTAGAATTTGGTGGAAAAATATTTGATGATTACCACGCTGCAAGAGTTTTGCCAGGATTTAAACCAGATGCAAAAATTAAGCTTTTAGAAAAATTAAAAGATATTTCAGAGGTTATTTTTTGTATAAATGCTAATGACATAGAAAAAAGCAAAATAAGAGCAGATTATGGTATAAGTTATGAGCTTGAACTTATCAGATTAATAGAAAATTTGCAAAACTTAGGAATATCAATTAATAGTGTTGTAATAACCTTATATAAAGGCCAATCAGGAGTAGAACGCTTAAAAAACTTATTACAAACACGAAATGTAAAAACATATGTACACACACCAACAAAAGGATATCCTAATGATGTTGAAACAATTGTAAGTGAAGAGGGATATGGACAAAATCCATATATAGAAACAACAAAAAAATTAGTAGTAGTAACAGCTCCAGGTGCAAATAGTGGAAAACTAGGAACTTGTTTATCTCAGTTATATCACGAACATAAAAGAGGAGTAATGGCTGGATATGCTAAATTTGAAACATTTCCTGTATGGAATTTAAGTTTAATGCATCCAGTAAACATTGCATATGAAGCTGCAACAGTTGATTTAGAAGATATCAATATGATAGATTCATTCCATTTAGAAGCTTATGGAGAAAATGCAGTAAGCTATAACAGAGACTTTTCAACATTTCCAATTCTAAAAAACATATTGAAAAAAATAACAGGAAAAGAAATTTACAAATCACCTACAGATATGGGTGTAAATATGATAAAACAATGTATTACAGATGATGAAGCTGTAAGAAAAGCTGCTGAAGCTGAAATTATTAGAAGATATTATAATGCTTTATGTGATTATAAAAAAGGTCTTTCTCCAAAAGATAGTGCAGAAAGAATAGAAATTATGATGAACAAGTTAGAAATTAGCACAAAAGATAGAAACGTAATTTCTGTAGCATTAGAAAAAGAAGAAAAAGAAAATAAAAATGTAGTTGCAATAGAATTACCAAATGGAAAAATAATAACAGGTAAAGAATCAAAATTATTAAGTGCATCAAGTGCTGCAATTATAAATGTTTTAAAAGAAATAACAAAAATTCCAGAAGAAGTATTTTTATTATCACCATCAATGTTAGAAGCAATTTTTAAAACAAAAGAAAATACATCTTATAGAATGTCATATTCTTTGAATGTTCAAGAAGTATTAATTGCTCTTAGTATATGTTCATCAACAAATCCTATCATAGAAAAAATGATTAGCAAAATTGGTGAATTAAGAGGATGTGAAGCTCATTCTACATATATAATGGAACAAAGTGAATTAAATGTTTTGAAAAATTTAGGTATTAATTTGACTTGTGAGCCAAAAATGTAACAATAAAAGGCAGAGGACAACATATAAGTTTCTCTGCTTTTGAAATTTTATGAGTTTTTCACATAAAATTCACAAATATATAGTAAAATATTAACAATTCCAAAAAAAGAAAGGAAAGAGTAAATGTTACAATTAAAAAATATAACCAAAAATTATTTGTCAGGAGATACTGAAGTAAAAGCATTAAAAGGTATAGATTTAGAATTTAGAGAAAGTGAATTTGTATCAATATTAGGTCCAAGTGGATGTGGAAAAACCACATTATTAAACATTATAGGTGGATTAGATAGATACACAACAGGAGACTTAATCATTAATGATAAATCAACAAAAGAATTCAAAGACAAAGATTGGGACACATATAGAAATCATTCAATAGGATTTGTATTCCAAAATTATAATTTAATACCACATCAAACTGTTTTAGCAAATGTTGAATTAGCTTTAACAATATCAGGTGTAAGTAAAGAAGAAAGAAGAAAAAGAGCAGCAGAAGCACTTGAAAAAGTAGGACTAGGCGATCAATTAAATAAAAAACCAAACCAAATGTCAGGTGGACAAATGCAAAGAGTTGCAATAGCAAGAGCATTAGTAAATGACCCAGATATATTATTAGCTGATGAACCAACAGGAGCTTTAGATTCACAGACAAGTATACAAGTAATGGAAATTCTTAAAGAAATTGCAAAAGACAGATTAATAATAATGGTAACACATAATCCTGATTTAGCAGAAAAATATTCAACAAGAGTTATAAAATTATTAGATGGAAAAGTTACAGATGATTCAAATCCATATGAAGCAAGTAAAAGAGACTTAGATAGAGCGCGTACTAAAAAAGAAAAATCAGGAAAAGCATCAATGAAATTTGGAACAGCAGTAAGATTAAGTTTAAACAATTTGATGACTAAAAAAGGAAGAACATTTTTAACATCATTTGCTGGAAGTATAGGAATTATTGGAATTGCACTTATAATGTCATTATCGCATGGGATGCAATCATATATAGATAGAGTAGAAGAAGATACATTATCATCATATCCATTAACAATTCAAGAAGCAACAATAGATATGTCAAGCATGATGGAATCAATGATGGGAGACGGAGAAGGCAAAGAACATGAAGAGGGCAAAATCTATTCTAGAGCAATTGTTAATGAAATTTTAGAAACAGTATCAACAAAGATTGAAACAAATAACTTGGAAGCTTTTAAGGCCTTTCTAGAAGGTGATAAAACAGACATTAAAAATTATATAAATGCAATTCAATATAATTATAATTTAAATTTAAATATTTATAAACAAGATGATGAGGGAAATATTCAACAAGTAAATCCAAGTATAGTTTTTGATGAATTAGGCTTTGGTGATATGATACAAGCAGAAAAAGAAAGTGCATCAATGATGGGCGGAGGAATGATGATGACCCAAACTGATGTGTGGACAGAAATGCTTGATAATGAAGAACTTATTCAAGGGCAATATAATGTAGTGGCAGGTCAATGGCCTGAAAAATATAATGAAGTTGTTTTAATAGTTGATGAAAATAACGAAATAAGTGATTATACACTTTATTCATTAGGAATTAAAGACCCTAAAGAATTAAGTGATTCAATGGAAAAAATAAAAAATGGAGAAGAACTTAAAGCTCCAGAAGAGATGGAAAGTTATAGTTATGAGGATATTTTAAATTACAAATTCAAAGTAATATTAAATACAGACTATTACAAAAAAGCAGGAAGTGCTTGGCAAGATATGTCTGAAGACAGTAGCTATATGAAAGAAGTTGTAAAAAATGCAGAAGAAATATCAATTGTAGGAATAATCAAGCCAAATTCAGAAACAGTTGCTTCATCAGGTTCAGGAATGATTGGATATAATAAAGAGCTTAAAGAATATGTGATCAACAAAATAAATGAAAGTGAAATAGTAAAAGAACAAAAAGAAAAACCAGAAATAAATGTATTTACAGGATTAGAATTCCCAGAAAACAAAGATACAGAATTTGATTTTTCACAATTATCTAATGAACAAAAAATGTATATGGCATCACTTTCACAAGAAGAACTTGCAGAATTGATGCAAACATATACTGCAAATGCAAAAGCAACATATGATACCAATTTATCACAATTAGGAGTTGTAGATCTAAATAAACCAAGTGCAATCAATATCTATCCAAAAGATTTTGATTCAAAAGAAATGATTTCAAGCATTATTACTAATTATAATAATGAACAATCAGATGAAGGAAAAGAAGAAAATGTTATAAATTACACAGATATGGTTGGAATTATGATGAGTTCTGTTTCAACAATCATTGATGTAATTAGCTATGTTTTAATTGCATTTGTTGGAATTTCATTAGTTGTTTCTTCAATAATGATTGGAATTATAACTTATATTTCAGTTCTTGAAAGAACAAAAGAAATTGGAATTCTTCGTAGCATTGGCGCTTCTAAGAAAGATGTTTCAAGAGTATTTAATGCAGAGACTTTAATTGTCGGTCTTGTTGCAGGTTTAATTGGAATTGGTACAACATTGTTATTAAATATTCCTATTAATATGATTATAAAATCTATTGTTGGAATTTCGAATATTTCAAAATTGCCATTTGCAGGAGGTGCAATTTTAGTTGCTATTAGTGTTGGTTTAACTATGATTGCAGGTTTAATCCCAGCTAAGTTTGCTGCTAAACGTGATCCTGTTGAGGCTTTAAGAAGTGAATAATACCTTCCTATAAAATATAAGGAAAGCCGTACTTGTTATTAGCAAGTACGGCTTTAGCGTTAGTTTAAAAGTATGGCCACATCTTTTAATTCTGATTCGAGCTGAGAGTCTAAATTTGGATATTCTCTCAGAATTCCAACTGCATTAAAATGAAGAACTTCAAAAAGTTCTAAAAAGGTTCCCTTCTCGATATCGAATCCAAAGGTCATTTGATACTTTTTGTCTCCATTTGGTCTATTTTCTACTATGTCGCAAAGGACATAAGTAGAGGGGTCGTAATCATGCAATAAAGAACAATATCCTAAATCGTCAGGGTCATCAAAGAGTGTTATTTCAAAACAACGATTCTTCCAAATAACGGTATAGATAATATCAAGACGATATTCATCAGTTAGACGCTGTTTCTTTTGCGAAGTAGTTCCTCCTTGTTTCTTCCAAGGAAGAGTTGACTTTAACAAGACTCTGTCAGGTAAAAACGTAAAAGTTTTGAATTTTGTTCTTACATTTTCAATCGAATTACTTAACCGAAGGGGTTCAAGCCCAAATATAGCTTGAAAAACATCTAAAAAATCATTTGCAATTTTGGCTGCTTGCTCATATGACATTTCAAGTGTTTGTTTATACATTTTTTAAATCCTTTCTTCAATGAATATTTGATGAAATACTAACGCTAGAACATATTATGCCCTCCTAAAAAATTTCAAAGTACAATTTCATTTTGAAATGCAGAACTATTATACTATATTTTACATAAAAATGCAACACATAAATTTTAGATGAATAAAGTGTCGTATTTTGTCGAACGATTTTTGTTGACAAAATAAAAAAGAAGAAGTATAATGTCAGCATAATTTAGAAATTATGTAATCTATTTTTTCAAAACACAATAAATTATCGCACAATATTTTGGTGCATTAAATTTTTATCTGATAAATTTTATCATACAATTAAAATCTAATTAATCAATTGTAATCAAAGTATTAAATTTAATAAAAAGGAGGAATTTTATGGACAAAAATGAAATTTTAGTACCAATATTAACAGCAATCAATGATTTAAGAGAAGAGGTGAGAGAGAATAGACGCGAAATTAAGAAAAATAGTGAAAAGATAGAAAGAAATTATCAATTAATTCAAAAAAATAGTGAAAAAATAGAGGGAAATAACAAATCTATAATATCATTACAAGAAAGAATGGACTCAATGGAAAAAACAATGACATCAATGGAAAGTAGAATGACATCAATAGAAAACAGAATGGAAAAGCATGAAGAAGAAAGCAAAAAAGACAGGAAAGCAATATTAGATATACTATATTCATACGAAGAAGTCACAGATAGGCAATATAAAGAAAATAAAGTAAGAATAGATAAATTAGAAAAAAAGCTAAAAATAATAAATGCATAAGGGTAAGAATGTATCAAAATTAGGCGGCGAGACAGATAAAGAAAGAAGGTGAAAAAACAAGAAAACTTGACTAAACTACTACAAAATGGTAAAATATTAAAGTAAATAAATAGGAAAGAAGGAATAAAATGAGAATATTAGCCGTTGGAGATTTAGTAGGTGAATCAGGTGTTAGAAAACTAAAAGAGTTATTACCAAAAATAAAAAAAGAAGAAAATATAGATTTTGTTATTACAAATGGTGAAAATTCAGCAGGAGGAATGGGGATAACTGAGAAAAATTTTAAAGACATTTTAGATGCTGGTACAAATGTAATAACAATGGGAAATCATACTTGGGGAAAAAAAGATATATTCAAATTTATAGATAGTCCACAATTGTTAAGACCTGCAAACTATCCAAAAGGAGTAGTTGGAAAAGGATTAGGGATATATGAATGCAAAAACAAAAAAATAGCAGTAATAAATCTTATAGGAAGAGTAGATATTAATATACTATCAGAAAATCCATTTATTATAGCAAAAGAAATCGTAGATGAAATAAAAGAAAAAGTAGATATAATAATTATAGACTTTCATGCAGAAGCTACTGCTGAAAAAATTGCAATGGCAAGATTTTTAGATGGGAAAGTCACAGCATTATATGGAACACATACACATGTGCAAACTGCAGATGAACAAATTTTTACAGGAGGGACAGCTTACATAACAGATATAGGAATGACAGGTCCAAAAAATTCTGTAATAGGAATGGATATAGAAGCTTCAATAAAAAGATTTGAAACAACTCTTCCAGAAAAATATAAATTAGCAGAAGGGGAATGTATATTTAATGCAGTTGTTTTTGAAATAGATGATGAGACTAATAAAGTGGCTGAAATTAAAAGAATTTATTGCTAGAAAAAGCTGTCGAAAAGCGCGATGAAAAACTTGAAAAAATTTCCAAAAATACTAGACAAAGATTTCCATATGTTGTAAAATACACAATGTAAAAGTTGCAACAAAAATTAAATTATAGGAGGCAAAAGAAAAATGGAAATTTTAAAAATTTCATCAAAATCTAATCCAAATTCAGTAGCAGGAGCTATTGCTGGGTTAGTTAAGGAATCACAAAAAGCAGAAATGCAAGCAATTGGAGCAGGAGCTCTAAATCAAGCAGTAAAGGCAGTAGCAATAGCAAGAGGATTTGTAGCACCAGCAGGAGTAGACTTAGTATGTATACCAGCCTTTGCAGAAGTTGAAGTTGAAGGAGAGGACCGAACAGGAATTAAGTTGATTGTAGAATCAAGAAAATAGATTACAGTTAATTAAATACTTAAAAGGGGGCATTTTTAAAGATGCTCTTTTTTGTATTCTATCTAAAAATACTTGAAAAAAATATAACGATGTTATATTATAACAAGGCGAGGTGGATGGTTTGAAAAGTAATTTTATAAAATATATATTTATAGTATTTATAATTGTAATTGTTGGAACAGTAATTTATAAAGTAAACAAAGGTGAAGAGTCTAAAGTGGAAGAGCCTTCAACAACTCAAGTAGAAGAGGAAATTATCAAAGAAATTACATTAGGTGTAGCTGAATTTGATACAATAAATCCACTACTAAGCCAAAATAAACATGTTCAAGAAATATCAAGAATAATTTTTGAACCATTGCTAGAATTAGATGAACAATATAAATTACAAAAATGTTTAGTTAAAGATTGGGCAAAAACAAGCGAAACAACATATTTATTTAAAATAAGAGATGATGTAAAATGGTCAGATGGAACTCAGTTGATAGTAGAAGATGTAATATTCACAATACAAACATTAAAAAACATATCATCAATTTATACAAGTAATGTTCAAAATATAATAAGTGTAGACAAAGTAGATCAAGATACGTTACAAATAACACTAGACCAAGAAGTACCTTTTTTTGAATATAATTTAATATTTCCTATAATGAGTAGAACATATTATGAAGGACAAGATTTTAGTACAACAGATAGAAACAACATGCCAATTGGAACAGGAAAATATAAAATAGTTAAAAATAATAGTAATACTATAATATTAAATAAAAATGAGTATTATACAAAAGATGAATTAACACTTGAAAAAATTACAATATCAAAATATGCCAATTTAGGTGAACTATATAATTCTTTTAAATTAGGAAAAATAGATGTTATAACAACAACAAATACACGAATAGAAGATTATATTGGAACAATAGGATATAATAAACAAGAAATTTCAGGAAGAGAATTTGATTTTCTAGCATTAAATACTCAAAATCCAATATTGTCAAATGTAGAAGTTAGAAATGCATTAACACATGCAATTAATAAAGAAAATATTGTATCATCTTTATATAATAATAAATATAAAGTAATCAATTATCCATTGGATTATGGTAATTGGCTAAAAGGAGAGGATGGAGATTATTCATATAATCCTGAATTAGCCAAACAAATCTTACAACAAAACGGATGGGAATTTAAATATAACAGATGGCAAAAAACAGTGAATTATTCAACCAAAACACTAAATTTTAAAATTGTAGTACAAGCATCAAATCAAATAAGAGTAAGTGTAGCTGAAATGATTAAAGCTGACCTTGAAACTATAGGAATAAAAGTTACAATAATTAAAGCGAGTGATAATCAATATAAATATTATTTACAAAATAAAAATTATGATTGTATAATAATGGGATCAACATTATCATTAAGCCCAAATCTAGAAACTTATTTTGGAAGTTCTAATTATGCTAATTTCAGTAATGAAGAATTAACTAATTTAATGAATGAAGTTAAAAATATTACCAAAGAAGAATTACTTCAAGAGAAA
>JAZSAX010000072.1:0-5072 GCA_045602065.1 Clostridia bacterium
CGACATCAGCCACGCCATCAGCCAGCAGTTAGAACTCCAGAAGTTCGACCCCGCCATCCTCCACGAGCTGAAGCACATCAACCTCGCCGAGAACACCCACTTCTTCCTCTGGCACACCTGGTTCAGCGACGTCTTCGCAAAAGGAGGCTTCGATATTGTGATAGGGAATCCGCCGTATGTGGTAACAAACAAAAATGAATATCCGCAATATCAATGGAATAACGATTTGTATAAAATGTTTTATGAATTAGGATGCAAACATTTGACAAATATAAATGGGCACCTATGTTACATTACGCCTAAATTCTGGATGTTAAATCTTGATGATGAACAGATGAGAAAATATTTTGCAAGCAATATGTTTGTAAAACTTATAGCATTATGTAATCCTTTTGAAACAGCAGTTACTGAAAATAGCATCATACTTATGTCCCATGACAATAATATACAAAAAGAAATAACTTTGTTTAAGTATGATAACAATACTTGCAAGTTTGAAGAAGTTTTGCCCATAAATTTGGAATATTGTTCAACAAATTTACATTACGAATGGACAATAGGTTTAGATAAAAATCTTATTGACATGTTATCTAAATTAAGCAATAACATAAAACTAAAAGATATTTCAAGTTCAAAGCGAGGAGCTGAAATTTCAAAGAAAGACATGAGAAATACCAATGAAGGAATACCATCCCTTATAGGACAAGACATGAAAAGATACTCAATTCAATGGGATAGCACATACATAGACATACGCCACAAAGAATATAAGCGGTTAGGTACATTCTTCAACAACGACTTGATTTATCTAAGAAGAGTTGACACCTGTTTAGAGGCAACAATCTCAGATGAACATTACGGATTTAACAAAAATGTTTACGGCATTATAATAGACGAAAGTAAAGGTTATAAAACAAAATTCATTTTAGGTTTACTCAACTCAACATTTCTAGATTTCTATTACAAAAAGAAATTCTCAACCAAGAAAGAAGAAGTATTTCCAGAGATACAAACATATTTGTACGAGCAACTTCCAATACCATCAGCAAATCAATCTCAACAAAATGAAGTAATAAATATTATCGACAATATTCTTCGCATCAAAAAAAATGACTGTAATACAGATACTACACAACTTGAAAAAGAAATCGACAAGATTATTTATAAGCTCTATGGTTTGACAAATGAGGAAATAAATATTGTGGAAAGAAAATAGAATATTATGATATATGTTATTTGTGAAAATGTGCTATATGATACTTTGTTATATATATTACTAAGCAAGTATCTTCACATAACTCATGATTAGTTGAGAAGATACATTTTATTTATTATTTTTTTGGGGGAGGATAAAATAATTTATATATTTTTTTTACTTTTGTACTTTATTTTTAAAGTATGAAAAAAGTAGATTGTACACGTGAAATATTCAAATCTTCGCTTTTAAAACAAGTTATTATTAGAGCCGATTACTCTTATATAACTGATTTGAACAGATTTATTACGGAATTAAAAAGTTGGTCTAAAGACTTCTTCTCGGGATATCGTATCATAAGAACAAATAGTATTGATTTACAAATAGATTCCATAGCCATAAGTAACAGGCAAATACCAGTTAATATTAAAGAAACGGAAAACATTCATAGATTTTACGATTCTCAAATAATTCCTAAACAAGATACAACTATAGATATTTCATCTAACTTCATATGTATAACAATTGATTGTGACGAAAATTATGGTAAAATAGATCCATATTTAGATTACATTTCTGAAGTAATGGAAAAATTAAAATCATATGACTCATATGTTCAATTTAATAGATTGGCTATTAGAAAAATAGATGGTTCTGATTTTGACAATTTAGATAAAGCTTACGAAATTTTTGAAAAAATAAATGGTTTTGAAGATTCTATTATTGAAAATGTAAAAAAAGTAAAACAAAGCTACACTGATATCTTTATATCAGAAAATGCTAATTTAAAGATTAATTTAACCAGAAGTATAGAACATT
Organism: Clostridia bacterium; assembly: GCA_045602065.1. Lineage (GTDB taxonomy): Bacteria > Bacillota > Clostridia > TANB77 > CAG-508 > CAG-269. The sequence continues at coordinate 2,015 of JAZSAX010000072.1, forward strand.
TCCCCAGTGGAAATGTAAGATATGTATTAGATACAGACGGATATATTGATTCTGTTACTGATTTGTCAAAAAAAGATGATTATCTTTCTTTATTCAATAATATAAATAATGAATTATTTAGGATATTCAAAATAAATGTCACCGAAACGTTCTTAAATAATGGTACATATGAATAATCATATTAAATATAGCAGTACTATCTCATTTAGTGATTCTACAAATGATACAACTCATGATAAGATTGACTGGAGTATGCAAACAAAAGTTGAAAATCAAACAAGGACAATTTGCGTAACCTCACATAATAAAAAAGCAAATATCATTGTCAAAGAAAATGTTAAAAGGAGGTAAAACAAGAATTGAAATAACTAAAAATTTCAATGTTAAAATATATGTAATTGGATATAAAAATCAAGGTGAATCTATTGTCATCTTATTCCTTGATAATACGACCAATAAAAACACTGTCAAGTATTCAATTGTAATTGATTGTTTTGAATACAAGAAAAAAAATTTAACAGATGAAATTTTAAGAGAGTATTCTGTTGAGACTTTATCAATGCTATGCTGGACTCACCCGGATATAGACCACTCGCGTGGAATAGATCATTTAATAAAAAAATATTGTAAAACAAGTACTAAAATATTAATGCCAGAACATTTTTATGGCATTAATAATGACATTGTAATATTTAAAGATAAAAAAGAACGAGAAGCTATAAACAGAATATTCGAATTAGATAGACTTAAAAATAATTCTGTTACCAATATTAGTGTTGCAGCTAATGGATATAATGAAATTGATTCACTAACATTTTCTACTTTTGTAAAAGATTTCGATGTATCAATTAATGCTGTAACTCCAGTTTCCTCAATATTATCAAAGTATATAAGAGAGAATAATCATAATATCAATAAAAATGAGCTTTCGATATCATTAATAATTAATATTGATGATTATAATTTCTTCTTTGGAGGAGATACTTTAAATAATCATATATGTGCAATAAAACGACCTTTTATAAAAGATTGTCGTTTTATCAAGATTCCTCATCATTCTTCTGATTCCTCAGATTTTTTAATTCAGTCAATAGACGATTCTATAGATATAGCATGTACAACAATTTTTAGTCCTAAGAAATTGCCATTGGACCATATTCTAAAAGGGTATCATGGAAAGGGAGATGTTTTCTCAACAGGACATAAAAGTAAAAAAAAATATGACTATGGTGTGATAGAATATTCATATCATTTTTTACCAAACGATATGAATATAGAAATTAAATTACATGGGAATGCGTGTAAAATAGAAATATAACACAAAATCTGCAATTGCTAAAATGAGACTTCTTCTGTTGATATAGCAATATTATTTATAATAGGTACACTCTCATATTAATTCTAAAACGGTAAATCATAACTTCTTGGTATTCCATCAAAACGATCCCACAATGTCCTTAATGACAATTCCTTTATATCATCGGGGTTGTTGCACCACCATTCGTAGAAACTATTTATATTATCAATTTTAATGTCAAAGCAGTTATTAATGGAATGTATACCATCTATAAAACAACTAGACAATCTGTATTTTTTCTGTAACACATCTTCTAATTGACTAATATTTAATAATTCACGCATTCTATCAGTTACAATATCAGCATCTTTTACATATGAAGCATCTTCATCCAATGATGCTATAAGATTACACAACATATTTGCAAAGTTCTGAAACATCGCTTTATCTTCTGGTGAAATCTTATTATATCTATGTCTGGATATATCTTTGCCAATATCATTAAAAGATTGATAACGTTCATATTCTTTATGTTTACACATCTTATCTATGATATCAATATAATTTGTTTGAGCATTAGATTCTCTTAATAGATTTTTAAATAATCTTCCTACAAAATATACTTCTGTCTTCTCGTTATATATTTTCGTCTCACCAGTCATTTCTGATGGAACTGTAGCTATCCAATTTAATGATACACTATTATTAGTCTCGTAATCACACTGCTCTTTGCTAAAACCAAAATCAATAATCTTCAAATCGCCATCATTAGTAACCATAATATTTGCGCCACGAATATCTCGATGCAATATACTTTGTGATTCTAAATAGCAAAATCCATCAATTGCTTGTAAAAACAAATTATCAAATTGATCTGGATAGGATAGAATATAATTGTCAATTGTCATCCCATCTATATATTCCATTATTATATATCCTGTTTTAACATCGTTATAAAGATAATAGTTAAAAACTCTAACAATTTTTGGATGATTCATTTTATATAGAGTTTTTATTTCTTCTACAAAACGCTTATACCATTCATCCTTATATTTCAAAACATAAGGTTCGTATTTTTTACAAACAAAATGTTCACCAATACTTCCATCATATAAAAGGACAGTTTTGCCAGTGGCACCTTGACCTAAATAATCAATCAATTTATACTCTTTATTTTTTGTAAAAATAATATTATCATCCATAATTTCTATATTAATATCAATTTTGTTTTTTTATCTATGATAGTGCATTGTATATTAATTCTTTTGGAATATTATGCTCAACAGATTTAGCATTTAAAAATTTAGCATTATATCCAAATAAATCAAATCTACATATAATTTCTTCTGCTTGTCGCTCATTTATTTGTCTGTGATAAAAATAGATTTTTAAAAAAAATTATTATCACACCTACTTTAGGGTCCATTGTATAATACATGATTTCAAATTAATTTTGTTGTTTTTTTAATTTATAACATAATAGTTATCATCTACAAAATTAACATTATTTTCTAAAACTATTTTCCATAATTCAACTAAAATTTATCAACAAATTCTATCGAAAAAAAACTTTCCCTCCCTACCTTCTCCGTACCCTCCTCGTACCAAGTCCACTAATTAAATTAGGAATGAGGAGCGGTCAACAGACATCTTCCACAACAAACTCCGTGAGACACCTGCGATACGTGGAGACCAAAAGCCCATCGCTCACAGCCCATCGCCCACAGCAAAAACAACTTTCGCCTTTATCCATTCGCCAAC
>JAZSAX010000073.1:0-21522 GCA_045602065.1 Clostridia bacterium
ACTAATGAAATTGTAGAGTTTGGAGAAAAAGCCATATTAACAGATAATTTCTTGTTTTGGTTAAATGGTGCAAGATTACCAATACCATGTAATGAAATATTATGGTTATATACATTTGAGTCAACTACATATATTGATTTTAAAATAGGTACTAAAAATTCAGGTATAAAGAGTTGGTCGGGTGCTACTAAATCAAGAAGTGATTGTAATGAGACTGTTCAAAATGCATTTAAAGAATTACAAAAAAGAACAAATGGCTTACTTGTAGATTATACTAATGAAAATAAGGCGAAATATAAAGAATTAGTTAGTAAAAAATAAGCTTTGAGATTAGATATTAGAAAAATTCAAAGAAGGGGTGGAAAATACTAATATGGAGATTCTTATTATTATATTTGTATTGGGAGTAGCAATAGGAGTGTTTTCACTTTTGTTCTTTTTCCTAGATGGATTAATAATGGTTGAACCACTAGAAAAATTAGAGTATATTGCAGTGATGGGAGTCGTATTTGCACCATGTGTTGTAATGTCAACTGATGAATTTGGAGAACCATATACTTTGCAAACTTGGGTTATAACAATTGGATTAATGTTAGGTTGTTTGCTACTAACTATGTTTTTTAGATTTTGTATTGATTGGATAGAAGAACATGCTGATAGAAGGCAAATAAAAAGACAGAAGAAGAATAAACAAAAGGCAGTAAAAAATCTATTGGGTAGAAAAGCGCGGAAAGAAATTTAGAGATAAGGCAATTATTGAAAAAACAGAAGATAGTAATACCAACTCTAAACCAAAGGAGAAAAGAAAAATAAGAGAAACCGTTGCTATGCTTTTAGCAAAAGCTAAAGGTGCTACATTAGCTTCTGCTATAGCCGCTCCATTTTTAATAGCATTAAATGAAGGCACAGATAAATTGCTTGATCCATTGTGTATTTTGACAGTATTATTAGGAGTAGGGCTTAGTTTATTATGTGGATGGAGTTCAAAAAAATTATCACCTGAATCATGGGAATAAAAGATAATAATTTTAATAAAAAATAAAGGAGAATTAAAAGATGAAAAATATATTTAAAAGAGTTTTAGGATTAATAATTGCTTTTGCTATTGTTTTTGGAGTAAGAGCAATAGTATCAAATGTAAAAGACGAAAAATACAGTGCTAACATTGAGGGAAGTTGGGAATGCTATGATGAAAACACTGTAGATACTAAAACAAAATTGCTTAAAAATATTGATTTGACAGATGAAGAGATTGAAATTGTTAAATATATAAAATCATATTATGTATCAAAATATGATTTTAATGAAGATGGAACATATTCAGAATATTATGATAAAGATAAAACATTTGATGAAGCAGATAAATTCTTTGATAAAGTTTTTGAAACTTTATATGAAAATCGTAGTAAAATTAATGATTATTATATGCAAAAATTTAATTTAAATTTGAATAATATGAGCTTAACTGAATTTTTAGATGCTATGGCTAAATTATATGATGTAGAAAATTATAATGAGTTACCACAACACCTTATAAAAAGTGCATATAAAGAAGATGCATACCAAGAAGTTAAAAATGGAACTTATACTGTAGATGAAAATCGTATAACATTTGGAAATAATACTTATGTAACTTATAATATGCCAGATGATGAAACATTGGTTTTAAATTACACAAATATGGTTAGTACATTAAAACGTATTGATGATTAAAAATATACAAAACAAATTAAAAACCTAGAAGTTTTAAAACTTCTAGGTTTTTTACAATGGGATACTTTTCTGCAAATTAGGCAATCATAACACCAGAGGTGTTAACAATGACAGAAAAACAGATAATATCAATATGGAAAAAGGGTTTAAGCAAAAACAAAATAGCAGAAATATATAGAAGAGAATACAATGAGCAAATAAAAACAATAAGAAGAAGTACAAAACATAGACATGATGGAAGATTTATAACAAATTATGAAGCATTACATCAAGTAGAAAGGACAATATACAAATATTTAAAAAATTAATACTCTGAATAAAAAAATTAAAAACATTGAAAAATGGCGGAAAATATGATAAAATCAACAAGTAACAATTTTGTTACACCACCGAATAATTATGAGGAGGAATAAAATATGTTTTGGGCAGTATTGGCAATTTATATCGTTTCTGGAGCAATAGCTTCTTTTGTAGCCTACAAGAAAGGCTATAAGGATGGCTATAAAAGAGGTGCATATGGAACTATAGATTTGTGTTAAACAAAAAATACCCAAACATAAAAAAGTCTTAAAAGGAGGAAAGATAATAGAAAAAATATCAATGTACGAACTTAACCATTGTTAAGGAGTGCAAATTCTTTAACGGATTCGACTAAGAAAATTGTGTAAAAAGGATGTGTATAATATGGCAACAAGCCAATACCGTAAAGCAGAGATAAGGCGCAAGAACCTAAAAGAAAAACTCGACCAGATTGCCGCCCACAGAGCGAAATTACGTCGAGAAAAAAACAAAAAATCTTATGTTACTCACACTCCGAAGGAAGAGTTAAAACGCCTCGGCGAGATGAGTAGAAGTCGAACTTAAAGAGGTAATTGTATGAATATAGCATTAGTAAAGACAATGTTTGCTTTAACTCTCTATATTGTTGTTGGACTCTCGATTCTTATCGCAATTGGATGCATAATAAAGAAGTTCAATAAAATTGGAATAATAGAGAAATCAAACAATGAGCAGCAACACAAGAGTTATGAAAAGTGGACAAACAAATACAAGAACTCATTAACTCCTAAGAGTATAGAACGGCTTTTTGAGTTAGAGGGTAAAGATATGTTTGTTACTTGAAATTTGCAGATGAGGTAATGTGAAATGAACATCTTAGATTATTATCCTGTTCTATTTGTTTTGGGGTTCTTAGTAATGATTTTTGTTATGTACAAAGATAGTGTGCATCGATCTTCTAAGAATAAAAAACAAAAAAGTCATATCAATTTTAGTAACAAAATGGATAGGTTGATAAATAATAAGCAACCTGTTATAAATGAAACAAAATTGGTAGATGCATTAAGTAGCGATGAAATTGTATACAAAGGGGTTGAATATCGTGACTGTTGAGGGAATGCAAATTCTGAAAAGAATAAGACAATATAATATGGGACCTGCTGAAAGACGCGCTCACTCAATAATAAGACAGGCAGTAAAACAACCTCGTAAACCACTAACAATGAAGCAATTGCAAGAGATATCTCATAAAAGGAATCAAACTAAAGAAACGGAGTGACATTGCAATGAAAGTAGATTTTCAGCACAAGTCAGTTTCAGAAATACTCAGAATTCTTAAAAGGGAAAATGCAGTAGGATTAGATTTAGTTGAAGTGGGACGCGAATTAAAGGTATCTATAATGTCGAATGATTTTAGCACAAGCCCACGAATTAATGGCGAAAAGATTATCTGTGCACTTGTAACCAATGAAAAAGGTAATTCTTGTATTTTTTATAGCACCGATTTGCTGAAAGAAAAAGAATTTCATACCGGGCGAATCATGATTACCAGTGCTTTGGTAAAATGGATCATAACTGGAGATGATAATTTTTCTATAACGCAAAGTACCATATTTTCAAACAGAGAGAAAAGGCTGATACATGAACTGTTGATGCCAGAGAGACAAGTCAAAGAAATACTTGGAGAACTCCTAATTCCTACAACATTGAGTTTAGCAGAAATATTCGATGTTTCTCAAGAATTTGTGAGACAGAGATTGGATGAAATGCACCTTGATACTCGTATTGGAGGATACAATTATTAACAAAACAATCCAACAAAACATGTACATAAATTTTAAGACTTTTTAGAGGACACGGAAAATTTTTCCGTGTCTTCTATTTATATTAATATACAAATATAAAAAAATTAAGTAAAAATATTTATTTTCTTTCCAAAATGTGATAGAATAGCACGGAATAAACAATAAAGAGGTAATAAAAATGGGAACAGCGCAAGAAATAGAAAAACAAAAACAATACATAGAAAAAATAAAAGAAATAAATCAAGGAAAAGAATTAAGATATTATATACTAACAATGGGATGCCAACTAAATGAAAATGACTCAGAAAAACTATGTGGAATGATGGAACAAATGGGGTATGAACAAACAGAGGAATATCAAGAAGCAGACTTGGTATTATTCAACACATGTTGTGTAAGAGAAAATGCAGAGGACAAATTATTTGGAAAATTAGGAGAATTAAAAAAAGTTAAAGAAAAAAGAGGAACAATAATAGCAATTGGTGGATGCATGATGCAAGAAAAACATATAACAGACAAAATCCATGAAAGCTATCCATATACAGATATAATTTTTGGAACACACACATTACACAAATTTCCTGAAGACTTACACAAAATCTTACAAAAAAGAAAGAAGTTACAAGATGTAATAGACATAGATGGAGAAGTATATGAAGGACTGCCAATTAAAAGAACAAGTAATATCAAAGCATCAGTAACAATAATGTATGGATGTAATAATTTTTGTACATATTGCATAGTTCCATATGTAAGAGGAAGAGAAAGAAGTAGACATCCAAAAGACATATTAGCAGAAGTTGAACAATTAGCAAAAGAAGGATATAAAGAAATTACATTACTAGGACAAAACGTTAATTCATATTTAAGAAGTGAACAATGGAAAGAAAAAGGCTTAGAATATGAAGGAATCAATTCATTTGCAACATTGTTAAGCGCAATAAACAAAATTGAAGGAATAGAAAGAATCAGATTTGTATCACCACATCCAAAAGATTTCACAGATGATGTAATAGATGCAATTGCTGAATGTGACAAAGTATGTAAATTAGTTCATTTGCCACTTCAATCAGGAAGTACAAATGTATTAAAAATAATGAATAGAAGATATACAAAAGAACAATATCTAAATTTAGTAGAAAAAATGAAAGCAAAAATACCAAATTTAACATTATCAACAGATATAATAGTTGGATTTGCAGGTGAGACAGAAGAAGATTTTGAAGATACATTAGATGTTGTAAGAAAAGTATGTTTTGAACAAGTATATATGTTTATATATTCAAGAAGAGTTGGAACACCAGGAGACAAAATGGAAAATCAAATTCCAGAAGAGATAAAACATACAAGATTTGATAGACTAAAAGCTTTAGTAGAAAGTCAAATTGCAGAAAACAATCAAAAATATGTAGGAACAATTCAAAAAGTTTTAGTAGAAGGACCAAGTAAAAATAATCCTGAACTTCTAACTGGAAGAACAGATAGTAACAAAGTAGTAATTTTTGAAGGTGTTCCAGAACTAAAAGACCATATCATAGATTTGAAAATTATTTCAGAACATATGTGGTATTTGAAAGGAGATATTATGAATTCTTATTCAAACTTAGATACAGCAATAGAAATAATGGCATTTAAAATTGCACATTGTACAGATGAAGAACAACTAGAACAACTTAGACAAGAAAGAAATGAAATGTATAATGGAAATTTAGAAATTATAAATAAAATTATTTCTGTTTATGGAAAAGAACTAAAAGAAATTTATAACAAAAAATAGAAAGGAATAAGATAAATGGATCAAAGTATAAAAGAAAAATATAAATTACCAGAAGAAGAGCATATGCAAATATATGCTCAAATAGAAAAAGAAGTTTTTTCAAGAGCAAGTGTACAAGAAAAACCCATAGGAATAATAGTAGGTGGGCAACCAGGTTCAGGTAAAGGTGCGGTTATTTCTTATACTAAAAAACAAGTAGAGAACAGTGGAAGAGATATAACAATAATAACAACTGATGAATATAAACCATATCATCCTCAAGCTATAGAAATTGCTCAAAAATATCCTACAGACTATGTTGAAATAGTTGAACAAGATGCAGGAGCTTGGACAGGAAAAGTTTTAAGAAAAGCAATAGATGACAAATATAATTTTATTTTTGAAGGAACATTAAAAAATGATAGAATTCTAGAAAGAATAAGAGAAATGAAACAAAACGGTTTTACAGTGGTTGTAAGAGCTTTGGCAGTTCCGAGAGAAGAAACATTGTTGTGTATACATGAAAGATATGAAAACCAAATGCAAAATATGGGATGGGGAAGACTAATATCTATTGAACACCATGACCAAGCATATGATGGTGTACCTGGTACAGTAGATGCAATTGAAAAATCAGGCTTATGTAATGTAGAAATTTTTATTCGAGGAGAAGAAATAACAAAACCACAAAAAGTATATTCAAGTGCTGAAAGAAATGATGCATATCCAACTGCAAGAATTGCACTAGAAGGGTATAGAAATAGAGAAAAATATAAAACTCTAGTAACTGCAAAAGAGAGAATAGAAAGATTGAAAAAACAATTTACAGCTAGGGGGGCATCAGATTCAGAAATGAAACAATTAGAACAACTAGAAAATGATATATTTCAAGCTGTGGCAAGATAGGGAGTTACCTTATTAATAAGAAAAGGAGCAATAAACATGGCAGAAAAAGAAGAATATTCACCAATGATGCAAAAATACTTAGAAACAAAAGAAAAATACAAAGATTGCATTTTGTTTTATAGATTAGGAGATTTTTATGAAATGTTCTTTGAAGATGCAATAACAGCATCAAGAGAATTAGAAATAACATTAACAGGAAAAGTGTGCGGAACAGAAGAAAGAGCACCAATGGCAGGAGTTCCACATCATGCAGCAGAAAATTATGCAGCAAGATTAATAGAAAAAGGATATAAAGTTGCAATTTGTGAACAATTAAGTGATCCAAAAACAACTAAAGGAATTGTGGAAAGAGGAGTTGTAAGAATTTTAACACCTGGAACAATTGTAGAAAGCAACCTTTTGGAAGAAAAGAAAAACAATTACATAATGAGTATTTGCAAAAGTGGTCTTTATTTTGGAATAAGTGTATGTGATATTTCAACTGGTGAATTTTATTCTTGTGAAATAAAGGGTGAGCACAATTTTGCGCTTTTATTAGATGAAATTGCAAGATTTACACCATCAGAAATAATTGCAAATTCAATGATGTTTGAATGCCAAGAAGAAATGGACAAAATCAGAGAAAGATTCCAAATTTATATGAGCAGGTTTAATGATAAATTCTTCTCAGAGGATGAAGGGAATCTAACATTAGATTATAACATCATTGAAAACAAAAAAGAAGTTACATCATTAAAAGAAAAAACACTTGCTGTAAAATCAATAAATGCTTTATTAGAATATTTAAATGAAACTCAAATGACAAGTTTAGAACACATAAATACAATAACAATTTATAATTTGTCAAAATATATGTCATTAGATATAAATGCAAGAAGAAACCTTGAAATAACAGAAAAAATGAGAGATAAAACTAAAAAAGGTACTTTGCTTTGGGTATTAGATAAAACATCAACATCAATGGGGGGGCGTTTGCTAAGAAGATGGCTAAATGATCCATTGCTTGATGTAAATGAAATTCAAGAAAGACTAGATGCTGTAAAAGAATTAAAAGACAATATGATGATTAGAGGAGATATTACAGAAACTTTAAAAAGAGTGTATGATATAGAACGTCTTGCAGGAAAAATGGCTTATGGTAATGCAAATGCAAGAGATATGATAACATTGAAAAATTCATTAGAAAAATTACCAGAAGTAAAAACTGTATTACAACAATGTCAAGCGCCTAAATTAAAAGAATTAAATGATAATCTTGATGAATTAAAAGATATATTTGAATTAATAGATAAATCAATAATAGAAGATCCACCAATGGCAATAAAAGAAGGCGGGATAATCAAATTAGGATATGACCCTGAAATTGATACATTAAAAAAAGCATCAACAGAAGGGAAAAACTGGCTTGCAAAATTAGAAGCAGATGAAAAAGAAAAAACAGGAATTAAAACATTAAAAGTAGGATATAACAAAGTATTTGGATATTATATAGAAGTTTCAAAATCTTTTGTATCACAAGTTCCTGATAGATTTATTAGAAAACAAACTCTAACAAATGGAGAAAGATATATAACTGAAGAACTAAAAACTTTAGAAAATCAAATTTTAGGAGCAGAGGAAAAGGTTATAAATCTTGAATATAATGAATTTGTTAAGATTAGAGAAGAAATTGCTAGAAATATCAAGAGGCTACAAAAAACAGCTACAGTTGTATCAACATTAGATGTTTTAACATCATTTGCACAAGTTGCAGAAGATATGAATTATTGTATGCCTGTTGTTAAAAATGATGGGGTTATAAATATTAAAGATGGGAGACATCCTGTTATTGATAAAATGCTTGGTGTTGGAAGTTTCGTTCCAAATGATACATATCTAAATAAAGATGATAGTAGATTATCAATTATTACTGGACCTAATATGGCTGGTAAGTCTACATATATGAGACAAGTTGCTTTAATTTCATTAATGGCTCAAGTTGGAAGTTTTGTTCCTGCAACAGAAGCGGAAATTGGTGTAGTTGATAAAATCTTTACAAGAGTTGGAGCATCTGATGATTTGAGTATGGGACAAAGTACATTTATGGTTGAAATGATGGAAGTAGCAACAATTCTTAAAGAAGCAACAGAAAATAGTTTAGTTATATTAGATGAAATCGGAAGAGGAACATCAACATATGATGGACTTTCAATTGCTTGGGCAGTTGCTGAATTTATTGCAGATAAAGAAAAATGTGGTGCTAAAACGCTATTTGCAACACATTACCATGAATTAATAGAACTTGCTGATAAAATTGAAGGTGTTAAAAACTATTCAATAGCAGTTAAAGAAAAAGGAGAAGATATAATCTTTTTAAGAAAAATTGTGGAAGGTGGAACTGATGAAAGTTACGGTATCCACGTAGCTCGCCTTGCGGGTGTTCCTAAAATTGTAACGAAAAGAGCTAATGAAATACTAAAAACATTAGAAAGAAAGAGTATGTTAACTGGTAAAAAACAAGAAAAAGAAAACAAAAAAGTTGTTGAAGGCCAGTTTGATATGTTTAATTTTAAACTTGCTGAGATTGCTCATGAAATTGATAAAATTAATTTAAATGAACTTACTCCAATTGATGCATTGAATACTTTGGTTAAAATTAAGGAAAAAATGAAATAAAAAACTTATAGTGAGAAGCAGTTGCCTCTCGCTATAAGTTTTTTAGGTTACCAATTTTTTTCGATGTTGACTGTAAGCCACGATACAAAGCTTGAAAACTGCTTAATAGTATCAAGGTATACAGTTGCTGCGCCCCAATCCTCGCTAGGGAATTTGACAAAGCAATGTGCATAAGAATCGTTTTTCAGTTCTTCATTGATTTGCTCCCAAGTAATCAGGATAAGTTCGGCTGGCAAAGTGAATGTTGCGGTCAAGGAACCGTGACACAAACTTGCTGTAATGCTCATAGAGTAACCTCCTACAAAAAGTGTATGCCAAAAGTATAACATGTTTTATATAAAAAGTCAAAATATATTTTGTGAAAGCGCTTGATAAAAGCAGAATAATATGTTATTCTAAATACATACTAAAAATTTTAGTATGTATTTATTTTTTGTTTTGAAGCGATTCAAGCTTCAGTGAAGAATTTTATTTTTAATTATTTAGAAATTCAAAAATATTAAAATCGAATTAAATCTTATTATTAGAAGAAAAAATTGAATAAAGAAGGAGTGGTTTTTATCGAGGAAAATAAAAATAATAACAATGAATTAACTGTTCAAGAGTCAAATGTGGAGGAATATAAAGCGGAAGATATTAAAAACTTGATTTATACAATAAGGGGAAAACAAGTAATGCTAGATAGTGATGTGGCTATGTTATATCATTACGAAACCAAAAAAATAAACCAAACTGTAAAAAGAAATATACAAAGATTTCCCGAAAGTTTTTGTTTTAGATTAAAAGAAGAAGAATTAGAAATTATGTGGTCACAAATTGTGACCACCTCAAAATTAGAAGATAACAAATACAGAAGCAAGAAATATTTGCCATATGTTTTTACGGAACAAGGAATAGCAATGCTTTCAGGATTATTAAAAAATGAAATAGCGATTCAAGTTAGCATCAATATTATGAATGCATTTGTTGAGATGAGAAAATTTATAGAAAATAATTCGTATATGTTTAATAAACTAACAACAGTAGAATATAAATTACTAGAGCATGATAAAAGGTTTGACAAAGTGTTTAATGAGTTACGAAGAAAACAAAAAGATGAATTCAAACAAAAGATATTCTTTGATGGCCAAATTTTCGATTCGTATAGTTTAATAATAAATATTATAAAAAGTGCTAAAACAAAAGTATTAATAATTGACAATTATATAGATGACACTATTTTAGAAATGCTAACAAAGAAAAATAAAGATGTAAATGTAGTAATTATAACATCTGACAAAAGTAATATATTAAAATTAGATGTACAGAAGTTTAATAAAGAATATCCAACATTAGAAATAGCTAAAACAGACAAGTTTCACGATAGATTTATTGTAATAGATAATAAAAATTTATATCATATTGGAGCATCATTAAAAGATTTAGGAAAGAAATGTTTTGCAATTTCAAAAATAGAAGACATAGATTATATAGAAAAATTACAAAACTTTTCCAAAAACACTTGATTTTATGCCAAAAATTGGGTATAATATAAACGAACATAAAAGAACGCAGAAGAGTAGGAGCCAATCCTACTCTTTAATAATGTAAAAAGGAGGGCTTATGGCGAGAATTGAAGAAAGAGTAGAAGAGCTAATCAAAGACAAAATAGAAAATATAGGATACAGCTTATATGATGTAGAATATGCCAAAGAAGGACCAAATTACTATTTGAGAATATTTATAGACAATGAAAAAGGAATAGACTTAGATGACTGTGAAAAAGTAAGTAATGAGATAAATGAAAAATTAGATGAAGCAGACTATATAAAAGAACAATACTTTTTGGAAGTATCATCACCAGGAATAGAAAGAATATTAAGAAAAGATAGACATTTAGAACAAAACATAGGAAAACAAGTAGAAGCAAAGTTATTCAAAAAAGATGAAAACGGTAACAAGAGCTACATTGGTAAACTAAAGAAATTTGATGAACAAACAGTAACAATAGATGAAGTAAAAATAGAAAGAAAAAATATAGCACAGATGAAAACTGTGTATGAATGGGGGAATTAGAAAAAATGAAAGCAATAGATAACAAAGAATTAATATTAGCTTTAGAAGAACTAGAGAAAGAAAAAGGAATAAAAAAGGAAGAATTATTAGAATCAATAAGAACAGCATTAATAACAGCATACAAGAGAAACTTTGATGCATTAGAAAATGTAGACGTAAAAATGGATGAAAAGACAGGAGCAACATATGTATATGCAATAAAAGAAGTAATGGAAAGAGCAAATGATGATGCATTAGAAATTAGTTTAGAAGATGCAAGAAAAATAAACAAAGACTTACAAATTGGTGACAGTATTGAAGTAGAAATAGTACCAAGAGACTTTGGAAGAATTGCAGCACAAACAGCAAAACAAGTAATAATCCAAAAACTAAGAGAAACAGAAAGAAATATGATATTCAATGAATACAATGAAAGAAAAGGAGAAATTGTATCAGGAATTATACAAAAAGCAGATAAACATATAGTAGTTATGGATTTAGGAAGATTAGAAGGAATAATGTTACCAAAAGACCAAATTCCAACAGAAAATTATAAAGTAAATGATAAAATAAAAGGATATGTAGTAGATGTTGAAAGAGGCGAAAAAGGAGCACCACAAGCAATAGTATCAAGATCGCATCCGGACTTTGTAAGAAAATTGTTAGAATTCGAAATTCCAGAAATATATGAAGGATTAATTGAAATCAAGAGTGTATCAAGAGATCCTGGATTAAGAAGTAAAGTAGCAGTATATTCACCAAATGAAAACATAGACCCAGTAGGTTCATGTGTTGGACAAAAAGGAATAAGAATTCAAAATGTAATAAATGAATTACATGGAGAAAAAATAGATGTAATCGAATGGAATCCAGATCCAAGTACATTTATAGCAGCAGCATTATTACCTGCTCAAATAATGGCGGTAGATATCAAAGAAGAAGAGAAATTTGCACAAGTAATAGTTCCAGATGACCAACTATCATTAGCAATAGGTAAAGCTGGACAAAATGCAAGATTAGCAGCAAAATTAACAAATTGGAAAATTGATATAAAATCAGAATCACAATTTAGAGAAATGTTAATGAAAAAAGCTGAAGAAGCAAGTGCAGAGGCTGAGAGTGAAAATAGTGAAGAAAACTAGGAGGATGTAGTGAAAAATATACCACAAAGAACATGTAGTGTGTGTAGGTCGCAAAAAAATAAAGCAGATTTATTGCGAATAGTAAAAAATAAAGAGAATATTATTAAAGTGGACGAAATGGGAAAAGAACCAGGACGAGGGGCATATATTTGTTATGATATACAATGCCTTGAAAAAGCACAAAAAACTAAAAAATTAGAAAAAGTGTTAGAGATTAAACTTGAAAATGAACTATATGAGCAAATGAAAAATATTATAGAAAAGAAAAATGGGGGTGATGTTATTGGGTAAGATAAAATTATATGACATAGCAAAAGAATTAAACTTAACCAGTAAAGAAGTATTAGAAATAGCAAAAAAATTAAACATAGATGCTAAAAGCCATCTAAGTTCAATTGATGATGCTGATGCAGCGAAAATTAAAGAAAGTGTAAAAGGTTCAAAATCAAAAAAAGAAGAGAAAAAACCAGAAAAATCAAAATCTGACAAAAATGAATCACCAGTTATTATAAGAAGAGAAGTTATAATAAATGATGAGACAAATACACATAAAGAGCAAGCAAAAAAAGAAGAAAAGAGAAATAATAATGTGGGATTTGTTGAGAGAAAACAAAATAAAGATTATAACATTGTTTACAGAAATAAACCAACAAAACCAATGACAGTAGATGAATTGTTTGGAATAAAGAAAGAAACTAAAAAAGAAGAGCCAGTAGTAGCTCCAAAAGTTGAAGAAAAGGTAGAAGTAAAAGAAAATAAAATGGATGTTGAAACAAAAACAGAAGTTGTTGAAAAAACAGTAGAAGAAAATAAATTTAATCAAAATAGAAATAATTATAATAATAGAGATTTCAGACAAAATAATAACAGAGACAACAACTTCGCTAACAGAAACAGATTTAACAATGATAGAAATGGTCAAAATGCTGGAAACCGCAACTTTGATAGAAATGGTCAAAACAACGGAAATCGTAATTTTGATAGAAATGGTCAAAATGGAAATAATCCGAGATTTGATAAAAACAAACAAGGTGGGTTTAACAACAATAATAGATTTGACAAAAACAGACAAGGTGGAAATCCAAGATTCGGTGGAAATAGACCACTTGATGAAAAAGGTATTGAAAGAAATATCAAAGATATTATGGCTGTTGAAACTATTGAAAAAGAACCAGCAAGAGAATACAACAAAGCAATAGATAAACAAAAACAAAATAGCAAATTTGAAGAAAATAGAACTAAAAAAGCAACTAAAACAAGAAAAGGAAGCCAAAGTGGTGAAATAAATGAACACAAACTAAAAGGACTAAAAAGAACTGATAGTTTATCAAATATGTTCGAAGACCAAGATGGTGGAATGTTAGATTATTATGATTTAACAACACAAAGAGGTAAAAAAGGTAAAAAGAAATTAGCAAAAGATGATGAAAATAGAACAAAACAAAAAATCTTCAAATTAGAAGAAATAACAATACCAGAAACAATAACTGTAAAAGACTTTGCTGCTGAATTAAAGAAAACAACTGCAGAAATTATTAAAAAATTGCTTGGATATGGTGTAATGGCAACAATAAATAATGAAATTGATTTTGACACAGCATCATTAATTGCTGATGAATTTGGAGTAAGAGTTAACAAAAAAGAAACTGTAACAGAAGAAGATATCTTATTTGACGATTCAGAAGATAGAGAAGAAGATTTAGAAGTACGTCCACCAGTAGTTGTAGTAATGGGACACGTAGACCATGGAAAAACATCTTTATTAGATGCTGTTAAACAAACACATGTAATAGAAGGCGAAGCAGGTGGAATTACACAACATATAGGTGCATATAAAGTAAAAATAAATGATAGAGAAATTACATTCTTAGATACACCAGGACATGAAGCGTTTACAGCAATGAGAGCAAGAGGGGCTCAAATAACAGATATTGCAATACTTGTAGTAGCTGCAAATGATGGTGTAATGCCACAAACAGTTGAAGCTATAAGTCATGCTAAATCAGCTGGAATTCCAATAATAGTAGCTGTAAACAAAATAGATTTACCAGATGCTAATATTGACAAAGTAAAACAAGAATTAATGACATATGAATTAGTACCAGAAGAATGGGGAGGAGACACAATATTTGTGCCAATCTCAGCTAAAAAACATCAAAATATAGACCAATTACTAGAAATGGTATTATTAGAAGCAGATGTATTAGAATTAAAATCAAATCCTAAAAAACAAGCAAAAGGTGTTGTAATAGAAGCAAGACTTGATAAAAATAAAGGAACAATAGCATCTATACTTGTACAAAGAGGAACTCTTGATGTTGGAGATACAATAGTTGTAGGTTCATCAATAGGTAGAATTAGAACTATGACAGATGAAAAAGGTAAAAAATTAAAAAAAGCCGGACCATCAACACCAGTAGAAGTAATGGGACTAACAGAAGTTCCACAAGCTGGAGATATTTTCTATGAAGTTGAAGATGAAAAAACAGCAAAACACTTAATAGAAAAGAGAAAACGTCTAGAAAGAGAAAAAGCAATAAATGCTATGAGCAAAGTAACATTAGACAATTTATTCAATCAAATGGAAGAAGGAAACTTGAAAGTGCTTAACTTAATAGTAAAAGCAGATGTTCAAGGTTCTGTAGAAGCTATTAAACAATCAATGGAAAAATTGTCAAATGAAGAAGTAAAAGTGAAAGTTATTCATGCAGCTGCTGGAGCAGTTACAGAATCTGATGTAACACTTGCGAAAGTGTCTAATGCAATAATAATAGCATTCAATGTACGTCCAATGCCAACAGCAAAAGATATGGCAGAAAAAGATGAAATTGAAATAAAACAATATTCTGTAATTTATCAAGCAATAGACGATGTTGAATCGGCTATGAAAGGAATGCTTGCACCAAAATATAAAGAAAATATCATTGGTAATGCAGAGGTTAGACAAACATTTAAAATTTCAAATGTTGGTACAATTGCAGGTGCATATGTATTAGATGGAAAACTTGAAAGAAATGCAGGAGTTAGAGTACTTCGTGATAATGTTGTTATACATGACGGAAAACTTGCATCATTGAAGAGATTCAAAGATGATGCTAAAGAAGTAACTAAAGGTTACGAATGTGGTATTCAAATTGAAAAATATAATGACATTAAAGAAGGCGATATAATAGAAGCTTATATTTTAGAAGAAATTAAGAGATAGGAGGAAAACATGCCTAAAAACAACAATCGTCAAGGAAGAATTGACGAAGAATTTAGAAGAGAATTAAGTCAAATAATTAGTTTTGATTTGAAAAATCCTAATGTTACAGGAATGATTAGTGTTACGAGAGTAAAAGTAACACCAGATTTAAAATATGCCAAAGTTTCTGTAAGTATATTAAATTCTAAAAATATAAAAGAAACATTAGAAGGACTTAAAAAATCATCAGGATATTTGCGTTCTGAACTAGCAAAAAGAATCAATATGAGAAATACACCAGAATTAGTATTTGAGCTAGATGAATCATTAGAATATGGAGCAAGAATCGATACACTTTTAAATGAAATTAAAAATAAGGAGAATAAATAATATATGACTCTAGATAATATATTAGAAGAAATAAAAAAAGCACAAACGATAGTTGTGTTAACACATGAATCACCTGATGGAGATGCAATATCAAGCTCTCTATCAGTGATGCATGCAATTTCACAATTAGGTAAAGAAGCAGATGTAGTAATACCAGAATACTCTAGGGATTTTACATTTTTACCTGGATCAGAAAAAATATTACAACAAGGAAAAATAGAAAATTACGACTTAGCTATATCAGTAGATTGTACAGACTTAAAAAGACTAGTTGGAGCAAGAGAATATTTTGAAACTGCAAAAACAACAATTGAAATAGATCACCATTCAGTAAATGCAATGTTTGCAGATTTAAACTATGTAGATCCTGCTGCTCCATCATGTTGCCAAGTATTAATTGCAATGTTTGAATACTATGGAGTGGAAATAACAAAAGATTTAGCAACATGTATATTAACAGGTATAATTACTGATACAGGTGGATTCCAATGGGGAGGAGTAACTCCAGAAACATTTGAATTTGCAGCTGAATTA
This sequence comes from Clostridia bacterium, assembly GCA_045602065.1. Taxonomy (GTDB): domain Bacteria; phylum Bacillota; class Clostridia; order TANB77; family CAG-508; genus CAG-269. Next base: position 16,399 of record JAZSAX010000073.1, read on the forward strand.
ATTAGAAAAGGTGCAAAATTGAAAGAAATTTGCAGAATAGCTTTACGAAAAAAAAGTAAAGCTCATTGTGAACTTGAAAAATTAGTTTATAATAGAATGGAATATTTCGAAGAGGGAAAAATTGCACTAGCATATTTAACTTTAGATGATTATAACACTCTAAATACAGAAATGGGTGATGATGAAGGTCTTGTTGAAATGCTAAGAGATATTGAAGGCGTAGAAGTTGCAGCTTTACTAAAAGAAAAAGAAGGTGCAAATGGATTCAAAATTTCTTTGCGTTCACATGAGACAATAAATGTATCAGATATAGCATTGGTTCTTGGCGGTGGTGGACACAGAGGCGCTGCTGGATGCTTTATTACTGGAACAGTTGAACATGCTAAAGAAAAAATAGTAGATGCGATTATACATGAATTGAACAAATAAAGGAATAAATATGGATGGAATAATAGTTATAAATAAACCTAAAAATTGTACTTCACATGATGTAGTTAGAAAAGCTAAAAAAATATTAAATGAAAAAGTTGGACATACAGGTACATTAGATCCAAATGCAACTGGTGTATTACCTTTGCTTGTGGGTAAAGGTACACAAATTTCAAAATATTTAATTAATCATGACAAAACATATGAAGCTGTTTTAAAATTAGGAGAGAAAACTGATACAGCTGATGCAGAAGGTAAAATAATCGAAACAAAAGAAGTACAACCATCAAATCTAGAAAAAGAAAATGTGAAAAAAGTTTTAAGATCATTGATTGGAAAACAAGAACAAATTCCGCCAATATATTCTGCAATAAAAGTAAATGGAAAAAAACTTTATGAATACGCAAGAAGTGGACAAAATGTTGATATAGAGCCAAGAACAATAGAAATTTATGGTTTGGAATTAATAAAAATAGAAAACCAAGAAATTACATATAAAGTACATTGTTCAAAAGGAACATATATAAGAACTCTATGTGAACAAATTGCGGAAAAACTAGATACAGCAGGATATATGAAAGAATTAAAAAGAACTCAAGTTGGAGAATTTACAATAGAAAATTCTGCAACAATAGAACAACTAGAAAACAATGTGGACAAGTATTTTATAACAATAGAAAAATATTTCGAAAATTGTTCGCAAATAGAATTAAATACAAAAAAATTACAATTATTTTTAAATGGTGTACAATTAACACATGACTTGGAGGATGGAATTTACAGAATCTATAGTGATGATAAATTTATAGGAATTGGAACCGTTAAAGATAAATTGTTGAAACGTGATATAATAATTTAAGAAGGAGGTCATATTATGGATAAATTTTATATAACAACACCCATTTACTACCCAAGTGGAAAATTTCATATTGGAACAGCATATACAACAGTATTAGCAGACACAATAAAAAGATATAAGCAATTAAGAGGTTATGATGCATACATGTTAACAGGAACAGATGAACACGGGCAAAAAATCCAAACAGTAGCAGAAAAAGCAGGAAAAACACCACAGGAACATGTAGATGAAATGGCACAAATGGCAAAGGATTTATGGGAATTAATGCACATCAAATATGACTATTTTATAAGAACAACAGAACCAAGACATGAAAAAGCGGTTCAAGACATATTTGAATACTTCTTAGAAAAAGGGGATATTTACAAAGGTTCATATGAAGGGCAATATTGTATGCCATGTGAAAGTTATTTTACAGAATCACAATTAGTAGACGGAATGTGTCCAGATTGTGGAAGAGAAGTAAAATTAATGAAAGAAGAAGCATATTTCTTCAATATGAAAAAATATGAGGACAAGTTGTTAAAATATTATGAAGAACATCCAGAATTTGCCCAACCTGAATACAGAAAAACAGAAATGATAAATAATTTCATAAAACCAGGACTTGAAGATTTATGTGTAACAAGGACAACATTTGACTGGGGAATAAAAGTTAAAAGTGACCCAAAACACGTAATATATGTGTGGTTAGATGCATTAACAAATTATTTAACAGCATTAGGATATATGCAAGATGATGATTCATTATTTAAAAAATACTGGCCTGCAGATTTACAAATAATCGGAAAAGATATAGCAAGATTTCACTTAATATACTGGCCAATATTCTTAATGGCTTTAGATTTGCCATTACCTAAAAAAATATTAGCTCATAATTGGATAACAATGAAAGATGGAAAAATGTCAAAATCAATAGGAAATGTTGTATATCCTGAAAAGTTAATAAATAGATATGGCCTTGATGCAACAAGATATTACTTATTAAGAGAAATGCCAGTAGCACAAGATGAAATATATACACCAGAAGGATTTGTAGAAAGATATAATTCAGATTTATGTAATGATTTAGGAAATTTAGTAAATAGAACAGTATCAATGGTTAACAAATATTTTGAAGGAAAAGTTCCTGAATATAATGGAACACCAAATGAAGTTGACAAAGAATTTGAAGAATTTACAAACAATCAAATTAAAAAAGTTGAAGAACTAATGGACAATTATGAGTTAGCGTATGCATTACAAGAATTATGGGCAATAATTTCAAGAACAAACAAATATATAGATGAAACACGTCCTTGGGAACTTGCTAAAAATGAAGAAACAGAAAAATTAGAATCAAGTATGTATCATCTAATAGAAAATATTAGAAAAATAGGAATAATTTTACTACCATTTATGGAAGAAACAGCAAAAAATTTATTAAAACAAATTGGAATGCCTGAAGCATTACAAACATGGGATAGCTTATCAAATTATGAAGAACTAAAAGATGTTAAAGTAATTGAAAAAGGTGAACCATTATTTATGAGAAAAAATATGGAAGAAGAATTAGAATATTTAAGAAACTAAATTATAAAAGGTGGAAAAATGGATTTAATCTCTATCAGAAGAAAATATCGAAATAAAAGAAATGCAATAATGACAGTTTTTTTATTATTAATATTTATAATACTACTGATAATTATGAGAGAAAAGTGGCTAGATATAAGATATCATAATACGCATTTATCATATCTTGAATTAATAGAACAAGCAAAAATAAATGAAATAAAAATTGCAGAACAAAAAGAAGCAGAAAGACAAGCTAAATTACCTAAACTAACAGATGTTGGTAAAAGTAATCTTGATAACATATACCAATCAGATACTAAAAGAGTATTCTTAACTTTTGATGATGGACCATCAAAAACTGTAACAACTGCAATTTTAGATATATTAAAACAAGAAAACATCAAGGCTACATTTTTCTTATTAGGAAGTAGAGTAGATTTGTACCCTGATATTGTAAAAAGACAATATGCTGAAGGGCATTATTTAGCAAGCCATGGATATTCACATATATATTCACAAATATATGCATCACCACAAAATACATTAGACGAATATAATAAATGTCTTACAGCTATTAGAAATGCACTTGGCGAACAGGAATATAATCCACATTTATTTAGATTTCCTGGTGGATATACAGGTGGTAAATATGCAAAAATAAAAGAACAAGCATCACAATTATTACAACAAAATGGTGTTTTAAATATAGATTGGAATTCTTTAACTGCAGATTCAGCAGGAGCCAAGACAACTGAAGAATTTATTGCAGAACTTGAAAAAACAGTTCCCAAACATAATAGCGTTGTTGTGTTAATGCATGATGCAGGCGATAAAAAAGCTACTGCAGAGGCATTACCTACAATTATTCAATATTTTAGAGATAGAGGATTTGTATTTGAAAATTTTTATAGTGTTATAAAATAAAACGTGCAAAACTATTGCAAAATGGAAAAAATATGATATAATATAAAAGCTATAAGCAAGACAAGAAAGGAAGAGTAAAGAATGAATTGTAAAGTAGAAAAAACAGAAAAGGCAAATGAGGTAAAATTAGAAATCACAATAGAAGCAGAGAAATTTGAAAATGCGATGAAAAAAGTATATTTCCAAAACGCAAAATACTTCAACATACCAGGATTCAGAAAAGGAAAAGCGCCAATGAACATAGTAGAAAAATATTATGGTGCACAAATCTTTTATGAAGATGCATTCAACGAAGTAGCAACAGAGGCTTATGATGAAGCATTAGCAGAAAATAAAATAGAAGCAGTAAGCAGACCAGAAGTAGACATCATCCAAATGGAAAAAGGAAAAGATGTAATCTTTACTGCAGTTGTACAAACAAAACCAGAAGTAGAACTAGGAAAATATAAAGGTGTAGAAATTGCAAAAGTTGAATACAAAGTAGAAGACAAAGACATCGAACATGAATTAGGACATATGCAAGAACACAACTCAAGACTAGTAACAGTTGAAGATAGAGCATTAGAAAATGGAGACATATCAACAATAGATTTCGAAGGATTTGTTGATGGAGTAGCATTTGAAGGTGGAAAAGCAGAAGGACATGAACTAGAAATAGGAAGTGGATCATTTATACCAGGATTTGAAGATCAATTAGTAGGAATGAAAATTGATGAAGAAAAAGACATCAATGTAAAATTCCCAGAAGAATACTTTTCAAAAGACCTAGCTGGAAAAGATGCTGTATTTAAAGTAAAATTACATGCAATCAAGAAAAAAGAATTACCAGAACTAGATGATGAATTTGCAAAAGATGTAAGTGAATTCGATACACTTGCAGAATTAAAAGCAAGCATCAAAGAAAAACTAGAAAAAAACAATGAACAAAGAGCAAAATATGAAACAGAAGAAGCAGCTATAAAAGCTGTATGTGAAGCTTCAAAATTAGATATTCCATCAGGAATGATAGATTTAGAAGTTGATAACATGTTAAAAGATTTTGAACAAAGATTATCATATCAAGGATTAAATATGGAACAATACCTAAAAATGATAGGTAGAACAGAAGAAGAAATGAGAAAAGAATATGAACCACAAGCAACAGAAGCTATAAAATCAAGACTTGTACTAGAAGCTATCATAAACGCAGAAAAAATCGAAGCAAGTGAAGAAGAAATAAAAGCAAAAATGGAAGAAATGGCTAAAAACTATGGAAAAAAAGTAGAAGAATTAAGTGAAAATGAAAACTTAAAGAAATACTTAGATGAAGGAATAAGATCAGAAAAAGCATTAGCATTCATAGTTGAAAATGCAAAATT
>JAZSAX010000074.1:0-14948 GCA_045602065.1 Clostridia bacterium
ATAATCTAATATTGAGTTTATTTCATCTTTTGCTTTATATATTTCTTCTGACATTTGTATAATTTCTATTATATCTTTATTTTGCATACTTAAAAATATTGTTTCTATATTTTCATATATATCTTTATTTTCATTTAGCTTTAGCACTTTTCCTATACTTCCTTGTGATAGTTTTATTATATTATCACTTATGTTTTCCTCAGGAAAGTTTTGGTTTATATATGTTACTATTTCTTCAATATCTAGTGAATCAAAATGCATTCTTGTACATCTTGATTTTATAGTACTTAGTAAATTATCTTCATTTGTACATATTAATATTATTGTTGTATATTCTGGTGGTTCTTCTAATGTTTTTAATAAACAATTTTGAGCTTCTGTTGTCATTGTGTCTGCCTCATTTATTATATAAACTTTTCTATTAGATATTATTGGCTTTTCTGCAACTTTTCTTTGCATTTCTCTTATTTGTTCAATTCTTACTTTACCATCATTTGGTTCTATTAATTGAAAATCAGGATTATTGTTCGAATCAAACTCTATACAAGATTTACAGTTGCAATTTTCTTTTTGTTCTAAACATAAAACATTTTTTGCGAATTCTTTAGCAATAAGTTTTTTCCCAATTCCTTCTATTCCCCAAAATATGTAACTATGTGAAAATTTATTTGATTTGATTGATTTTTCTAAAATGTTTTTATTTTTTTCATTTCCTAGTATGTTATCAAACAATTTCTTACTCTACTCCTCCAAATTTTGAAAATGGCCAAAATCTAAATGATACTGTCCCCTCTATTTTTTCTAAAGGTACACATCCAAATGATCTACAGTCTGTACTTCCAGTCCTGTTATCTCCCATTGCAAATACGCAATTTTCAGGTATTGTTATTGCAAATACTTCTTCATCATTTGCTTGTGCCATATCTGTCACTACTCCATCTTGCAAATAATCTTCTTCTAGTTTTTCACCATTTATATATACGCTACCTTCTTTTATTTCAAGATAATCTCCTGGAACTCCAATTACTCTTTTTATATAACTCTTCTTTCCACTGCTGTCACTTTCCAGCACATAGTAAAAAAACTTTTCCAACGCTCCTTGTGGTTCATTATTGTATATAGCAACTGGATTTTCAGGATCTATTTTTCCAACTCTTATTATGCTTGGTGCTTCAAATGTTATTATATCTCCTCTTTCAGGCATTTTATTTGTTGTTCTCCCCCATCTATTTAACCATAGTCTGTCGTTTGGACGTAAAGTTGGAGACATTGATGTTTGTTGCACAATTGTTGGTGTTCCTATATAATATCTTACTACTAAAGCTAATACAACTGCTATTATTATACATATTAGCCATTCCATTATTTCTCGTAATGTTGATTTCATTATAATTTTCCTTCTTTCTCTAAAACAACTTCATCTTGCGTTGTTATTATATCTTATCTTATGCGAATTTTCAATATTTTTACCTATTTTTTCTCTTCCTTTGTTTTTGTTGGAACTTTAATTACAACTTCTGTACCTTTTCCAACTTCACTTTTAATATCAATATTTCCGCCATTTCTATCTAATAAATCTTTTGCTATAGAAAGTCCTAAACCAGTTCCTCCCATTTCTCTACTTCGAGCTTTGTCTACTCTATAAAATCTTTCAAATATTCTACTTAGTTCATTTTCTGGAATTCCCATTCCATTGTCAAATATTTTTATATATGCATCATTATACACAAATCCTACATAAATCTTAATTTCTCCTCCATCTTGTGTATATTTAATACTATTTGTAAGGATATTTAATACTACTCTCTCTATATCATCTTTATCTGCATAAACAAGTGGTACATCTGCTGTTACGAAACTTTTTACTTCATGGTTTTTCTTTTTGATCTCTATTGCAAGCTTGTCCTGACATTTTTTCACTAATTCACCCAAATCAAATTGCTCTTTTTTTGCAGCAGTTGTATTACTATCATTTCTTGATAATGTAAGTAAATCTGTTACTAATTTTGCCATTCTTCTTGCTTCTGATGCTATTACACTTAAAAATTTGCTTTGAGTTTCTTTATCATACTCTTCTTCAAGCAATGTATCTGCATATCCCATTATTGAAGTTATTGGTGTTTTTAGTTCATGTGATACATCTGCAATAAATTCTTTTCTCATATTGTCTAGTTTTACATGTTCTGTTATATCTTGTAATACAACTATAACCCCAACTGTTCTGTCATTTTCTTTTTTAAATGGAGCAAAATATGCATTAACGAACTTGTCTTCAACTTGAAATCTTTCTTCCGTTTTTGTCCAGTTTTCAAGATATATTATTTTTTCTAAATTTATATTTAAATGCAATTTCCCAAATATATCTTCAAAATCCTTATGCTCAGGCAACACGTTCATCATCTTCTGTGCTGCAGGATTTATTAATACAATTTTTCCATCTCTGTCAAATGCTATTATACCATCTGTCATGTGTAAGAATATACTATTATTTATGTCTAAATCCTCATTACTTACACCTGCACCTCTTATTAGCCTTGTTTTTGGAAACATTATTTTTTTAGTTAAATACTTTTTCATTAAAATTGCGCAAATTATTAAAACTATTATGTTTGCACCAGTTATTAGTGCTAATATTTGATAATCCTCTAACATCCTTTTATCACCTTATTAATTTCTATATATATTTTTTCTTGTACATTTTTTACTGATTTTGATAGAGCCTTTTCCTCCATCTCCTTCATTAATTGTGAATTTTTTATTATATTTTGAATTTGGTTATTTAAGTTTTCTTTTGTTAATTCATTATTTAATATTATCTTTGCAGCTCCTACATTTTCTAAAACTTTCGCATTATGTAATTGATGATCTTGACTAACATTTGGAAGTGGTACTAATATTGAAGGTTTTCCTAAATTTGATATTTCTGTTATTGTCATTGCTCCACTTCTTGCAACAATTACATCTGAAACATTCATTATTTCTTCCATATTATATATGTATGGCAATATTTTTGCATTTTTGATGTTTTTTATATCTATATTCTTTTTTGACAATTCTTCCTTTATAATATTATATTGTTTTGGACCTGTTGCCCAAATTATTTGATATTCTTTGTTTAAATTACTTTCTAATATTCCAATTATTGCATCATTTATTTTTTGAGCCCCTTGGCTTCCTCCAAACACTAATATTGTTGGAATGCTGTCTTGAAGCCCTGCATTTTGAAATATATTTTTCTTTTCTTCGTTACTATATTGTCTTTTTTGAATTTTTACAGGTGTTCCTGTAAATACTATGTTTTTAGCATTTGCTATTCTCGAACGCGCTTCTTCAAATGAAATTAATACTTTATCTGCTTTTTTTGCAAGAAATTTTACTGCTCTTCCTGGAAATGCATTACTTTCATGCAATACAACTGGAATATTTTCTTTTTTAGCAGCCCAAACTACAGGCCCACAAATATATCCGCCTGCACCTACTATAATATCTGGTTTAAATTGTTGAATTATTTTTCTTGCTTTTCCTGTAGCTTTTAATGTTGTACATATTCTTTTTAAATTTTGTATTGATATTTGTTTGCTTAGTCCATATGCTTCTATTGTTTTTAATTCATATCCTTCTCTTGGTACCAAGCTGTTTTCTAACCCTCTTGTTGTTCCTATAAATATTATTTCTGAATCTGGTTCTTTTTCTTTTATTTTATTTGCTATAGCTAAACCAGGATTTATATGTCCTGCCGTCCCAGCAGCTGCTATTATTACTCTCATATATTTCTCCTTTTAACTTTATTTTGCACTTGCCCTTGATATACTAAGCAGAACACCAACCTCACACAACAATATTAATAATGCGGTTCCTCCATAACTAAAGAATGGTAATTGCATTCCTGTAGCAGGCATTGAAGAAGTTACAACAGCTACATTTATAATAGCTTGAATCCCCACTAATGATGTGATTCCTACTGCAACTAAACTTCCAAACATATCTGGTGCTTTTATTGCAATTAGTATACCTCTCCAAATAAATATTGCAAATAATACAAATACTACTAAACACCCTGCAAATCCTAGTTCTTCTGCTAATACAGAAAAAATAAAGTCATTGTGTGGTTCTGGCAAATATAAATATTTTTGCTTACTATCTCCTAAACCTGTTCCAAAAAGTCCTCCTGAACCTATTGCATATAAACTTTGTATAACTTGCCATCCTTCGTCTGATGCATATTTCCATGGATCAATGAAAGTTGTTATTCTTGTTACTGCATATTGAAACTTTGACTGGAATTTTTCACTAACAAAATATAGTACAGTCACTATAGAGCCTATTGCTCCACCGCCTACTATTCCACATAATAGTGCTTGCCAAAATTTACACCCAGCTACAATAATCATTATGCAACATGTTATTATTATTACCATTGATGTACTTAAATGTGGTTCTAATAATAGCAATACTATAATTGGCACTAAGAATAGAACATGTTTTATTAAGCCTTTAAAAAACTTTCCTAATTCATTTCTATTTTTTACAAGTATTCCTGCATAAAATACTATCATTAAAAATTTAACAATTTCTGATGGTTGAAATGTAGTAAAACCTAAACTTATCCATCTTTTAGCACCTTTGCCTTCTATTCCTATCACTAATACTGCTGCTAACAATATTACTGACAACCACCAAGCTTGTTTGTAAAATTTTTGATATATCCTATAATCTACTTTTGATGCAAAATACATTCCAACTAATCCAAGTAGTGCAAAAAATAATTGTCTTATAAAATATTGATAACTATTGCCAGATTCTTGCAACGATGTTGGAGAACTTGCTGACAATACCATAACTAATCCTATTGATAATAACAATAATGTCGTTATTACTAGCGTAAAATCAACAGGATTATTTAAAAAGCTTGAAAATCCTTTTAACTTTTCTTTTTTAGCCATTTTTATCTCCTCTTTCTTTTACACTATTTGTAATCCTATAATGCTTACCATTAATGTGATTACGCAAAATATCATTACAACATGATTTTCTTTCCAACCGCATAATTCGAAATGATGATGTATTGGCGCCATTCTAAATATTCTTTTTCCTGTAAGTTTAAAAGATGCTACTTGTAATATTACAGAAATTGTTTCAAGTACAGGAATAAATGCTACAACAAGCAAAATTAATGGCATTTTCAAATATAATGCTATACCTGAAATTACTCCACCTAAAAATAGTGATCCTGTATCTCCCATAAATACTTTTGCTGGATATATATTGAAAATTAGGAATGCCAATACAGCTCCTATTACAATTGCTCCAAACACTACAAGCTCTTTTACTCCAAACATTGTTGCTATAACAGTTAAACATGTAATTATTATTGTACATACACTTGATGATAACCCATCAATTCCATCTGTCAAATTTACAGCATTTGTTGTTGCTAATATTACTAAAATAGCAAATGGTATGTATACAAAAATAGGTATTTCAATATACTGTTTTAATATTGGTATATATGTTTCTGTTCCTAAGTTTAATCCTTTTATTAAATATAGTACAAATATCACAGATATTAATAAAAGTCCTAACATTTTTAAACTTGGTTTTAATCCTTCAGTATTTTTTAATACTAATTTTTTGAAATCATCCACAAAACCTACAAGTCCAAATCCCATTGTTAAGCCTAATATTGGTAATAAATTTGAGGCTAATGTAGCATCTTTCGCTTTATAATAAATGTATGCTCCTAATGTAACAACAATTATTCCTAACATTATTATTATTCCACCCATTGTAGGTGTACCTTGTTTTTTTAAATGCGATTCTGGTCCATCACTTCTTTCTATTTGTCCTATTTTTAATTTTCTTAATATTGGTACTATTATTAGTGCAAAAACAACTGTTATTGCAAATGATATTAATAATAATTTTGTTTGAAATTCCAATTTTATCAACCTTTCTTCTGTTTACTTTTGTGATTATATTTCAAATTATCCTATGATTTCTTTTACGATTATTCTCTCATCATAAGGAAGTTTTTCTCCATTAACTTCTTGATAAGGTTCATGTCCTTTTCCTGCAAGGACTATTATATCTAGCTTGTTTGCCATTTTAATAGCTTCTGTTATAGCTTCTGTTCTATCAACAATTACTTTATAATTTCCATTTGTCTTTTTGATGCCGGCTTCAATTTCTTTTACAATTTGTTCTGGGTCTTCTGTTCGAGGATTGTCTGATGTTACAAATGTGAAATCTGCTATTCTTCCTGATATTTCTCCCATTATTGGTCTTTTAGTTTTGTCTCTATCTCCACCACATCCAAATACAGATATTACTCTTCCTCTTGTATAACTCTTTACTGCTGATAATATGTTTTGTAGACTTTCTGGTGAATGAGCATAGTCTATCATTATTGGTAGTTCTTTACTATTTGGCACCATTTCAGATCTTCCTGGAACTTTTATTTCAAGTAATGCTTCTATTACCTTTTCAGATGGTATTCCTAATTTTTTTGCTACACATATTGCAGCTAAAGCATTATATACACTAAATCTTCCTGGAATATCTACTTTTACCCTTTCATTTCTATCAGAAACTTTTACTCTAAAATCTACATATGTATTTGTTATTGTTATGTCTTTTGCTAATACTTCACAATAGTTGTCGATTCCATATGTCATTATATTACTTTCTGGAAATAATTTTGGTACTTTTGTTACTTGTAAATCATCTACATTTATTATCCCATTATCACACATTTGGAACAATTTTAATTTTGATTCAAAATAGTCTTTCATATCAGGATGTTCTTTTTCGCTAATATGATCTTCTGAAAAATTCGTAAATACTACAATATCAAAATTACATCCATCTACTCTATGTAATTTTAAACTTTGTGATGATACTTCCATTACAACATATTCAACGCCTTGTTTTGCCATATCTGCAAATGTTCTTTGTAGTTCTATGCTTTCCGGTGTTGTCCTTGAGCTTTCTGTTATCATTTTTCCATTTATATATGTTGCTATTGTTCCTATTAAACCTACTTTATGCCCTGCTTTTTCTAGTATTTCTTTTATCATAAATGTTGTTGTTGTTTTTCCTTTTGTTCCTGTTACACCTATTAATTTGAATTTTTTTGATGGATGTTTATAAAAATTGCAACTACAAATTGCTAATGCTTCTCTTGTGTCTTTAGCCATCACTAATGTTACATCTGCTGGTAATTTTATTGCTTTTAAGTCACATCCTTCTTCTACCATTATAACTTTTGCACCTGCTTTTATTGCATCATTTATGTATGAATGTCCATCTACTGCAAATCCTTTTATTGCAATAAACATATCTCCCTCTTTTATATTTTTTGAGTTACTATCTATGTTGTTTACATCTATATCTAAGCTTCCTTTGGCTTTTAATCCTTCAATTCCAACTAATATCTTTTTTAGTTCCATTTTTTCCTCTCCTTTTTGTCTGCCTATAAAGACATTTATAATCCATAACATTATATAACTAATTTTTTAATTTGTATAGTAAAAATTCAAAAAAAATCACTTAATAAATAATATTAAGTGATTTAATTTTTTATGATTATTTAATAGTTTCATTAAGCATCCATAATTTTTTAGAATATTTCGCTAAGTAGTTATCCATTAATGCAGATGTTGCATAATCTGATTGATTTTCTGATTTTTCCTTTATTCTTACAGCTTTTTGTTTTAGTATTTCAAAGTCTTGTATTAAATTTTTTACTATAGGAATAGTTTTTATTTTCTCATTTTTTGCTTCTTGAATTTCTGAATTTTTCATAAAATCTTGCATTGTTCCTAATGGCTGATATCCTAGTGATAGTATATGTTCTGCTATTTCATCTATTTCTACTCTTATCTCATCATAATATTCTTCTAATTTTTCATGTGTTATGAAAAATCCTTTTCCATTTACATTCCAATGATAGTTTTGTAATTTTACATTTAGTACTTCTAAGTCACATAAAAATTCATTTAAATTTCTTACTATTTCTTCCATAACGTACCTCTCTTTCAAGTACATTATGTGCATAATTTCTTATACTTATTCAAATTTAGCTCCAACTTCAATATTATTTCCTCTCAAGAAATCTTGTACAGTCATTCTTTTAGCATTTTCTCCTTGAATTTCAAGAACTTTAATAATTCCATCTTTAGCTTTAATATATAAACCATCTTTGCTATCTGCTTTAATAACAGTTCCATTTTCCGCATTTGAGTTATCTTCAGAAATAACATCAACTTTCCATATTTTTATTTTCTTTCCATCTAAAAATGAATAAGTTCCCATAATTGGATCTAATCCTCTAACAAGATTTTTAATTTCAATAGCAGTTTTATTGTTCCAATCTATTTTAGACATTTCTTTATCTAACATAGGAGCCATTGTAAAATCATCACTTTGTGGAATTCTTGGAGCAGTTCCATTTTCAATTTGTTCTAAAGTTTTTACTAACAGCTCTCCTCCTACTTTTGATAATTTTTCCCATAATTCTCCTGTTGTTTCATCAGGTCCAATTTCAACTTCTTCTTTTAAAATCATATCACCTGTATCCATTCCAATATCCATATACATAGTTGTAATACCTGTTGTTTTGTCTCCATTAAGCACAGCCCATTGGATAGGTGCTGCTCCTCTATATTTAGGTAATAATGAGCCATGTACATTTATGCAACCTAGTCTTGGAATATCTAATATTTCTTGTGGTAAGATTTTTCCATATGCCACAACACATATTACATCAGGCTCTAATAATTTCATTTCTTCTATAAATTCTACATTATTTTTTACTTTTTCTGGTTGATATATTTTCAAATCTTTAGATATTGCAAATTCTTTTACAGGTGATGCAACTAATTTCATTCCTCTTCCTTTTGGTCTGTCAGGATTTGTCACAACTCCTAATATTTCATATCCAGCATTATATACCGCTTCTAATGATTCTTTTGCAAAATCTGGCGTTCCCATAAATAATATTTTCATTATTTTCCTCCTTGAATTAATCGAGCTATATTAGCAAAATCTTCAATACTTAAATTTTCAGCTCTAACTTTTTCTTCTAGATTTAATTTATTTAATATTTCTACTCCTTCTTGCTTGTTCAAAAATACTTTTGTGTTTGTCAATGCATTTAGTAATGTTTTTCTTCTTTGCATAAATGCACTTTTTATAATCATAAACATTACTTTTGGATTTTCAAGCCTTACAACAGGTTCATCTCTTAAAGTCATTTTGATTACTTCTGATGTTACTTCTGGTTCAGGTATAAAAGAACTATTTGGCACTTCCATTATTTTTTCTGATTCACAATAATAATATACTGAATATGTTATTGCTCCAGTATCTTTTCCTCCGGGAGTTTCAACTAATCTATCCGCAACTTCTTTTTGTATCATTACTGTAATGCTTTTTATATCAAGTTTATCTTCTAACAATTTCATTATTATTGGTGTTGTTATATAATATGGTAAATTTGCAACTACTTTTACATTTTTGATTTTTCCATCTTTTTTGTTTTCTTTTATAATCTCATTTAAATTTACTTTTAACACATCTTGATTTATCACTTCAAAGTTTTCATAAATTCCAAATCTATCTTCTAAGATTTCTATCATTCTTGTGTCTAGTTCTATACACAAGACTTTTCCGGCTTTTTCTAGTAGATATTTTGTAAGCGTCCCTAATCCTGGTCCTATTTCTATTACCATATCTTCTTCACTTATTTCACTACTATTTACAATACTTGCTACTACTTCACTGTTTATTAAAAAGTTTTGTCCTAGACTTTTATTTGCTTTTATTCCATATTTTTTCATTATAAATCTTGTTTCTTCTAATATATTTTCCATATTCTTCCCTTTCTTGTACTTATATATTATACCCCGTTTTAGTATTTTTGGCAAGTTTTTTACATTATCCCTTCTATATGATTAATATTACACTTACCATCATTTATAAACACTTCAACAACATCAAATCTAACATCATATTTTTGTAATCTATTTAGATACAAAAAGGTTTTAGCAACAGACTTTATATGTTTTTTCTTTGTAAAATTCACAGCCATAGCAGGAGTTCCAAATTTCAAGTTAGTTCTAGTTTTTACTTCTACAAAAATAATACAATTGTCTTTTTGGCAGATAATATCAATTTCTCCTTTTTTTGTATAATAATTGGTTTCTATAATCTCATAACCTTTATTAGCTAAATAACCTTGAACAATTTTTTCTCCTATAATTCCAAATTTTCTTTTATTCAAACTAGCCTCCTCTCTAAATATCATCATCTTCTTTTACAATAAATCTTTGGCCTGGTAATTCAACAATTTTATCTTCTAGTTGAAGCATCATTACTTTATAATTAACATCACTTATTGATAGCTTTGTTTTTCTTGCTATTTCATTAACATCTTGAGGAATATTATTTATAACTTTATATACCTCTCTTAAATCACTTGGAATATCAAAGCATGTTTTATGGGCAACTGTTACTTTGTGAGAAAAAGTTATATTAGGATAATACATTAATATATCTTCCGCCTCTGTAACAAGTTTAGCTCCATCTTGAATAAGTTGATTTGTAGTTTTTCCTTTTATATTTTCCAAACTACTTGGGATGCAAAATACAGGTTTTCCTACTTCTTCAGTATATCTTGCAGTTACACTAGTCCCGCTTCTATGGCCTGCTTCAACAACCAATGTACCAATTCCAAGGCCTGCAATAATTCGATTTCTTTCTAAAAATTTTTTCGAATCTGCTTTTATATTATTTTCATATTCAGAAATTACAGCACCTCCATTATCAATGATTGCTTGTGCCAATTGTCTATTTTCAGCAGGATAAATATTATCTAAACCAGATGGTAAAACAGCTATAGTTTTACCAGAATTTTTCAAACACATTTTATGTGCAATACTATCAATTCCATACGCCAATCCACTAATTATATTTACATCATATTCAACTAGCTTTTTCACGAACTTTTTGCACATTTTTTCGCCATATTGTGTATTTGTTCTTGAACCAATTACAGCAATTCCAACTTCATCTAAAATTTCTGGATTGCCATCTACATATAATCTTGAAGGAGGATTTTTAATATATCTTAATCTTTCAGGATACATATTGCTTGAATATTCTATTAATGTTCTAATAATTACACCTACCTTTCTATTTTATAAATTTATCTAAACTTCTATATTGAATTGCTTCAGCAATATGTTTATATTCAATGTTGGATTTCCCTTCTAAATCAGCAATAGTTCTAGCCACTTTTAATATTCTTTCATATGCTCTAACACTTAACTTTAATTTTTTAAATGCATTCTGTAATAGTTGTTCACCTTTTATATCTAAACTACAGAATTGTTCTATCATTTTGGTTGTCAATTCAGCATTTGAATATATTCCATATTTTTTATATCTAACTAATTGAATTTTTCTAGCTTTATTAACTCTTTCTCTTATTTCTTCAGAAGTTTCTATTTTTTCTTTTGAACTTATCTTTTCAAATTTAGGTCTTTTAACTTCTATTTGAATATCAATTCTATCAAGTAACGGTCCACTAATTTTATTTAAATATCTATGTATTTCCTGTGGGGTACATTCACATTGTTTTTCCTCATCCCCATAATAACCACATGGACATGGATTTGTACTAGCAACAAACATAAAATTACAAGGAAATCTATAGTTTCCATTTAATCTGTTTATTGTAATTTCTTTGTTTTCTAATGGTTCTCTTAAAGACTCTAATATACTTCTATTAAATTCAGGTAATTCATCTAGAAAAAGTACGCCAAAATGAGCTAAACTTATTTCTCCTGGTTTGGGTATAGTTCCTCCTCCAATTATTGTTCTTATCGGAACTGTATGATGTGGCATTCTAAATGGCCTATTCGTTATAAGTCCATCTTTTTTTAATTCTCCTGAAATACTATGAATTTTGGTAATTTCCATTGCCTCATTTATTGTTAATTCTGGTAATATTGTAATAATTCTTTTAGCCATCATTGTTTTTCCAGCTCCGGGACTTCCTATCATTATGCAATTATGTCCTCCTGCTGCTGCAATTTCTAGAGCCCTTTTTACATTTTCTTGTCCTTTCACTTCTGAAAAATCCATACTATAATTTTTCTTAAATATAAAGTTTTTCATTTTAAAACTATTTATATCTTTTTCCTTATTTAAATAATGTATCAATTCTTCCATATTAGTGACAGGTATGATGTCTAATTCTGTTATTGCAGCTGCCTCATTTGCATTTGCTTTTGGTAAAATTACTGTTCTTATCCCAAGTTCTTTAGCTTCAATACACATTGGTAACACTCCATTAGTTCTATTTATTTTTCCATCTAGAGATAATTCACCTATGAATATAGTATTTGCTAATTTATTTTCATCTATTTGGGGAATTTGGCCTTGTGCGATTAATATTCCTACAGCCATTGCCAAGTCAAAACTACTTCCTTCTTTTCTAATATTGGCTGGCGCTAAATTTATTAAAATTTTTTTATTAGGGAATTCTATGTTTGAATTTTTGATTGCTGCAATTATTCTTTTTTTAGCTTCTTTTACACTTACATCAGGCAAACCCACTATTTCAAATTCTGGAATACCATTACTTATATCTGTTTGAATTTCCACAAGATTTCCATCTAATCCATTTAGTGCTATTGATTTTATTTTTGATAACATATGTCTCCTTTCAAAATACTTTTTATTTTTATTGATTTTTAAATGTATTTATTATACAATATATTTAAATTTTAACAAAAGAATGGTGAAATTATGAATAAGAAAAAAATTACAAGAACTAAAAGTGATATTAATGTAAAAAATAACATTTCTCCTATAAAAGGTATACTTCTCTTAATATTTATTTTTATGCTTATGATTGCTTTATTAGGAAGAGTTGCATATTTGCAAATTGTTGATGGTGGCCGATTACAAACACTCGCAACATCTCAACAAACCTTAACTGAAACAATTTCTGCAAAACGTGGTAATATATATGATTCTACAGGTGAACATTTAGCTATTAGTTACGATACGGACAAAGTATATATAAATCCGTCTGAAATTGAAGATAAGCACAAAGAATCTATTGCACAAAATCTATCTGCTATTTTAGAAGTGGATTCTGCAAATCTTCTAGCAAAACTAAATGAATCAACTAGCAGATTTTTAGTTGCAAAAAATGTTGAAAAAGAAAAGATTGATAAATTAAACGAATGGAAAAATAATTTAAAATATAAAACTGGTATTAGTGTAGAAAATTCTCCTTCTAGATCTTATCCTTATGCGAGTTTAGCTTCTACTGTTTTAGGATTTGTTGGTTCTGATAATCAAGGTTCATACGGAATAGAACGTTCTTGGAATTCTTTTCTTAGCGGTACTGCTGGTAAATCTGTTAGTTTAAAAGATGCTGGTCAATCAGAAATAGCAAATTCAAACGAAACTTATATCGCTGCAGAAAATGGATATGATTTAACTTTAACCATTGATGTAAACATTCAAAATATTGTCGAAAAAGAATTAGCTCAAGCGGTTGATGAATATAAATGTGAAAGCGGAATTACTATTGCAATGGATCCTTCTACAGGAAGAATATTAGCATTAGCTGATTATCCAAACTTCGACTGTAATAATAAAGATACTCCCAATTC
Source organism: Clostridia bacterium (assembly GCA_045602065.1). Classification (GTDB taxonomy): domain Bacteria; phylum Bacillota; class Clostridia; order TANB77; family CAG-508; genus CAG-269. The sequence continues at coordinate 13,692 of JAZSAX010000074.1, forward strand.
AAAACTAGCTGAAAAATGGGATACATTAACTAGTGAAGAAAAAAACACTGAATTACTACGAATGTGGGCTCCAAAAGCTATTACTGATACTTATGAACCCGGCTCTGTTTTTAAGATAATCACATCCGCAATAGCACTTGAAGAAAATCTAATAGAAACAGATACACCTAACATTTATACTTGTAATGGTAAATATTTTATCGAGGGTGAGAAGAAAGCAATAAGCTGCCATAAACCTGAGGGACATGGCTCAGAATCTTTAAGAGATGCCTTAGCAAATTCTTGTAATCCATTTTTTATAAATTTGGGATTGCAAATAGGAGTAGAAACTTCTTATAAATATTATGAGGCATTCGGTTTCTTTGGAAAAACAGGCATTTCAGTCTCTGGAGAACCTAAAAGCGGGATTTTCTATCCTATAGAAAAAATTAATAAACACGAACTTGGTACAATGTCTTTTGGGCAACGTTTTACTATAACCCCTATTCAAATGATTACAGCCGCAGCTGCCATTGCCAATGATGGTGTTTTGGTTCAACCACAAATAGTTGAGAGTATTACAAATACAGATACAGGTGAAGTCACAACATTCCAAACTCAAGAAGTTCGTCAAGTTGTATCTAAAGAAACTGCTGACCAAGTTACTTCAATGATGGAATCTGTTGTAACTGAAGGAACCGGTCATAGAGTAAAAACAGATATTGATGTTATGCAGCAATACTCTGTAGGTGGGAAAACTGGAACTTCTGAACCAATATATACTTCTGAAGATGATGGATATATAGCTTCATTTTTGGCTATTTCCCCTGTTGAAAATACAAAAATCGTTTTATTGGTAATTTTAGATACTCCAGGTGAAGGCATAAATCATAATGGTGGTCAAATTGCAGCACCAACTGCAGGAAATATGTTAAAACAAATTTTGCCATATCTAGGAGTAGAAACTGGAAATGAAGATAATAAAAATACATCTAATTTATCTGAAGAAGATTTATATTAAGATATTTAAAAAACTAGGAAATTGCATTTCCTAGTTTTTTAATGCAATTTTATACTAATTTTTCATTCTATTCATTTTTATGCCAACAAGTAACACATCACTACTTTCTTTATCAAAAAATTCATAAAGTTTCTCGTATTCATTCTTTTCATTTTTTTGTTCATTAATATAATCTATTATTTCTATAAAATTTACTTCTGTACCTGTATCTAAAATTTGCGTCCTATTATTTTCTATAGTTAAAAATATTCTTTTTT
>JAZSAX010000075.1:0-4165 GCA_045602065.1 Clostridia bacterium
ATAAATTTATATAATGAAATAATGTTAAGTGATATTATGCAACAGAAATATCAAGAATTAGAAGAAGAAGTTAAAAATGAAAAAGCTAGATTATATGATAAACTTAATAAAATTGAAAAAATAAAAGTTTTTCTTGAAGAAAATGAAAATTCCTGGACGATAAAAGATGATAAAATTCAATTTACTAATTTAATTCGCATGACAGAATACTATAATTTGATAAATCAAATAATTGACTAGAAAGAGAGGATAAAAATGAGAAGATATTTTGGAACAGATGGAATACGTAGAATTGCTAATACAGAATTATCACCTGAATTAGTATATAAAGTAGCCAAAGCAGGGGCTTATGTTTTATCTAAACATACAGATAAGGCGCCAACAATATTAATTGGTAGAGATACCAGACTATCAGGAACTTTAATTGAAAGTGCAATGGTATCAGGATTCTTGAGCTATGGTGCAAATGTGAAATTATTAGGTGTTATGCCAACACCTGCAGTAGCATATTTGACAAGAAAATTACAAGCAGATGCAAGTGTTGTAATATCAGCATCACATAATACATTTGAATTTAATGGGATTAAATATTTTAGTAATAAAGGAACCAAAATTCCTGATGAAATAGAAGAAGAAATAGAAGAAGTAATGGATTCAGGAAAACTTGATGAATTATCTGCGGTAAATGAAAGAATTGGTGTATCTGAAATCAGAACAGATTTATTAGATGAATATGTATATTTCTTTAGAAAAAACTTTGATGATAATATAGAAAAATTCAATAATCCAGACTTTAAAGTAGTCATAGATACTGCTAATGGTGCTACATATGAGGTTGCAGACAAAATATTTACTACACTTGGAATAAATCATGTAATTATAAATAATAATCCAAACGGAATAAATATTAACGATGGATGTGGTTCAACACATTTAGAAATGCTAAAAGACTATGTTGTGAAACACAAAATGAGTTTAGGAATTGCATATGATGGTGATGGAGATAGATGCTTAGCTATTGATGAAAATGGTGAAGAGATAGATGGAGATAAACTATTAGCAATTATATCAAAATATTTAAAAGGAAAAGGTAAATTATCTAAAGATACTATTGTTGCAACTGTTATGAGTAACTTAGGGTTAAACAAATATGCAAAAAATAATGAATTACAACTTCTTCAAACAAAAGTAGGAGACAGATATGTTTTAGAAGAAATGCTAAAACATGGATATAATTTAGGGGGAGAACAATCAGGACATGTAATTTTATTAGATTATAATCCTACTGGAGATGGAATATTAACATCATTAATGTTAATTCAAGCAATATTAGAGAGTGGAAAAAAAGCTTCTGAGATAAGCGGTATTATGCAAAAATATCCACAAGTTTTAATAAATGCAAAAGTTTCATCTGATAAAAAATATGATTACGAACAAAATGCAGAAATTAAAGATGCAATTGAAAAAATTCAAAATGAATTTTCTGATAATGGAAGGGTTTTAATTAGACCTTCAGGTACAGAACCTGTTGTTAGAGTTATGATTGAAGGACAAGACAAAAATGTTATAGCAGCAGAAGCAAGAAAATTGTGTGACTTGATTGAAAAACACTGCAAATAAAAGGAAGAAGGATTTAAATGGGATTTTTTGATAAATTAAAACAAGGCTTAACAAAAACAAAGGACTCAATAAATGAAAAAATAAATGATGTATTTAGTAATTTTAGAAAAGTAGATGAAGAATTTCTTGAAGAACTAGAAGAAGCTCTAATAATGTCTGACATAGGGATAGAAACATCAACAAAAATCATATCAAACCTAAGAGATAGGATGAAAAAAGAGAAAATAGAAGATGAAGAACAAGTAAAGCAAGCTTTAAGGGAAGAAATTGAAAAAATACTAGAAATATCAGACAATTCTTTAAAACTTGAAACAAAACCATCAGTAATACTTGTCATAGGTGTAAATGGTGTAGGAAAAACTACTTCAATAGGAAAAATGGCGGCAAGGTTATCGAGAGATGGAAAAAAAGTAGTAGTTGCAGCAGCTGATACATTTAGAGCTGCTGCAGTTGAACAGCTAGAAATTTGGGCGAAAAGAGCTGGTGCAGAAATTGTTAAAAGAGAAGAAGGGATTGATCCTGCATCAGTAGTATATGATGCTATTGCTAAAACAAGAGAAATTGGAGCTGATATCTTAATTTGTGATACTGCTGGAAGATTGCATAACAAAAAATATTTGATGGACGAGCTAAACAAAATTCAAAAAGTAATAAATAAAGAAATGCCTGATGCTTCAAAAGAGGTCTTGCTAGTAATAGATGCAGGAACTGGACAAAATGCAATATCACAAGTAAAAGCGTTTAAAGAACAGGCAGATATAACTGGAATAGTGTTAACAAAACTAGATGGAACAGCAAAAGGCGGAGCTGTTATAGGAATAGTTGAAGAAAATCAAATACCTGTAAAATTTGTTGGTGTTGGTGAACAAATTGATGACATGGAAATCTTCAATTCGAAAGATTTTGCTAAAGCAATAATTTAAGGAGAATGAAATGAAAATTGGTAAAAAAACAAGAGCATTACTTGTAATAGCATTTATTGCACTATATTTGTTAATAACATATATAACATTAAGAGGTCAATATTTAGAATATGTTGAATTGGGCGAGCAATATGTAGAAAAATTCTTTACAGACATTAAATATAAATATTCAATAATAGGTGTAACATTTATATTTTTAAGTATAACATTATATTTTACTAATAGAGGAATAAAAAAGGGACTAAAACCGTTTTTTGATGATGAAAAACAAGAAGTCCCTAAATTACCCAACAAATCTATTACATTAATAATATCAGCAATTGTAAGTGTAATAATATCAAATGATCTATTAGAAAAAGTATTATTATTTGTAAGTAATGCTTCTTTTAATGAAGTAGATATAATTTTTAATTTAGATATATCATATTATATGTTTATTAGACCATTAATAGAAACATTAATTGGTTATTTTATAAAATTAATAATTGGATTAAGTTTATATATGGCAATATACTATATAATAGTGTTTAATTTGTATTTCAAAGCAGTTGATAGAACATTATTACGTGAAAGCAAGTTAATAAAAAAAGTTTTAAGAAATGTAATTATTTTATCAATTGCAGTTGCCATACAAACAGTATTAAATACACAAAACATTGTAACAGGAACATTTTTAACATTAAGTAATGGGACTGAATTAACAGGTGCAGGAACTGTAGAATCAACAATACAATTATGGGGATATATAGGGCTTGCTATAGTAATAGTAGTTGCAGCAATAATGGCAGTAAGATACTTTGTAAAAAATCAGAATAAAAAGATACTTTATACAGTTATGTCTGTACCGATATATTTAGTTGCTTTATTTTTAATTATGGTGGGATACGATTTGATTTTTGTAAATCCGAATGAGTTTGATGCTGAGAGAAAGTTTATAGAGAAAAATATTCAATCAACCCAAGAAGCATTTAATATAAAAGTGGAAGAAATAAATATAGATTATTCCGGAACTATTAAAGCAGAAGAGGTAGATAATAATTCTGAAGTCATAGATAATATAACATTAGTAAATGAAGATTTAGTTCTTCAAAGTCTAGAAGATACTCAAACAGAAGCTGGATACTATACTTATAGGAATGCAATACTTACAAAATGCGAAATTGATGGAAAAGAACAATTAGTATACGTTTCTCCAAGAGAAATTGCAGATTCAGGAATATCATATGATAATAAAACATATGAATATACACATGGAATTGGACAAATTGTTGTATCAGCTACATCTGTAACAGAAGATGGGAATATTAAATATTTGCAAAAAGATATTTCAGGACTTGATAATATATATGAAATAAAAGAACCTAGAATATATTACGGACTAGAAACAACGAGTACTGCAGTTACAAACACAAAAAATAAAACAGAATATGATTATACTGACAATGAAGGTATAGAACATATATATAATTATACAGGAAATTCTGGAATACAAGTAGGATTTTTTGATAGATTAATATTAGCAGTAAGAAATGGTGATATGAAACTGGCTATATCTACAAATGTAACAAATGAAAGTAAAATATTGACAAATAGAAATATTATTGAAAGAGCAAAAACAGTAT
>JAZSAX010000076.1:0-2283 GCA_045602065.1 Clostridia bacterium
ATAACGTTTCGCTGTTTTCTGTATATTTACTTGCTCGCTGACCATCACTTCCATATGTGTAGCAAACTGTTACATTATCATCCTGACTTTTTATAAGCTGATTTTTGTCATCCCATTCATATGTTCTTCGATACACCTTCGATTTATTATTTTCTCTGTCTTCGTCTAAGAGTACGGGTTTCTTTTGTAACTTCGCCCAGTTTTTTGTTATTCACTCTCTCTCCTTTCTTGGCGGTTCCCTGCCTAAAGGCAGGTCGGGCTTTCCGCACTTCCGCTGTCGCTCCATACCGCAGGCGGTACTGCTTCGCAGGTGCTCCAATCCCTAACCGGATACAAGCAATGCACAAATAATGTAGAGAAAGTGCACTCAATTTTAAGAATGCACTTTCTTTACGGCTCAAAGCTCCATGCAGCATTGAGCCAATTTTTAATTGTCAAACAGCCTGCATCAAAACCGTATCATGGGGTATGGCAGTGATGGTTTTTCTTTGTTTCATTTATCGCTTGAATTGCAATATTTCTTTAATTTAATTATTGCAATTCATTTTTTTTACAGGTCCCTAATTCCCATCAATTGAAATTGATGGGACAAAGGAAAGCAATTATTTTCACTTAGTAATTTTATTTTTAATTTTTTCAAATATAAATATAAATAATTTTGAAATAATAAAACCAATTAAAAGTCCAATTCCCGTAAACAGAATATCTACAGGTACTCCCATTAACAATGACATTCCATCATACAACTGGTCAGCTAAAACTAAAAAAGGTTTTATAAATATAATTATACAAACAGTTATTGCGTTTCGTTTTTTTGATTGCCTCCTTAATAAAATTGTAAAAATAAAACCTAAAACAATAAAGCAAATTTCATAAATATCCCATGCATGGAATTTATAACAAATAAAACTTATTGTAATTGAAGTAAAAACAAATAAAATAGATAAAATATAATCACACATATAATCCTCCTAAAAAATCAATAAATATGAGCATCATGCATCATTTGATCAAATTGCGCTTGTTTTCTTTTTTCAACAGCACTTTCATCAAAAATATCAATCATTTGTGCATTTTTATTGCTAAAGTAAAAATCATAAAATTGTGCATTAGGCCATGTAATGGATGTGTTAATATCCAATTTTTTTTCTATATGCATATCAACTAAATTGAAAAAATTAATGTTTATATCAATTTTACCAATACACCTGCTTATTTTAATTTTTTTAATATTCAATCCAGAATATGTGGATATTATATCAGCTGAAAGATCTGCACAATTTTGACTTGTTGTCTCACCTTTCTTGTTTTTAGTTTCACAAACATTGTATGGCCTTTGATACATTTTTTCAGCTTCAGCGCATGCTTTTCTATCATCTTCTGGTGTAGTTTTTACTCTGCAAGCTCTATCGTAAGAAAGTTTTACAGGAGTATCTAAAGAATTGTTGTAATCAATAAAATCTTGAAGTGTGTTAAATTTTATCGCGTTATTTGTAAATAAACCATCTTTCGAGTAGTACATCCATCCATTTTGATCATCTCCGATAAGTACAGCATTATGACCATATGGTCCCATTGGGTAATCTGCACCCCAAGAACGATTTAATAAGATGACATCCCTTCCATCCGGATCGATGTATTTTACAGGGTTATTATTTGCATAGTGATAAAGATTAAGATTTATGTTGTTATAGATGCCTCCAGAAGTTGAATTCTCTGGATCAGATATATATTCTCCCAATGCAGGATCACAACTCAACCACATCGAATACTTAGGATTCAAATACCTAGCACCATGATAGTATAAACCTGTCTCTTCGTCTAGTTCTTTGGCAGTGAACTTATAATTTAATTTAACTAAATCATTTTGTGTTGCCTTTAAATCTATCCAAGTTTCGCCATATGGAGTGTATTCAATGCGTTGGTATTCGTTTCCTTTATTATCTGTTACCAATTGAGCACTTCCTAAATGGTCTGAATGATAAAAATACTGACACTGCCGTTCTGTAATTTCCATTGCGTCAAAAGCTTCTTTTACTTTTGTCACTACTCGCATTTTCCCCAAATATATGTTTTTATTTATTATTCCTGCGCCATTTCGTACACTTCCTGACACATGAAATACCCAGAAATTATTTGTATATAACGTTTCGCTGTTTTCTGTATATTTACTTGCTCGCTGACCATCACTTCCATATGTGTAGCAAACTGTTACATTATCATCCTGACTTTTTATAAGCTGATTTTTGTCATCCCATTCATATGTTCTTCGATACACCTTCG
>JAZSAX010000077.1:0-3848 GCA_045602065.1 Clostridia bacterium
TATGTGGAAAAACTTTAAAAATATACTGTAGAATAAAAGTAAAAATAAAGGTAACAATAAGAGAGGAGGACAAATATTATGGAAGAAAATCAAAAAATAAATTGTACAGTTGAAAGCTGTGTGTATCAGGATAGAGAAAATAGAAGATGTACATTACAAGCAATAAATGTAATGCCAACAACAGATACTACTACAGGTGAAACAGATGAATCAATGTGTGGAAGCTATGAATATGACAGTAAATAAAAATTTATTAAATATCACAATAGAAAAAGTATTGTGATATTTTTTTAATCAAGCATTGACAAAACTGGAAATAAGAAATAAAATTAGACAAGAAAAAGGAGTGATTTAATATGTCATTAGTAACGACAAAAGAAATGTTTGAAAAATCAATGAAAGAAGGATTTGCAATAGGAGCATTTAATGTTAATAATATGGAATTAATCCAAGGAATAGTAGATGCAGCAGCAGAAAACAATTCACCAGTTATATTACAAGCATCATCAAGTGCAATAAAATATGCAAGAATAAATTATTTAATGAAAATGATAGAAGCAGCGGTAGAGGAACATCCAAATGTTCCAATAGCAATACATTTGGACCATGGACCAGATTTTGAAACATGTAAAAAATGTGTAGATGCAGGTTTTACATCTGTAATGTTTGATGGTTCAAAATATGATTTTGAAGAAAATATTAGATTAACAAAAGAAGTTGTAGATTATGCACATGCTCATGGAGTAGTAGTAGAAGCAGAACTAGGTAAATTAGCAGGAATAGAAGATGATGTTAATGTAGCAGCAGATGAAGCTAAGTATACAGACCCAGCTCAAGCAGAAGAATTTGTTAGAAGAACAGGTGTTGATTCATTAGCAATAGCTATTGGAACAAGTCATGGTGCTTACAAATTTAAAGGAGAAGCTAAATTAAGATTTGATATTTTAAAAGAGATAAAAGAAAGAATTCCAAATACACCAATAGTATTACACGGTGCATCAACAGTAATTCCAGAATTAGTTGACACATGTAATCAATTTGGAGGAAATATTCCTGGCGCAAAAGGAGTACCAGATGAAATATTACATGAAGCAAGTGTATCAGGAGTTTCAAAAATAAATGTAGATACAGATTTAAGACTTGCTATGACAGCAGGAATTAGAAAAGTATTTGCAGAAGATCCAAGTGCTTTTGATCCAAGAAAATATTTAACACCAGCTAGAGATTTAGTTAAAGAAACAGTTGCACATAAAATTAAAAATGTATTTGGTTCAGCTAATAAAGCATAAAAACAAAAAAGAGCATCAGCACTATAAACTAGTGTGATGCCCTTTTTCTGTTTACGAGATTACCTTATAAAGGTAAGAATAGCAAACAGGGTCTCCTATAAAAGATCGATACCAGGTATCAGAACGACGTCCAGTCTGATGGGAATAATAGAGTTTACCATCTTCTAGCCGATCAACAACTACTGTTTCAAAAGAATAAGAGTAGATGTTGTATAGAATAATAATGATACCTGAATGCAAATCTTCCGGAGTAGCTTGACTCAACGGCCGAAAATCTACCCTAGGAAGAAAGTCTACCAGCTCTTCTACATCGGGAGCAAAGCCGGTAAAAGGGAGACACAAATGATTAACCATAGGAAAATCCTCCTTTTTTGATGTCGGTAAAATTATAGCATATTATACAAAACATGTCAATTTAGAATAAAAACATAGAAAAGAGCATCAACACTATAAACTAGTGTGATGCTCTAATTTTTCCTCAGGAAATTACCATATAATAGTAATTTCCGAAGGAGTCGAGTTCATCCATAATTACGTGAGGATGCCAGTCGCCTGCTACATGAGGACTCTGTGCCCAGTAGAGAAAACGCTTGTTGTGCATAGACAAACAGCGAATAATCACAGAGGAAACAGAGCCAGCCTTTGTGCAAAGCAATACCAAACTTCCTTCAGGCAAATCTTCAGGAGTAGCTGTTTCCAAAGGCTTGAAGTTCATGCATTCAAATGCCTTGGGGAACATTCCCGATTGAAGAGAATCGCCTTCAACAGGAAGATTGTGGATTACCTTGTACAGTTTGCCTTTGAAATCATACTGTTGATTAAAGTGCATTGCTTCAGGATTCACAGCGTTCAAATCTTTAAAGTAGATAACGTGAAATCCTAACCGAGTGTAGTCGTGGACTACTACTGCGGATAGCATGGTTTGATTCTGGCAGTCATAAATAACTACAACAGAACCTACGGGCAAAGTCTCAGGCGTAGCATCAGTCAGCGGCCGAAATCCAAATTTTGGAAGGATTTTGGCAAGTTCAACGACATTGGGCTCAAAATCTTGAACCTTAGTGCCATTGAGAGGAACTCGTACAATGTTTTTCTTCATGGGGTATTACCTCCTTTAAGATGATACAATAATTATATCATATTATGTAAAATTAGTCAAATTAGTGAGCTTTCAAAGCCTTTTGCATTCTACGTTCTGCATCTTTTTTTGCAATATCTTGACGTTTATCATATAATTTTTTTCCTTTACCAAGACCAAGTTCAAGTTTAACAAAACTACCTTTAAAATATAAACTAATAGGAACTAAGCTATATCCATCTTGTTTAACTTTTCCAAAAAGTTTATTGAGTTCTCTTTTATTCAAAAGCAATTTTCTGTCACGTAAAGGGTCTTTGTTAAATATATTTCCATGTTCATAAGGACTTATATGTATAGAATAAGCATAACATTCACCATTTTTAAAGCCAGCATAACTATCTTTCAAATTAACTTTACCAGCTCTAATAGATTTTATTTCAGTTCCAGTTAAAACAATACCAGCTTCAAAGGTGTCTTCAATATTGTAATTATGGTATGCAACAGGATTTTTTGCAATTAATTTTGTATTCATAAAAAACCTCTTTTCTATGAAAATATTATAACATAGAAAAGAGGCCAAAACAAGAATAATTTAACAATTATTCACTATCATCATATCTTCTAGTATTAGTAACTTGATTAGAATAATACCAAACTAAAGCAACTATAGCAACAGCAGCTATAGCTAGAATAACCCAAGTCCATGTTGTTGATGTCATACCTAAAAATGTATTACCTGTATCTCCTCCAGCAGCTCTAGTTGTTGTTGCTGTATTAGTTCTGTTAGCAGTATAGTTTGTATCATTAGCTGTATTAGTTTCTCTAGTTGTAGCTGTATTAACATTACCATTGTTGTTATCATTATTATTGTTATTGTCAAGCGCATTACCAGCATTATTTACTGAATTTCCAGCTTTATTAGCTGAATCATTCATAGTATTACCCATATCTTGAACAGCACCTTCTACAGTATTTTCAACATTATTAAGCATATTACGAGCCCCATCAGCAGCATTATTAAGCATATTATTATCATTTGCTGCAAAAGTAAAAGTAACACCAAATGTAAGAACACTAACAATTAGTAAAAAAGTCATAAAAATCAATTTCTTACTCATAGTAAAACCTCCTTAAAAATAAAGTTTTATGCAAAATAAAACTTATTTATAGTATTATTTTTTTACAATAAAATATACTTGAAAAAAATTGTAAAATCATGTAAAATGTAGTTCGAAAGAGGTAAAAAATGAAAATTATTGAAAATTTTGAAAGCTCATTAAATTTAGAAAAACTAAAACAATTTGATGAACAAAAAACGAAAGTGTTCAAATATATAACATACAAAAAGAGAACAGAACAAGAAGTTAGAAATAAATTCAGAGGACAAATTGATGAAGAAATGTTAGAAGAAATTATAGATTATTTAAAAGAAGCTAAATATCTAGATGATTATGAATTTATTGAAAAACAAGTTAGAGAAT
>JAZSAX010000078.1:0-8150 GCA_045602065.1 Clostridia bacterium
GGAGTAGTTAAATATCTTATTATTCCACAGGTCGTAGAACATACTAATATCTCTATTATAATTTTTAGTATTTCTATTTTATTTAGTTTTTTATTTTTAGTAATTTTTAAAGATGTATAAAAAGTAAAAATACTAATAAAAATAAATTTTAATATTTGATTTATTACATTTATATTTCCTAATTGCGAAACAAATTCTAATCCATTCAACATACTCACCAACCTATTTTTGATTAATTATATATAAAAACAAAAAAATAATCAATATGAATTCATATTGATTATTTAAATTTTCATTTAATTATAGCCAACGTTTAAGCCATAGCATTAATCCATCAAACCAATCTTGCATGCTTCTCCACCACCTTCTCCGTATTTTGTCCGTTCCATATTGCTATAATAAAAATACCACCAAATCCTTGCGGACCAGCGGTATCCAGTGATAGAAAAAAATGGGGAATTTTGGCGAATTTTGGCGAAAAATGTAAGGCAACAAAAAAACACTGTACAATTTTACTTTGTACAATGTTTTATAATTAAATCATCTGTTTAATTTTATCTCTATAATAATAAACAAACTCCATAGGTGTTGGTAAACCTGTTTCCGGATCAATTCTATTAGTATAATGTTCTAATAAATCTTCAACAGCAGAAACTCTCCAAGCATGGATAATTGCATTTTTGATTCCATTAGTAATTGTGTTTTCTGACTTTTTATGCACTTTAGTCAAATATTGAATTACATTCAAATCGCTCTTTTCATTTTGAATTAAATATAAAATTGCGTCATGAATATATTGTCTACCTTTAAGTTTTGAAGTCACACCAATAAGGTCTAACTCATGATGTATAGCGCGGGAAATCTTCTTTTCAGTATCTTCTAAAATTTCTTCAATCGAACTCGTTGTTGCTGTTACAGTCTGTTTTCTCAAATTAATAAATTGATTTAAGACATGATTACAAGAATATTTTGGATGGTCTTTGTAAAGTATAAAATCTACTCCTTTTCTATGAAGAATATCATAAGTTCTTTTTGAATTTACATGAGTTGTAACTATTACTATTGGTTCGTAATTTAACTTTAATTCTTTTAAATGAGTTAAAAACTCCATTGTATCAGTATTACCTGATGTACTATTATTCAATTCTAAATCTAGCACTATCCCTTCAGGTTGTTTAGTTTTAACATATTTCAAACCATCTATATCAGAATCTGTAACTCCAACTAATTCTATATCTTTTCTTTGTTTAATACAATTTATAAAATTATTACAATCATCAATATCATCTTCTATTATTAATATTTTCATAGGTTTAGATTCCATACATTTCCTCCTTTTGACATTATTATTTATGATACCATAAAATCTCAAAAAATACTATATTTAACGACATCTTTTTACTATGTGTTTGTATTTTTTATACTATAAAATCAATGTGAAAGGAAGGAGTAAAATATGGGAAGAAAAAGATCAAATGTAGCAATAGAAGTAGAAAGACAAGAACAATATGAAAGAGGACAAAGAATAAAACACATAAGAGAAGATGAATTGAAAATGACAAAAACTCAACTAGCAAACAAAATTGGAACCTCTAGTCAATTTTTAGGATTAGTAGAAGATGGAAAAGGAAATTTAGTTTATTATAGCCTTAGAAAACTTCGTGAAGTTAGCGGACATTCTTCTGATTACATATTATTTGGGGTTGATGATGATTCAATAAATAAAACTAAGCAACTTCTAAAAAAACATTCTGAAAAAGAAATTGTTGAAGCTCTTGGTGTTATTGAAAAATTATCTTTATTTATCAAAAAAAGATAATTAATTTGACATTTTATGTAAAGCGAGTTATAATTATATTATATTTAATATATAATCACTCTAAACAATGAAAGAGGTGAAACAAGTGGCAAAGACAGTAACTGTTCGGCGTTCTCAGGAAGAAGTCATGACACAAGCAGCACAGCTTGTTGCAGGAACAATAAATCCTATGGAAATGGGGTTAACTCCTGAAGAAATTGATGTTGAGCAATTCGTTAGCCATTTCAAAGAGAAAGTCGCAGAAATGCTTGAAATCCAAGAAGCAATCTATATTGCAATTGGACCTCTTGTTAACACATATAATCCTGGCATTTATTCAAATGATATTCGGATTATACTTGATAGCATAGAGGAAAAAATGCAAATTAAGTTTTATTTCCATTACGGAATTTTGCTTGCACTTGGTAAAAACGATCTTTTTGCAAACTGGCTGCCACACTAAAGCCCCCTGTAAAAGGGGGCTTTTTTTTATCTAATTATTACACTTTCAAAATATTGTTCTTGAAAATTTGTATAATCTCTAATTTGTTCATCTGTAAAATTCATTCCATTTGGTACTATTATAAGTTTATCATCATTATCATTTGTTCTATGTATTATAGCAATACATGTTCCTTTAAAAGTTTCGATTGGTTCATTTACACCTAAAACATAGCAATCTAGCTCTTCTCCATCTCCACTTACCGTATTTGGCACATATCCATAATTGACATTGTATACAAATCCGTGTTTAGGATGTTTGCTATTCATAGGTCTATCAATTTCTACGAAAACTTCTTTTCCTATGTAATTTAGATTTTCTTGTTCCATAAAATCCTCCTTATTTTTTATTAAATATATCACAAAAAATTTACTAACTCAATATATAAATGTTATAATGATTTTGAAATTATTAATTGGAGTAATAGATATGGAAAAAACACTTGCAGTATAGCAAGTGCTTTTGTTTTATTAACTATGGTTTTAATACAACTTTTATACAATTATCTTGTTTAGCATCAAAAATTTCATACGCATGTCTACCTTGTTCTAAAGACAATTTGTGTGTAATAATATCAGTAGCATCAAATTCACCATTTTTAATTTTTTCTAAAATAGGTTCTACATATCTTGTAGCTGGGCATTGTCCCATTTTTAAAGTAATATTTCTTGTGAAGAAATTTCCTAATGGGAAATTATTATATTTTGTTCCATAAACTCCTACTAATGCTACATGTCCACATTTTCTAACCGCTTGTGAAGCAATTTCAATTGCAGATTTTGAACCACCTTGTAATTTTAGTGCTGTTTCTACTTTTTCCATTAATGACATTTTTCCATCAAGCCCTACACAGTCAATTACACAATCTGCTCCTCCTGATGTTATTTCTTTTAAATATGCACCAGTTTCTTCATATTGCTCAAAATTAACTATTTCAGCACCATATCCTTTAGCATGTTGTAATCTATACCCTACTCTATCTACTGCAATTACTCTTTTTGCACCTTTTAATATACACCATTTTATAGTAAGTAACCCTACTGGTCCACATCCTAAAACTACAACAGTGTCATCTTTTTTTACATTTGCAATTTCTGTTCCCCATAATGAAGTTGGTAATATATCTGTTAAAAATAAAACTTGTTCATCTGTTAATTCATCTGGAACTTTTACTGGACCTACATTTGCATGTGGTACTCTTAAATATTCTGCTTGTCCACCAGCATAATCTCCATATGATTTACTATATCCAAAAAGGCCACCAGCTTCTCCATAGTCATTTGTATTGTCACATTGACTAAATTCTTGATGTTCACAGAAAAAGCAGTGACCACAAGCTACTGGAAATGGTACTATTACTCTATCGCCTTTTTTTAGTTTTGTTACACCTTTCCCTACTTCTTCTACTATCCCCATTGTTTCATGCCCTAACACAAAACCATCATACATTCCTTTTACTAATCCATGTACTAAATGTAAATCAGATCCGCAAATAGCTGTTGATGTTACTTTTATTATTATATCATCATCTTTTTCTATTTTCGGATCTGGTACTTCTCTACATTGTACTTTTTGTATTCCATCATATACAATTGCTTTCATCTAATACCTCCTTTTGTTTTTGGTATTAGTGTTTGTAGTACTTTTATATTTATACATCTTTTGATATACAATTATATCTTCCAGTAGAACTCCTTTTAGATGTCTTTTTTTATGTATTATGAAATTCAACACTTTTAATTTTAGCTTGTTTTACATTTGATTTGATATCATTTTCTTTATACTCTTCTGATACTCGTAAAAACATCTTTTTCATAAAATAACTAACTCTAATAGTTGCTACTGAAAAAATAGTTATTAAGAATATACTTATTATTAGCATTAACTTATTTATTATATTATCGTCCTTTAACACATATCCCATAAAAAAAACATAAAATATCAATATTGTTCCCCATATTATAGGCGACATTATATATTGGCTTAATAGTTTTTCACCAGAATTTCTTCTAATAATCTTCATAACTCTGGTTTGCATTAAACTCATAATTATAGTTAAACCTGTTAATAAAAATCCTATTATGGTTGTAACTACTGTAATAATGGAACTAAGCAAAAAATCTACTTTGGGTATTTCTACGCTTTCAATTTTTAATTTCCATATTATTATAGTAGCTATTAGAGTTATTGCAATTGCAACTAATACTGTTATATACTTTTCCAGCATTAACTGCACCTTTTCAACATTATACTTTTTCATTGTATCACTACCTTCTATCTATAAATATCATTATTATTTTTTCTAAGAACATACCTATCATACATTTTATTATATATAACTTCATGTGTGATATCATAATTTCTTTCATATTCAAAGGATATAATATCATGTGTTTTATTCTCTATTAAATCTGCATATTCTACAAAAGCATCTTCTGATGTCTTATATGCTATTTTTAATTTGTCTACTTTATTATCTTCTAGCAAATCTTCAATGGTTTCAAATGATAAGCCTGCTGCCATAGAAGTGTTTTTCTTTAATCTCCCATTAAAACCTAATTCTATAGAAACATATCCACAGTTATAATCCTGAATATTATTAAGCATTTTTCCTATTGGTGTAGGATTTTTTTCATTAAGTACAATATCATCTGTTGCTATGCCTATAGTTATTTTTCTAAACAATGTGGAATTGTTGATTTTTGTTAAGTCCCTTGGTTTTATAATTGGCTTTAAAGTAATTAGTTCATTTTCTCCAGTATAAATGCCTCTAAGTAAATATTCTAATGTAGACGGTAATATTGCTCTATTATTTCTTTGCATACAAATTATGCAATTCTCAGAATCGTATAATAATGACACTGATTCTCCTATGTACTGTCCATCTTCTAATGTCATTATTTGAAAATTACCTTCTTCATCTGCAATTCCTGGTAACATTGATTCTCTTAATCTTAATAGTTGTATTTCCCATATATTTGGTAGTCTTCTTTTTACTATTTGAAAACGTATCTTATCACTTTTATATTCTTGTGTTCTCTTTACAACTTCTATTAGCAATAATTCCTCCAATATATTTGTAATGTCTAATTTTACATCTCTTGCAACAGTGTTGTCTTCATTCATCTCGAAGCTATGTACTTCAAAATAATCAAATTGTATCTCTTTCTTCATATTTATTCCCCCTATACTTTATATGATATCACATCTTCTTAGATTTTTTTGTCGAAATTTGTAGAAAACTATAAATTTCGACAAAAAAATACAATATTTTGATTTTATTTATATACTTGATTAGTTGTATTTTTTAACACTATCGTAATATTGTTATTAGCTTAATTATAATTTTTGTAGATTTATTATATCAATAAAATATATCAAGGAACTTAAGAATATAACACTTGATAAAAATCAATCATCTGAATTCAGATGATTGATTTACTTTTATTTGCTTATTACTTTTTTGTTCCAACTTTTTTTATTACATTCTGGGCATTTCATGTATCTTGTTCTACCTATGTGTGTTGCTATAAAAACATTTTTGTACTTAGGAACATATCTGTTTCCACATTTGCTACATTCATAATATCCTGCTGTTTGTTCAATTTTAAGTGCAAATGGTGTTGCAATTAAAAGAGGAATTAAACTAGTTAAAACAATTACTGGCGCCATCCATTCTTCCATAGGTACAATTGAAACGATTACTACTGAAATAAGTAGTGGCAAAATACATAATATCCCTATTAGAATTTCTGCACGAAGTAATCTTTTGTCTGCTTCTTCTTTTTGTTTTGTTATTTCTAATAAGTTTTGTTCTGCTTTTTCGTTATAATTTTTCATTTCTATCATCTCCCCACTTAATAATTCATTTACTGTTATTCCAAGTTCGTTACATAAATCAAGCATTATAGATGTGTCTGGCATTCCTTTTCCTGTTTCCCATTTTGAAATTGCTCTGTCTGTAATATTTAGCTTTTCTGCTAGCTCTGCTTGTGTCATTTTTTTGTTTTTCCTGCATTCAGCTATGAATTTTCCTATTTTTACTTGATTCATATTATTCCCTCCTTGATATTATTGTAGGTTGTTTTCTTCTATTTGTAAACATACTAATCGTTGAGTGGGGCAAACGATTAGTTGAGTTGCGTTTTATTTTTTGTTTGTTAGTTTATTTATGACTGTTCCTATTGCTATTCCTATTGTTGATATTACTAAATACCATATTGCGTGTATTGATGCTGATTCATTATAGTATATAAATATTGATGGTATAAATGCTATTGCTACTATTATTGGATATATGTATTTTATTTTTTCTTTTGATACGCTTCCCATTATTATTGAAAATATGAATGTTGTTAATATTATTGTTACTACCATTCCTATCGCATCTTTTGGCCCTGCATATATTGGGAATATGTAAAACATTGCTAGTTGTATTAATGTTATTGTTAGTTCTTTTATGTGTTTTTTCATGGTGACCTCCTATTAATTTATTTTTTGTGCCTATTGGTTCGTTAAAGTTCTATTTTTTATATATTCTTCGATTAGTGGTATTCTTTTTTTGTCTTTTTCTCTATTACTTTTTTTCAAAAAATCGTAATATCTCTCTATACTTTGAAGATTGTATTTTCCATATTTTTCAATTTTCCATGGTTCTTTTGTGTCTTCAATACATTCTATCTGCTCGTTTACTATATACCATCCCTCTGTTTTTTGTTTTAACGTGTAATTCTTTTTTAGTTGTTCTAGCCCTTTTTCTGTAACTGCAATGTCTAAGTCTCCCGCATCTGGATATATTCCTCGTATGACTAATGCTCCACTTGATAATATCCAGTACTCGTCTTTGTCTATTTTTAAACTTTCTATTAGTTTTATTAGTTCTTCTTTCTTCATTCTTTTTGGCATGGTTGTTTTTCTCCTTTAGATTAATATTCACTTTTATTATAACATAATTTTTTTTAAAATGTATAGTTTTTGGAAGTTTAGTTTTTTGTGATTTTTGGGGCGACATATAAAAATTGTGGGTAGTTTGTTTATTTTGTAAATGGGTTGTGTTGGTAGGTATGACCTTGGGGTTATCAGGATTGCATAATATAGTTATATGCTAGACTTGTTAAGGATATTAATTGGGAGAGTTTTTTTCTGATGTTCAAGAACAGTTGAATAATTATGCTTATTTGGTTGATTTTAAGCTTCGTGAAAAACATCTTTTTCTGATAATAATGAACTTACAGAAATTATTGCTTATATTAAGACTATATGTGGTTGAGAAGGAAATTAGTTTGATATGATGAAAGGGAGATTATTCTCCCTTTTTATAGTTATATTCTTTGTTAGCAATATCCTTTAATCTTACTATAAAATCTCCTACTTGATTATATATTAATTGAATAAACTCAATAATATCTGCTTTATAAAGAGGAAAATATATAGTGTCTTTATCATTTTTTGTACGTGTCCATATTTTAGTGTAAAAATCTCCTTTTCTATTTGCTATATCACCAAATTCACCTTTTGCATAAAACAAATCTGCATATCTTCTTTCCTCATTATTATATGGTATTTGCAAATTAACAGGATGTATAGCAAACATTGCTCTAATTTCTTTAAAGCATTTACTATTATTTAATTTGCAATACGGTTCTGGCAAATCTTTAAAACATAATTTCTTATCATTTCCATAATCATTATTAATTTCATTGTATAATACCCTATATATTTGATCTAAACCTTCTTTCAAGGTATCTACAATAGAAATTAATGTATACAATTCAATTGTTTCTGTACTGCCTTTAAATATTTTTGATTTGTTTATTTCTTGAACACAAAATCTTATCCAAATAATAGAAG
>JAZSAX010000079.1:0-22989 GCA_045602065.1 Clostridia bacterium
GAAGACTACATTGGAGGGGCAATGATATGGCCTATTCCAGGATATACACAAATAACCTCACAATATGGAATGAGAGTACATCCAATAACAGGAGCTTATAAGTTGCATACAGGAATGGATGTAGGTGCGCCAATTGGAGCTAGTTTTGTAGCAGCAGGAAATGGGATAGTATCAAAAGCAACATATAATGCAGCTTATGGTAATATGGTAATAATTGACCACGGTGGAGGAGTGCAAACATTATATGCACATGGTAGTGAAATTGTAGTGCAATTAGGTCAAACAGTTTCGGCAGGAGATGAAGTATTAAAAGTGGGATCAACAGGATATTCAACAGGACCACATGCACACTTCGAGATAAGAATAGATGGACAAACGATAAATCCAGTAGATTATTTAGTACAGCAGTAGAAAATATAAGATATGGAGGAAAAAAGATGAAAAAAACATTAGCTAAAATTATTGGAATTACTATGGTAATAATATTATCTATGCAAAATTCTTTGGTATTTGCTTTAAAAGAAACAGAAGAACTTGAACAAGAACAGTCTTTAAATAATAGCAAAATTAAAGAATATGAGAAAAAACAAAAAGAATTAGAAAAGCAAAAATCAGCAGCAATGAAAGAAGTAGAAAAATTAATTAGTGAAATATCTGATTCTGAAGATGAAATAGAAGAATTAGAAGGTCAAATAAATACTTTGAGAGAGCAAATTGAATCAAAAAAAGATGACATAGAACAAAAGGAAAAAGAATATACTGAACAAGAGGAATTGCTAGACCAAAGGCTTATTGCAATGTATGAAAGTGGAGAAACTTCATATTTAGAAGTATTATTAACATCATCAAGTATGACAGATTTCTTAGCTAAATACTATGCGGCATCAGAATTAATAGAATATGATAAAGAATTAATTCGTTCAACAAAAGAACAAAAGGAACAAATAGAAGCTGAAAAAGCACAAATAGAAGCTGATAAAGCCAAATTAGATGAATCTTTAGCTGAATCTGAAAAAAAGAGCTCAGAATTACAAGGATTAAAAAATGAAAAACAAAGTCAAGCTAATAAATTAACTCAAGAAGAAAAAGCAATTCAAAAAGAAATCGAGGAATTAGAAAGAGAAAATAAGCAGATAGAAAGAAAAATAAAAGAGGCTGAAGAAAAATACAAAAAGCAATTAGAAGCATTACAAAACAGTTCTAGTTCAAAACCAGCGGGCAAAGGATATTTCATAAAACCAATATCAGGAGGAACGCTTACAGCAAATGGATATTATCCATCAAGTGGAAAATTTCATGGGGCTATTGACTGGGGTGTTGCTTCAGGAACTCCTGTTTATGCTGCGGCTGATGGAGTTGTAATGCTAACAGCAAATCTATCAGGAAGTTATGGTACATATGTAGTTATAAGACATGCAAATGGACTACAGTCATATTATGCACATGGCACAAAAGGCTCAATAACAGTAAGCCCAGGGCAAACTGTTAAACAAGGTCAAAAAATAATGTTAAGTGGAAATACAGGAAATTCATCAGGACCACATTTACATTTTGAAGTTAGAAAATCTCCATATAATTATAAATCTAGTGCCACAGCATATGGGCAAGATTCAAGAGTAAATCCATTTAATTATATGTAAATATTAATTTAAAGAAGGGTAAAAAATGGAAGAAGAAAAATATTTAAAAAGACAAAGAATATATAAAACCATAATGTTAGTTGTTTTAACAGTATTTCTAACATTTATAATAACAACAATGTATATTGCAAATAAATTTAATTTGGGGCAAACTGAGATATCTTCATTGCTGAATTTATCATCAAACAGTGACAGTACTTCCAAAACAATTGATAATATAAAAGCAATATTGGATAATTATTATTTAAATGATATTGATAAGAAAAAAGCAGAAGAATGGGCAATTCAAGCATATGTCGCTTCATTAGGAGATCCGTATACTCAATATATTCCAAAAGATGAAATGGAAGAATATACAACAACTTTAATGGGAAATTATGTTGGTATAGGAATATATATGGCTGTTAATACAGAAAAAAACACAATAGAAGTACTAATGCCAATAGTAGGTAGTCCAGCTGAAGAAGCAGGAATACTTGCAGGAGATACAATTATTAGTGTAGACGGGGTAAAATACACTGGAGACGATGTAGATGCAGCGGCTAATAGTATAAAAGGAGAAGAAGGCTCTACTGTAAAATTAGAAATATTGAGAAATCAAGAAATAAAAACTTTTGAAATAAAAAGAAGAAAAGTTGACTTAAATCCAATGGTTTCTAAAAAAATAGAAAACAATATAGGATATATTGAAATAACAAGTTTTGACGAAGAAACAGCAGATGGCTTTAAACTTAAATTTGAAGAATTAAAAAATCAAGGAATAACATCATTAATAATAGACTTAAGAAATAATGGTGGCGGATTAGTTGATGAAACACTTGAAATAGCAGATTTAATAGTGCCAAAAGGAAATGAACTATTAATAACAGTTGACAAAGACAAGAAAGAAAAGATTGAAATTTCTAAAGAGGATGTTTTAATAGATATGCCAATAGTTGTTCTTGTAAATGGAAATACAGCAAGTTCTTCAGAAATATTAGCAGGAGCATTAAAAGACTTAAATGAAGCAACAATTGTTGGAACTACAACATATGGAAAAGGAGTTATTCAACAATTATTAACACTTAGAAATGGTGCTGGATTAAAAGTAACAGTTCAAGAATATTATACTCCAAATAGAAATAAAATAAATGGAGTAGGTATAGAACCAAACATAGTTGTAGAATTACCAGAAGGAGTTGAAACTCATTACAACATCGAAGAAAGTGAAGACACACAGTTACAAAAAGCTATAGAAATACTAAAAGGAGTTTAAAAAAATGAAATTAAATTTAGCAAATAAATTAACAATATTTAGAATATTATTAGTGCCAGTAATGATGCTTATACCAATTATAGATAGTTTATGGGGGATTCCTGGAACGTTTTTGGGGATTTCAACAGCGTTTTGGATAATGAATGTGATATTTATTATAGCTTCAATAACGGATAAATTAGATGGATATATAGCAAGGTCTAGAAACCAAGTAACAACATTTGGAAAGTTTTTGGATCCACTTGCAGATAAAATATTAGTTATATCTGCACTTGTTATTTTAGTTGAATATACAAAAATACCATCATGGATTCCAATTATAGTACTTGCTAGGGAGTTCATAGTATCAGGATATAGATTGATAGCAGTAGAAAAAGGTGGAAAAGTAATTGCAGCATCTATATGGGGAAAACTAAAAACAGTAACACAAATGATTGCAATAATTTGCTGTTTCTTAGACCCATTTAAATTTGGACAATTTGCATCTCCTATAAATATACTAACTACAGTAATGATGGCAATATCAGTTGTAGCAACAATATTTTCAGGAATAGATTACTTAAAAGATGGTAAAGATTTATTAAAAGATTAAAAAATACTTGACAAAATAGAAAAAATAGAGTATCATACTAACTGTTGAATGTAAAGGCGGCTAAAAGTCGCTCTTTATGCTATATATACTTGTATAATTCGAGGAGGAATGCAATTATGGAAGAAAAAGAAGTAATATTAACACAAGAAGGTTTTGATAAAATAGAGCAAGAATTAGAACATTTAAGAACAGTAACAAGAATGGAAATTGCTGAAAGAATAAAAGTTGCTTTAGGCTTTGGAGATTTATCAGAAAATTCTGAGTATGATGAAGCTAAAAATGCACAAGCTGAAAATGAAGCAAAAATAGCTGAATTGGAAAATAAAATAAGATATGCAAAAATTATAGATGAAAAAGAAATAGATACAAAAACAGTTCAAATAGGAAATACAGTAACATTGTATGATATTGAATTTGATGAAGAAGTAGAATATACTATTGTTGGTTCTACAGAAGTAAACTTAGCTGAAAATAAAATATCAAACGAATCTCCAATAGGAAAAGCTCTATTAGGAGCTAAAAAAGGTGCAACAGTAGAAGTAAATGCACCTGCAGGAATCATTAAATATGAAATAAGAAAAATTACAAAATAAATTTTAATAAATGTCAAAAATTTGTTTGACATTTATTTTTTTTTGTGATAATATGTTCGTATAAAAAGGAGAAGTGATGTAAATGGGAACAAGAGCTGAAACCACAAGAAAAGAAAGAGCAATATTAAAATTTATAGAAGAACAAGTAATGGATAAAGGATATCCACCATCAGTAAGAGAAATTGGAAAAGCAATAGGATTAAGCTCAACAGCAACAGTACATGCATATTTAGCAAAATTAGAAAAACAAGGATTTATTAAAAAGGAAGACAAAAAAGGAAGAACTTTAAAAGTAATTAAAGGTTCTGATGGAAACCCAATAAAAGCAAAATCAAATAAAAATTTCTACACACAAAAAGAAATGGTAGAAGTTCCAATTATTGGTAAAATAACAGCAGGACAACCAATATTAGCAGTAGAAAATGTTACAGATACATTCCCAATTCCAATAGATTTCGTTGGAAATAGTGAAAGTTTTATGCTAACAGTAAGAGGAGAAAGCATGATAGAAGCGGGAATTTTAGATGGAGACTATATACTTGTAAAAAAACAAAATGATGCAAGAAATGGTGAGATAGTAGTAGCATTAATAGGAGAAGAAGCAACAGTAAAAACATTCTATAAAGAGAAAGGTTATATTCGTTTACAACCAGAAAATAGTACAATGGATCCGATAATAGTGCCAGATTGTCAAATACTTGGAAAAGTTGCTGGTGTATTTAGAAAAATGTAATTAAAAATAGCAAGAAAAATCTTGCTATTTTTTTGCTAGTATAATATAATAAAATCAATAAAAATAAGGAGAAAAAACAAATGAAAGATAGAAAAATAAATAAAAATGTAATAAAAAGAGTAGCAATAGTATTAGCAATATTACTTGTTGCAATATTTATACTAGTTAAAGCTGAAAATTTTATTAAAGTAAAAGAAATAGATGGAATAAGTTTAGTCATAAATAGCAAAAATGTAACAGAAAGACTAAAACATGATATTAAAATACAAGATGGAATAATATATGTATCAATGGATGACATGGAAAACTTTTTTGATAAATATATTTACATAGAAGAAGAAACAAATGAAGTGATAACAACATATAATGACAAAATTGCAAGCATAGGGTTTGATGCAAATAAAATGACTCTAAATGGTTCTGTGAAAAAAACAAATGCAAGTGCAATAAAAGATGGAGAAACAGTTTACTTGCCAATATCAGAGATGTTAGATGTGTATAATGTGGAACTAGCAAATATAGAAGAATCTAGAACTATAACATTAGACTCGTTAGATAGAAAACAAGTAAAAGCAAGTGTAAAATCAAAAGTTACAGTAAAAAACAATAATGAAGTATTTTCAAAAACTGTTGAAAAGATTGAAAAAGGTTCAACAGTCATAATAATAGATATTGAATCAATAGCGGAACAAAACAAATGGGTTAAAGTTAGAACAGAAAACGGAAAAATCGGTTATATAAAAACAAACAAACTAGAGAATATTACAACAGTAAGAGAAGAAGTTCTTAAACAAAAACAGATTACAGGAAAAGTAAACATGTTTTGGGATTATTTTTCGGAATATGTTAAGGCTCCAGATAGAACTGGTCAAATTGTAGAAGGAGTAAATGTAGTATCACCATCATTCTTTTATTTAAACAAAAATAGCGGGAAATTAGAAGAGAATATAGGTACAGCAGGGATGTCATATATAAATTGGGCACATTCAAATGGATATAAAGTATGGCCAATGGTTTCAAATGCAGATGCAGGAATAAAAGTAACATCAAATATATTAAATAGTTATACCAAAAGACAAGAACTAATACAAAGCATAGTTGAAAAATGTGCTTTATATGATATAGATGGAATAAACATAGACTTTGAAAATATGTACAAAGCAGATAAAGACAAATTTTCAAGATTTATAATAGAACTAATG
Source organism: Clostridia bacterium (assembly GCA_045602065.1). Taxonomy (GTDB): domain Bacteria; phylum Bacillota; class Clostridia; order TANB77; family CAG-508; genus CAG-269. The sequence goes on from JAZSAX010000079.1 coordinate 6,016, forward strand.
CCTCGTATGCAAGAAATGGGAATAGTACTATCTGTTGATGTAACTGCACCAGATGGTGGTGAAAACTGGTCTGAATGTTATGATAGAAATGTAATAGGAGATGTTGCAGATTACTTAATATTTATGGCATATGACCAACATGGAAACTCTGGTTCAAAAGTAGGGACAACAGCAGGCCTTAATTGGGTAGAAACAAGTTTGAAAAAAATTATAGAATATGATGAAGTTGATACAGAAAAAATTATATTAGGATTACCTTTTTATACGAGACAATGGACAATAGCTTCAGATGGAACTATTAAAGACAGAGGTGTTGTTAGTATGATAAATATAAAAATTCCTAATAATGTTGAAAAACAATGGGATGATACATTAAAACAAAATTATATTGAATATAAATCAGGAAAAAACACAATAAAAATGTGGATTGAAGATGGAGCTTCAATAAAAGAAAAAGTATCACTTGTTACAAAATACAACTTAGGAGGAACTTCAGCTTGGCGAAAAGATATGGAAACATCTAATATATGGACAATAATTAGAGAAGAATTAGAAAAATAGGAAAAAAGGGACATGGTCCCTTTTTTCTTTTGTAATAAAAAACGATTCACGGCATAAAATCAATTGAGGTGTTTAGCATGAAAACTATGTATATTGAAAAAATGGATAAGCCTAAATTGGCCATAAATAAAATTAAAGTAGAAGGAGATAATTGTAAAATATATTTAAATCTAGCAAATGAGAAAAACATACAAAAAATTATCAAGAAATTAATAAAAAATGAAGTAACTAATGTAGTTTTAAGCAAAGAGTTACTAGAAGATCAAAATTTGATAAATGCCATAAATGCAAGTAATATAACTGTTTTTAATGGAAGATGGCTGGAAAAACATTTATCAATTCAGATATTAGACTATATTGTACAACAAAAAAATATAAAAAAAGAAGAAACAGAAATTGCTATAACTGTAAATCAAATAACAGATTTTAGTATAGAAATGATTAAAATTTTAGCAAAACAATATAAAAAATTAACTGCAGTAACAAATCATATTGAAAAATTAAGAAAGATAGAGAAAGAAATATATGATAAAGAAGGAATATTAATTGTTGTTTCAAATAATCAGAAAAAGAGTTTGTTAAAGGCACAACTAATTTTAAATATTGATTTTAGCACAGTGGTCCTAAATAAATACAAAATAAATGAAGATGCTATCATACTTAACCTAGAAGGGAATATGAAAATCAATGAGAAACGATTTAATGGTTTAAACATAAATGATTATGAAATTGAAGTGGGGAGAGAAGAAATTATTTGGAGAGAAAATATGAAGAAATTTAAAACAAAAGATTTATTAGAAGCACAACTATACATGAAAGATACTTTTGAAAATGTTTGTAAAAAAATAGGGAAAAACAAGGTGCTTATAAAAGAACTATATGGATTAAATGGAAAAATAGAAAGTTTTTCTTAAAATACTTTTCTTTTTGGTAAAAATGTATTATAATTATAATATTGATAAAAACCATTTTATACCAAAGTAGAATAGGGGGAAAAAAGATGGAAGATAAGAAAAAAAGAACTAGTAAAAGAACTAATAAACATTCTAAAACAAAAGCTAGAAAACACGATAAGAAAGTGAAAAATTTAAACCAAAAATCTTTAGTTAGAAAAAAAGATGTTAAAATGAAGTTTAAATATAAACATCCTAAATTAGCATTAGCACTTAAAATATTTTTAATTATATTTATAATACTATTTGTTATAGGTGCAGGAATAGTTATAGGATTGTTTTCTGGGCTGTTAGGAGAAGACTTTTCAATAGATATAACAGAATTAGTCTTAGATGAAAATTCGGTTATAATAGATGCAGAAGGAAATGTTCTGGCAGAACTAAGTGGAGATGAAAACAGAAAGATAATTACATTAGAGGACATGTCTCCATATCTTCCAAAAGCTTATATTGCAATAGAAGATGAAAGATATGAATCACACCATGGAGTTGATATAAAAGGAACAGGAAGAGCAATACTTTCGTTTGTAACTAATGGCGGAAAATCAACTGCTGGTGGAGGAAGTACAATCACTCAACAATTAGTAAAAAATGTTACTCAAGATAAAGCTTCTAAAGGAATTGAAGGAGTTATAAGAAAATTAAAAGAATGGGTAAAAGCATATCAAGTAGAAGAAGTAATGTCAAAAGACCAAATACTTGAATTATATTTAAATCTGATATTTGTTGGTGGAAAAGAAAACAGAGGTGTTGAAATAGGTGCAGAATATTATTTTAACAAATCTGCAAAAGATTTAAGCATAGCAGAATGCGCATTTTTAGCAGGAATAAATCATTCGCCAAATGCATATAGCCCATATTCAGGAAAAGATGTAACAGAAAAAACTGCAAAAAGAACAAAAACTGTATTAATAAAAATGAAAGAACTTAACTACATTAATCAGGAAGAATATGATGCAGCAGTAGCAGAAGTAGATGCAGGCTTCAAATTTGAAAATGGAGCAAAAGGAAATGTATATTCATCACATACAGATGCATTAATAACACAATTAATAGAACAAATAATGGAAGAAAAACAAATTTCGAAAAATGCTGCAGAAACATATTTATATAGTAGTGGATTAGTAATATATTCAACACAAGTAAATTCAGTACAAACTGCAATGGAAGAAGAAGTTCAAAAGAAAAAATATCTTGTAGAATCAGATGAAACAAGAGGTAAAAAAGATGTTGAAAAAATATATGCAGAAGCTGCAATGGTAGTAATTGATCCTAAAACAGGATATGTAGTTGGATGTGTAGGACAATTAGGAGAAAAAACAACTTCAAGAGGACAAAATAGAGCAACACAATCAACAAGAAGTACAGGTTCTTCATTTAAACCATTAGCAACACTAGTGCCAGGAATTGAAGAAGGTGCTATAACACCAGCAACTATATATGATGATACAAGAACATCATTTAAAGGTGTAGGTAAAGATTATACACCTAAAAATTATAACTCATTTACAGGCTTAAGAACGGTCAGATCTTCAGTAACAACATCTCAAAATATACCATTTATAAAGATAATGGCAGAAGTAGGAAATGCGAAATGTATGGAATACTTAAAGAAAATGGGGATATCAACATTAGATGATAAAAAAGATGCTGGACTAGCAACAGCTATAGGAGGATTAACATATGGTGTTAGCCCATTAGAAATGGCTGGAGCTTATGCTTCAATTGCTAATGATGGAACATATATTGAACCAACATTTTACTCAAAAGTAGAAGACACAGATGGAAAAGTTGTACTAGAGCCAAATCAAAAAACAGAAAGAGTATGTTCGGAAGATGCAGCATATATTGTAAAAAACTTATTACAATCAGTTGTTAATGATGCAGGAGGAACTGCTGCATATTGTAAAATAAGCGGAATAGATGTTGCTGCTAAAACAGGAACATCAAATGATGATTATGATAGATGGTTATGTGGATTTACAAATTATTACGCAGGGGCAGCGTGGTTTGGATTTGACCAGCAAGAAGATGTTGACTTTAGCGGAAATCCAGCCGGACAAATATTTGCTGGAGTAATGAAAACAATTCATAAAGGATTACCAGGTTCAACATTTGAAAGAACAGCTAATATTGTAACAGCAAAAGTATGTAGAGAAAGTGGAAGGCTTGCAACAGATAAATGTGCTAATACGTATTCAGAAGTGTTTATAAAAGGAAAATTGCCAGAAACTTGTGATGCACATGATGGGCAATATACAGTATGTTCTGTTTCAGGACTATTGCCAAATGAATTTTGTCCATCAGAAACGCTTGAAACAAGACAAGGAAAATATATGGTTGAAAAAGAACGATTGGGATTATGGAATACGCATAATGTAACAACTACAGGAAGTGAAGCACCAACTGGATATTGTACTGTACACAAAAAAGTAGAGGTTGTTAAACCAGTAGAACCAGAAATACCTGATGAGCCAACAGAAGAACCAGAAGAACCTGAGAATCCACCAGTACAAGAACCTGAAGAAGATCCATGGCAAGACACTGAAGGAGATTCAGGAGAACAAGAACCAACACAGCCAACTACACCAAGTGGTGGTAACACAGGAGATACAACCGGTTCTGAAGATAATCAAACAACAAATCCACAAATTTAGAAAGGATATAAAATGATAGATTTTAAAAAACTAATAGCAGAAGAAATAGCAAAAACATTAGAAATAAATGTTAAAGAAATTGAAATGTCTATAGAAAATCCTAAAGGATCAGACAATGGAGACTATGCTTTTCCATGCTTTAGATTAGCAAAAACTCTAAGAAAAGCGCCACCAATTATAGCAGAAGAAATCAAACAAAAAATAGAAATTGATGAAAGTCAAATAACAAAAATAGAAGTTGTTGGTGGATATATAAACTTTTTTGTAAATAAGGAAGCACTTGCAAAACAAGTGCTTCAAGAAATTTCAAAAAACGAACAATATGGAAAATCTGAAATAGGTAGAGATAAAAACATAGTTGTAGATTATTCTTCACCTAATATTGCAAAACCATTTCATATAGGGCATTTGCGTTCAACAGTAATCGGAGCAGCTTTATACAATATTTATAAATACTTAGGATATAATGTGACAGGTGTAAATCACTTAGGAGATTATGGGACTCAATTTGGAAAACTAATTGAAGGATATAAAAGATGGGGCTCTGAATATGACATAGATGCAAATCCTATAGATGAATTAACAAAAATTTATATAAGAATAAATCAAGCTTGTAAAGAAGATGAATCTATACTAGAAGAATGTAGAAACAATTTCAAAAAATTAGAAGATGGAGACAAATATTGTGTTGAATTATGGAACAAATTTAAAGATTTAAGTTTAAAAGAGTTCCAAAAAGTATATGATATATTAGGAACAAAATTTGATTCTTGGAATGGTGAGGCATTTTATTCTGATAAGATGGCAGAAATAGTTAAACTATTAGAAAAGAGTGGACAACTAGTCAAATCAGAAGGTGCAAGAATTATCGACTTAGAAGATAAAGGAATGGCTCCATGTATTATTGAAAAATCAAATGGTTCATCAACATATGCAACAAGAGACTTAGCAGCTATTATGTACAGAGCAAGAACATATAATTTCGATAAAGCATTATATGTAACATCATATGAGCAAGTTTTACATTTTAAACAAGTATTTGAAACTGCTAAGCTTTTAGGGTTAGATGAAAAATATACAAATGGATTAGAACATGTTCCATTTGGAATGGTATTATTAAAAACAGGAAAGATGTCAACTCGCGAAGGAAATGTTATAAAACTTGAAGAATTATTAAATGAAGCTATGTCTAGAGCTAAAAATATAATTGAGGAAAAAAATCCTGAATTAGAAAATAAAGAAGAAGTAGCTAGAAAAGTTGGAATTGGAGCAGTTATATTTAATGATTTAGCAAACAGTAGAGTTAAAGATGAAATATTTGACTGGGATACAATTCTAAACTTCCAAGGTGAAACAGGTCCTTATATTCAATATACTTATGTACGTACAAAAAGTGTAATAGAAAAAGCAGGAGGAATTCCAAACATAGAAAATGTAAAATCTAATTTATTATTAGATGATGCTTCTAGTAGAATATTAAAACTAATTTATAATTTTGAAGATATTTTAGTTCAAGTTACAGATAAAAATGAACCATCAATATTGTCAAGATATTTGATAGATGTTGCTAAAGCATATAGTAATTTCTATAATGAAAATAAAATTATTGTTGATGATAAAGGTGTTCAAAATGCACGTGTTTATTTAACTTATGCTGTTGGCAAAGTTCTTAAATTAGGTGCAGGATTACTAGGAATTGAAATGCCTGATAAAATGTAGAGAAAAAGGAACCAGTTTTTTGGGTTCCTTTTGTGGTATTGCTAATTATATAAATCTGTGATATACTAACTACACAAAATAAGCCTAAATAGCTTGTGTACAAATTCCATAATTAAACTTAAGGAGGAATAAAAAATGACAGTTACTCAAAATCAACGGAATGTAGCAGAAACATTAGTAAAGAGAATGGAGGAAAATGTATATCCGGATTGTATGCAGAGAGGTGTTTATAAAAATAAAGTTAATGACCTTTTTTATTTCATTTTTAGAGTACTTTCAAGAGAGATTGAAGCGTGTGATTTGAGACAATATACTATAACATTTACTACTTCATATGATTGCTGTAAAAGAGTTGTTATTCAAAGTTTAGATAGTTTTTATGATATTAACCCATATTTTTGGGTAAGTACGATAAAAGAAGCGAAAAAACTAATGACAGAAATGACTGATATTTTTAATGAATTACCTCATTACAGAGCAAAATTTTATCCAACCGGCAATAATAATAAAGGTACTTTAAGAATATATATTGATTTAAATAAAGAGTAACAAAACTAAAAGCAGATATAAAATTTATTTTATATCTGCTTTTCATTATGTGTGACAAAATTAAATTATAATTTTAAACTACTATCAAGAGCTAATCTAATCATATTATTTAAACCAGTTTGACGTTCTTCTGGAGTAGCAATATCTTTTATATATTTAGAATCTACAACACTCATTAAACACGCAGCTTTTTTATTCAAGATTTTAGCAACATAGAAAAGAGCGAAAGCTTCCATTTCAGCAGAAGCAGGATTAAATCCTTCTGGAACTCTAGCTAAAAATTGATTAACATCAGTCATATAAACATCAAAACAATCAGTACAAACAGTGTTTCCTGTATGAATGTTAATATTTTCTTCATATGCAGTTTCTTTAATAATATTATTTAATGTGTAATCAGCTTCAACTATATGACAATCTTCATTATTTAAAGTTAAAGCAAAATTACTTTCAGAAAATACCCTTTTAGATAAAATAATATCAAATAATTTTAATTCAGGTAAATAAGCCCCGCAAGAACCAATACGGATAATATTTTCAACTCCATAAACTTTATATAACTCATAACTATATATTCCTATACTTGGCATACCCATTCCATGAGCCATAACAGTAACTTCTTTGCCTTTATAAGTGCCTGTATATGCATACATACCTCTTACAGAATTAACTAATTTATAGTCATTTAAAAAGTTTTCAGCAATATATTTAGCACGAAGTGGATCTCCAGGCATAATAACTGTTTTTGCAATTTCACCTATTTTAGCTTCATTATGTGGTGTAGACATAAAAATACCTCCTTGATTAAATTTAGTTTGATTATATCAATAAAGAAAAGAAAATTCAATAGATGAAAATAAATTATAGACAACTTGAATTTTATGTAAATATATGTTATAATATCATTATTCCCAAAAATAATGGAGGTGTAAAAATGAGCATAAAAGATGGAATTACAGCCAAGTTAGAAAAATATACACGGATTGGTTCTGAAATTGCTACATATCTAATTGATCATCCTCATTGCTTAGATGGAGATTCTCAAAAGGATAAGGCATATGAAGTTGCAATTCAATATTTTTATGACAAGCAAGAACAAAGCCAGTCAAAAGAAGATGAATCTTATAACTGGGCAGAAGCTACAAGGTTAGGGGTAATGATTGACTGCCATGCGGATGGAGATGAGAAAATCAAAGAAGAGTATGCAATCAAAATTGCTAAATATATACTCGAAACTGCACCGCATTGGTTGGCATTGATCCCTGAGGAAGTAAAAGAGGCTGCCTTCCTAATTATTATCCAGTATTTGGAAGAACAAAAACGCTCATAAAGACTAACCAGGGCATATTGCCCTGGTTTTTCATATTTATTAGCTAAAAATTCGGCAAACTACTTGACAGTTTACAATAATAATTATAAAATATAATAGGTTGAAAAAATATATACAAAAATAAAAGTGAAAAAGATATATTTATTCGAACATTGAAAATAAAATAAGAAAGAGGTGTATGATTATGGAAACTATAATCACAATCGCCGCTATCTTAATCTCATTAGCAATTGGAATCATACTTGGTATGATAATAAGAAAAAAAGTTGCAGAATCTAAAATCGAAGGGGCAGAAAAAGAAGCTAAAAGAGTAGTAGAACTAGCAAAAATAGAAGCAGAGAATTTAAAGAAAGAAGAAATTTTTAAAGCCAAAGAAGAAGTAATGAGGGCTAGAAACGAATTAGATCAAGAGATTAAAGAAAGAAGAGGCGAAATTCAAAGACAAGAAAGTAGAATTATTCAAAAAGAAGAAAATTTAGAAAAAAGAGCAGATAATTTTGAAAGAAAAGAAAGAGAATTAGAACGCGAAGAACAAGCACTTCAAGAAAGAGAACAAGAAGTAGAAGACTTAAAAACTGAACAATTATCAGTTCTTCAAAAAATTGCTAACTTAAGTCAAGAAGAAGCAAAAGTACAATTATTAAAGAAGGTTGAAGAAGAAATAACAACTGAAAAGGCTAACTTAATTAGAGATTTAGAACAAAAAGCAAAAGAAGAATCTACTAAAAAAGCCAGAGAAACAATAAGTTATGCAATACAAAAATGTGCAGCAGACCATTCTGCTGAAACTACAGTCTCAATAGTACCACTTCCATCAGATGATGTAAAAGGAAGAATAATTGGTAGAGAAGGTAGAAACATTAAAGCATTAGAAACATTAACAGGAATAGATCTAATAATAGATGATACACCTGAAGCAGTAATCTTATCAGGTTTTGATCCATTAAGAAGAGAAGTTGCAAGAATAGCACTTGAAAAATTAATTGATGATGGTAGAATCCATCCAGCCAAAATAGAAGAAATGGTAGAAAAAGCAAAAGAAGAATTGCTTGTAACTATCAAATCTGAAGGTGAAAGAGCAGCATTAGACACAGGAGTAATTGGTTTAAATCCAGAACTTATTAAATTAATAGGAAAATTAAAATACAGAACAAGTTATGGACAAAATGTACTAAACCATTCAATAGAAGTTTCAAATTTAGCAAGAATAATGGCAGAAGAACTTGGATTAGATGCAAAACTAGTTCGTAGAGCAGGATTATTACACGATATAGGAAAAGCACTTGACCATGATATGGAAGGAACACATGTTGAAATAGGAGTAGACATATTGAAGAAATTCAAAGAAAATCCACTTGTAATAAATGCAGTTGAAGCACATCATGGAGATGTTGAACCACAAACTTTAGAAGCTGTATTAGTACAAGCTGCTGATGCAATATCAGCATCAAGACCAGGAGCAAGAAGAGAAACTCTAGAAGCTTACATAAAGAGATTAGAAAATCTTGAAGCAATAGCAGATTCTTTTGAAGGTGTAGAAAAATCATTTGCAATACAAGCAGGTCGTGAAGTTAGAATCATCGTAAAACCAGAAAAGGTTTCAGATGATAAAATGACATTACTTGCAAGAGATGTATCTAAGAGAATTGAAGATGAAATGGATTATCCAGGACAAATAAAAGTAAATATTATTAGAGAAACTAGAGTTGTAGATTATGCAAAATAATTAAGAAGACGAGCTTACGCTCGTCTTTTTGTTTTAGATAAAAAGAATCCCCTTAGGAATTTCCTAAGGGGAAGAGAGGTTTAAAACTTATTGCCCGACGGCACGTAGGTGCTTACGGCGTTATGAGGAATGAGAACAGGACTGGTCTCATAGGCTCGAGTCTCGATGAGCATATCCTTCTCATCATAGTCAACCAACTTGCCACGCAGCTGGAAGCCATTTGCGAAAATCAACCGAATCGATGAGCCCTTATTCTCTTTCAAAAAGTTTTGTCTGAGTTCATTCATGATGTATCTCTCCTATATAAAAAATATTGTTGGCACAAAGCCTAACATATATATATTATACCACAAATTAACATAAAAATCAAATTGGTACTTGACAAAAGAACAACTGTTTGATAACATATAACAAATGGTAAGGTGATATTATGGAAAAACAAATATTACATGTAGATGTAAATAATGCATTTTTAAGTTGGACAGCAGTAGATATGTTGAAAAAGGGAAGTAAAATAGATATAAGAGAAATTCCTTCAGTAATTGGCGGAGATGAAAGCAGAAGATCTGGAATAGTATTAGCCAAAAGTCCAAAAGCAAAAATGTTTGGAATATCAACAGGAGAGACATTATATCAGGCGAGAATGAAATGCCCAGAATTACAAGTATATCCTGTAAATTTTCAACTATATAAAGAAAATTCAAACCAATTATATCAATTATTATTACAATATACAGACAAAATAGAAAGATTTAGTGTAGATGAATGTTTTTTAGATATGACAGACTGTTTAATGGGAGATACATTGATAAATAAAGCAAAAGAAATAAATCAAAGAGTTAAAAAAGAGCTAGGTTTCACAGTAAATGTAGGAGTAGCACATAATAAATTACTCGCAAAAATGGCATCAGATTTTTCAAAACCAGACAAAGTGCATACATTATTTGAAGAAGAAATATCGACAAAAATGTGGCAATTACCAATTTCAGAATTGTTTATGCTTGGAAGAAAAACTATTCCTAAATTATATAATATGAGAATAAAAACAATAGGACAATTAGCCAAAACAGATAAGCAAGTGATGATTAAAAAATTCGGAAAACATGGATTAATGATGTGGGAGTATGCAAATGGAATTGACAATTCAGAAGTACAATACAAATATGAAAAGCCAAAAGGAGTAGGTAACTCAACAACACTTCCAATGGATATTAATGATATATCTAAACTGGAAGAAATATTATTAGCATTAACAGAACAGGTAACATATAGATTAAGAAGATATAATTTGTTAGCAAGTGTAGTAAATGTTCAACTAAGAACAAAAGATTTCGAAGATAAATCACATCAAAGAAAATTACCAGAAGCAACATCAAATACTAAAGAAATATATGGACTGGCAAAAGAATTACTAAATGAAATGTATATTAAAGGAACACCTATAAGACTAATTGGAATGAGAGTAGACAATTTAATAGAAAAAGATGAACTACAATTATCTTTATTTAGCCATAGAGATAATGAAAAACAAGAAAAAATTGATAAAGTAGTAGATGACTTAAAACAAAAATATGGGTATAATAGTATTACAAGAGCAGGAAAATTACATTCAGATGATAAAATGAAATTAAAAGATATGTAAGGAGTTTATATGCAAGATATAAAATCAATAGCTAAGAAAATTGAACAAGCTGGAGGAAGATTATACTTAGTTGGAGGAGCTATAAGAGATGAACTATTAGGAAAAAACACACATGATGAAGACTATTGTGTTACAGGAATATCAACAGAAAAATTTCAAGAGTTATTTCCAGAAGCACATATTCGTGGTAAAGCATTTGCAGTTTTTGATATAGATGGAAAAGAATTTGCAATGGCAAGAACAGAATCAAAACAAGGAAAAGGTCATAAAGAATTTGAAATAAAAGCAGACCCGAAAATTACAATAGAACAAGACTTAGCGCGTAGAGATATCACAATAAATGCAATGGCAAAAGATGTGTTAACTGGAGATATAATAGACCCATTTAATGGCCGACAAGACTTAGAAAATAAACTTATAAAAGCAACAACACAACATTTTAAAGAAGATCCACTAAGAGTATATAGAGTAGCAAGATTTGCCGCACAATTAGGGTTTGAAGTTAAAAATGAAACAATAAAACAAATGAACGAATTAAAAAGCGAGTTAAACAGTTTATCTAATGAAAGAGTATTTGCTGAATTAAGCAAAGCATTAGATACAGATAAGCCATCAATCTTTTTTGATGTATTAAGAAAAGCGGATGTATTAGATATTCACTTTAAAGAAATAAAAGATTTAATAGGTGCGGAACAACCACCTAAATATCATCCTGAAGGAGATGCATATAATCATACAATGTTAGTCTTAGATATGGCAGCAGACTTAACTAAAGAATTTGAACAAGAAAGAAAATTAGAAATAAGATTTTCAGCATTAGTACATGATTTAGGAAAAGGTGCAACTCCAAAAGAACAATATCCACATCACTATGGACATGAAAATTCAGGTGCAGAATTAGTAGGAAAATTTGCAAATAAAATAAAAGCCCCAAACAATTGGATTAAATGTGGCAAAACAGCTTGTAGAGAACATATGAGAGGTGGGATATTTTATAAGATGAAACCATCTACAAAAGTGGAATTCATTGAAAGAGTAGACAAATCTCTTTTGGGATTAGATGGTTTGCAAATTGTTGTAATTTGTGATAAAACTAGTGGTGGAAGAGAAAATAATAAAGATGATATTAGTTTTGAAGAAATAGGTAAAAAATGTTTAAATGAAATTAATGGACAATATATTCAAAACAAATATAATCTTGAGCCAGGAATTGAATTTGGAAATAAATTGCATGAAGAACGAATAAAATGGATGAAGGAGAATTTGAAAGGGGAGTAAAATATGAACAAAAAAGTTGTTATTGGAATAGTTGTAGGAGTAGTAGCTGCAGTAATAATTGGAATAGTAGCATTTTTAATGTTAAACCAATCAAAAGCAAAACCAGAAGATGTTTGGCAATCATATATTAAGTTAATAAATGAACAAAAATATGAAGAAATGTATTCAATGTTAACAGAAGAATCTAAATCTCAGATATCACAAGAAGATTTTGTTAAACGAAATAAAAACATCTATGAAGGAATAGAAATGTCTGACATGAAATCTGAAATTACGGCTATAGAAGAAGAAAATTCTTCAACAAGAAAAATATCTTATAATTTAACAATGAATACAGAAGCGGGAAATGTAAATTTTACAAATGCAGTAAGACTTACAAAAGATAAAGAAAAAGGATATTTAATAAATTGGAGTTCAACATTAATATTTCCTCAATTAAACAGTACAGATAAAGTAAGAATAAAAACAATTTCTGCTGAAAGAGGAACAATTCAAGATAAAAATGGTATAACCTTAGCAGGAGAAGGATATGTGTCTTCAGTAGGAATTGTGCCTGGTAAATTAGGAGAAAATAAAGATGTTGATATAGAGAAAATAGCGCAATTATTAGGGACAACATCAGAATTAATAAATAAAAGTTTATCAGCATCTTGGGTAAAAGATGATGTGTTTGTTCCAATTAAAAAAGTATCTATGGATGATACAGATTTAAAGAATGCATTACTTGAAATCCAAGGAATTAAAATAACATCTGCAAAATCAAGAGTTTATCCATTAGGAGAAGCAGCAGCTCATTTGGTTGGTTATGTACAAAATATAACAGCAGAAGAATTGGAAGAAAATAAAGGCAAAGGCTATAATAGTAACAGCATTATAGGAAAAGCAGGTTTAGAAAGGATATATGAAGAAAGACTAAAAGGAAAAGATGGAGTAGAAATATATATAGAAGATGCAGAAGGGAATAGAAAAACAGATATTACAAAAATAGATGTACAAAATGGAGAAAATATAAAATTAACAATTGATTCAAATATGCAGACAAAGTTATATAATGAATTAAAACAAGATGAAGGATTTTTTGTGGTAATGCATCCACAAACAGGAGAATTATTAGCTCTTGTAAGTACACCATCATATAATCCAAATGATTTTGTTGTAGGGATGAGCACAGAAAAATGGAATTCAATTAAAAATAATGAAGCAAAACCAATGCTTGTAAGATATTTACAAAGTTACTGCCCAGGCTCTACATTTAAGCCTATAACAGGTGCAATTGGTTTAACAACAGAGTCGTTAAGCGAAAATGATACATTTACATATAGTGGAACAAGATGGAAAAAAGATGGTTGGGGAGAATATGATATAACAACTCTTACTGAATATAGTGAACCTAAAAATTTAAGAAATGCTTTAATAAACTCTGATAACATATATTTTGCACAAGCAACTTTGCAAATAGGGAAAAATAATTTTACAAATGGACTTAAAAAAATAAAATTTAGTGAAAGTATAGACTTTACATTATCATTAGCAAAATCACAATTTGCAAATGGAGGAGAAATTTCTAATGAGAAATTACTTGCAGATAGTGGATATGGTCAAGGGCAAATACTTGTAAACCCAATACATATGGCATCTATATATTCTGCATTTGCAAATCAAGGAAATATGCTAAAACCTTATTTAGAGGTTAAAGAAAACAATGAAGTAGAATATTTAGTAGAAAATGCTTTTACAGATGAAGCGGCTAATATTATTAAAGATGATTTGATTCAAGTAGTAGAAAAAGGAACAGCCACAGACATGAAAGTTTCAGGAAGAACAATTGCAGGAAAAACAGGTACAGCCGAACTTAAAGCTTCAAAAGATGCACAAGCTGATGTTCTTGGATGGTTTAACTGCTTTACAACAGATTCTAATGAAAACCAATTACTTGTTGTTAGTATGGTTGAAAATGGAAGAGATTTAGGTGGAAGTCATTATTTAATAAAGAAAATTAAAACATTATTTTAGTGGAAAAAGGGACTATGTCCCTTTTTATCTTTTTATTGCAAATTAATTTATGATATGATAGAATACAATTGGCAAAAGATAAAATGAAAGGATAGTGTTTAAAAATGGAAAATAAATTTAAAGACTATGCAGCAAATGAGAATAACCCTAAATGGGAAAATATGATAAAAAGAGAATCTAAAATATATAAAAGAGACAAAGATATTCGCTCAGAATTTGAAAGAGATTATACAAGAATAATACATAGTAATGCGTTTAGAAGATTAAAACATAAAACACAAGTGTTTTATTCTCCAGAAGATGACCATATATGTACAAGAATAGAACATGTATTACATGTAGAATCAGTAAGCTATACAATTGCCAAATATTTAGGGCTAAATACAGAATTAACAAGGGCAATTGCGACAGGACATGATTTGGGACATAGTCCATTTGGACATGAAGGAGAAAGAATATTATCTGAGATATCTAAAAAAGAAATTGGAGAAAGTTTTTGGCACGAAAAAAATGGATTAGATTATGTGGATAAAATAGAATTGTTAGAAGACTACGATAGAAACAAGCAAAACTTGAATTTAACTTATGCAGTGAGAGATGGAATAATATCACATTGTGGTGAAATAGATGAAAATGGAATAAAACCTAGAGATGAATACATAAATTTAGACGACTATACTACTCCAAATCAATATGCACCATATACTTGGGAAGCATGTGTAGTAAAAATTGCTGATAAAATTTCGTATTTGGGAAGAGATATAGAAGATGCAATATCACTAGGAATTTTGGATGAAAAATTAGAAGATTTATACAAGATATTAAGATCAAAAAAAGTAATTAATAACACTGTAATAATAAACCATTTGGTGAGAGATTTATGTGAAAATTCTTCAGTTGAAAAAGGTCTATGTTTTTCTGAAGAAACATTCAACTTAGTAAAAGAGATTAAAAGTTTTAACTATAAAAATATATATAAAGCTCAAAAGATAAATGTATCTACGAGATATTTTTATATTTTACTAAATGAAATTTATTATATTCTTAAAAGTGCATATGCAGGAACAAAAACACCAGATAAAATATATGAGATGAAAAATACATATCCAGAAATATTTTCAGGTTTCGAAGAATGGCTATCAAATTATTGGAATTTATACAGAAGTGAGAAAAATAAAAATGATATGTTATTTGAAATTGAGAATGAAAAAGATTATTGTAAAGCAATAATTTATTATATTTCCGGAATGACAGATAATTTTGCTATTAACACATATAACAAAATTATAAAATTTTAAAAGGAGGAAAATAAAATGAAAGAAAATGTGAGATTTTACACATGCCCAATATGTGGGAATATAATTGGATTAATAGAAGGAAACATGGAAAATATAACTTGTTGTGGAAAAGCAATGGAGCAGATGATACCAAATACAACAGATGCATCTGTTGAAAAACATATACCAATATATGAAAGAGTAGAGGATGAACTTGTAGTTAGAGTTGGAGAAATAGAACATCCAATGGAAAAAGGACATTATATTATGTGGATTGCACAAGTAACAGAAAACAGAACAACTCGAGTAAGATTATATCCAGAACAAGCAACTGAAACAAGATTCCCATATATACCAGGAGCAACATTATATGCTTATTGCAATAAACATGGATTATGGATGACAAAAATCGACTAAAACATATTACCTATAGATAAAGGGGGAATTTTAAATGAGTTTAGTACTTAAAAATGTATCAAAATCATTTGTAGGAAAACAAGCTGTAGACAATGTTACATTTAGTTTGGAGAAACCAGGCGTATATGGTTTACTTGGAACAAATGGAGCAGGAAAAACAACAACAATAAGGATGTTGTTAGGAATTATAAAAAAAGACAGTGGAGAAATTACTTGGAAAGGTAAAGCTGTAGATAGAAAAAATGTAAACTTTGGATATTTGCCAGAAGAAAGAGGAGTATATCCAAAAACAAAAATATTTGACCAATTAATGTATTTTGCTGAATTAAAAGGAATGAAAAAAGTAGATGCAACTGAAGCAATAAATAAATGGGCAAAAGAACTTAAAGTAGAAGAATATCTACAAATGCCAGCTGAAAAATTATCAAAAGGAAATCAACAAAAAATTCAATTTATGACAGCAATAATACATAATCCAGAATTAGTTGTTTTAGATGAGCCTTTTAGTGGTTTAGACCCAGTAAATACAGAAATATTAAAAAATATAATTATTGATTTAATAAAAAACGGAAAATATGTAATAATGTCTGCACATCAAATGGCTACAATAGAAGAATTTTGTAGTGATATTTTAATATTAAATAAAGGAAAAACTGTATTACAAGGAAATTTAAAAGAAATAAAAGAAACATATCCTGCAAATAGAGTAGAAATAGATGTTAAACAAGATATAAGAAATTATATAAAAGAGTTTGGGTTAGAAATAGAAACCGAGACAAATAACAACTATATTGTGAAAATATCTGATGAAGAAAAAGCTCACAAACTTTTAAATAAATTAATATTAGAAGG
>JAZSAX010000080.1:0-3139 GCA_045602065.1 Clostridia bacterium
AAAGATGTTTTTATTAAAATTTCTCCATCTAACTCTGAACATATTATTAAATATTTATTTGAAAGATATCCATATTAAGCAACATTTTTTCTTAATTCATTTGCATATTGTAGTGTTACTTCATTTATTTCTCCTGAGGAAATACGTGCAATTTCTTGTAATACTTCTTGTTCATTTAATAATTTTACATTTGTAGCTGTTCTTTCATTTTCTACTTTTTTGCTTATATAATAATTACTATTTGCAGATGCTGCAATTGCTGCTAAATGTGATATGCAAAGTATTTGATGGTTTGTAGAAATACTTTTTAATTTGCTTGCAACTGATTTGGCTGCTTTTCCACTTATTCCTGTATCAATTTCATCAAATATCATTATTGGCATATCATCAACTTCTGCTAATACTTTTTTAATTGCTAACATTATTCTTGACATTTCTCCACCTGATGCAATTTTAGTTAATTCATTCTCATTTTCGCCTACATTTGTTTTAATAAATATTTCTACTTGGTCTTTTCCATCTTCAAAAAATTCATTTATTTTATAATCTACTTTTACATTTATTTTTGCATTTTTCATTTCTAAATCTATTAATTCTTGATTGATTTTTTCATTTAAAATTTGTGCATATTTTTTTCTTGTTTCACTTATTTTTTGTGCTATTTCAGTCATTTGTTGTTGTATTTGTTGTTGTTCTTTCTTTAGCTTATTATTATATTCATCTACATTTTCTATTTTCTTTATTTCTTCATCTACTTCACCTGCATATTTTAATATTTCTTCAATATTGTTTCCATATTTTCTTTTTAAATTATATATTGTGTCTAATCTTGTTTCTATTTCTTCTCGTTCTTGTTCATCAAATTCCACATCTTCTAAGTAACTGCTGATATCTCTTGATATTTCTTGCATTTGATAGTAAGAATCTCTTAAGCTAGATACTGTTTCTTGATATCTTTTGTCTATATCTTCTATTTTTTCTAATGCTCTTATCGCTGTTCCTATAATATCAATTGTATTTTCTCCAATCGCCATATCCGCTTCTGATAAATTTTTAGCAATCTTTTCTGAATTCATAAAAATATTTCTTTTTTCATCAAGTTTTTCTTCTTCTCCAACTTTTAGTTTAGCTTCTTGAATTTCATTTAATTGATATCTTAATAAATCTAGCTTTCTTTGTTTTTCTTTTTCATCTCCAAAGTTTTCTCTTAGTTCTCTTTTTATTTCATTATATCTGGCATATTTTTCTTTATATTCTTTTTTTAATTCTAAGATCTCTTCTCCAATAAAACTATCTAAATATTTTATATGCGTTTTACTATCTAATAATTGTTGATTATCATTTTGTCCATGAATTTCAATATAATTACTCATAAAACTTTTTAGTTCTGAAACTGTTACTAGTCTTCCATTTATTTTGCACATATTTCGCCCATTTGCATAGATTTCTCTAGTTACTATTATATTTCCATCTATAGAGTTTATATCTTCAGGAGCATATATGCTTATTTCTACATATGAGTGATTTTCTCCTTTTCTTATCATTTCTTTTGAAAATCTGCCTCCACATATTATTCCTAATGAATCTATAATAAGTGTTTTTCCTGCACCTGTTTCTCCTGTTAATACATTCATTCCTTTATTTAAGTTTATTTCTAAATCTTCTATTATTCCTATGTTTTTTATGTGTAAATTTGTTATCATAAGTTACCTCCTTAGCGAACATCTGTGCTTATTATATCAAGTTTTATTTTTTTGTCAATAGTTTTCGAACATTTTTTTGTTGTTTTTAAAATAAAAAGAAAAAAAGGGACCTGGTCCCTTTTTACCCTAAATATTTCTTCAAAAATTCCCCCGTATGACTTCTTTCATTTCTACAAATTTGTTCAGGAGTGCCAACTGCAACAACTTCTCCACCATTGTCTCCGCCTTCTGGGCCTAAATCAATAATATAGTCAGCTGTTTTTATTAAATCCAAGTTATGTTCAATTACAATTATAGTATTTCCTGTATCTACAAGTCTTTGTAAGATGTCTACTAATCTGTGAACATCTGCGATATGAAGCCCTGTTGTTGGCTCATCTAATATATACAATGTCTTTCCTGTTGGGCGTTTTGATAATTCTGTTGCTAATTTAACACGTTGTGCTTCTCCACCAGATAGTGTTGTTGATGGTTGTCCTAATTTGATGTATCCTAATCCAACATCATATAATGTTTGTAGTTTTTGTTTTATTTTTGGTATGTTTTCGAAAAATTCTAATGATTCTTCTACAGTCATATCTAGTACATCTGCAATGTTTTTGCCTTTATATTTTACTTCAAGTGTTTCTCTATTATATCTCTTTCCTTTACATACT
The DNA here is from genome assembly GCA_045602065.1 of Clostridia bacterium. GTDB lineage: Bacteria > Bacillota > Clostridia > TANB77 > CAG-508 > CAG-269. The sequence continues at coordinate 2,360 of JAZSAX010000080.1, forward strand.
TCACAAGGTACATATACATCTGGCAAGAAATGCATTTCTATTCTGTGAACTCCATCACCAGAACAGCTTTCACATCTTCCTCCAGGAACATTGAAGCTGAATCTTCCTTTTTCATATCCACGAATTTTAGATTCATTTGTTCCTGCAAATATGTCTCTTATTAAATCAAATGCTCCAGTATATGTTGCTGGGTTTGAACGTGGTGTTCTTCCTATTGGTGATTGGTCTATATTTATTATTTTGTCTATATTATCTAATCCTTTGATTTGTTTACATTTTCCTGGCTTTTCACTTGCACCATTTAATTGTTGTGCAATATTTTTATATAAGACTTCATTTACTAAAGTACTTTTTCCTGAACCAGATACACCTGTAACACATATAAATTCTCCTAATGGAAATTTTACACTTATATTTTTTAAGTTGTTTTCTGTTGCTTCTATAACTTCTATGTTCTTTTTATTTCCTTTGCGCCTAGAAGTAGGTACATGAATTTTCTTTCTTCCACTTAAGTAATCTCCTGTTATTGATCCTTGAACATTTTTAATTTCTTCTGCAGTTCCTTGTGCTATTACTTGTCCACCATGTACACCTGGACCTGGACCAATGTCTATTATTTGATCAGCTGCATACATAGTATCTTCATCATGTTCTACTACTAATAAAGTGTTTCCTAAGTCTCTTAGTTTTTTCAATGTTGCTATTAGTTTTTCATTATCTCTTTGATGTAATCCTATACTTGGTTCATCTAAGATGTATAGCACACCTGTAAGTCCAGAA
>JAZSAX010000081.1:0-18590 GCA_045602065.1 Clostridia bacterium
ATAATTCGTATTTAATAGAAAAAAATTCAAAAGTGAAATTTCATAGTTTTAATTATATGGATTTTTATAGTGATAGCGAAGAGTTTGAAGAACTAACAGAGTTGATATATAGCTTTGCAGAAGAAAATCAAATTCCAATAGAATCATATTCGGAATTAGAAAAAAATGAAGCAATCCAAATGATAAAAAACGGATTAGGCCAATATGTAATAATATTAACAAACAATAAAGAAACAAAAGAGATTTTTGAAAAAAATATTAAAAATAAAATTTTGTATATAAATCGAAATCCGTTTGGACAAGAAATAAGAGTATTAAATAAAGAAATATTATATTAAAGAGGGAATATAAAATGTATAAAGTAGAAAAAATGCATATTGCAGAGATAATGGAACAAACTAATTTATTTTTAACATTAAAATCATTATATAACATCTGGAAAGATTCGGAAGAAAATTTAGAAATACCAGGTAGACCATCTGCTGCACAACTATTAAGAAATAAAGATTTTGCTAGTAAAATTATTGATGATGATATGGCAGTATATACGTTTTTAATAGAACATGATGGTGAAATTGATAAAATTAGTTTTTTATTAACATTATTTAAAAACTATGAAGAAAGATTAAAACAAGTAGGAAACCAAGACATAACTGCAAGTGAAATAGAAGGAATGCACCATGGGATAGGGGCAATAAAAAAGCTATTAAAAGGAATTGACAAAACTTATGTATATTATGAGACTGATAAAAGAAATCAAAAAATAACACATTTAACAATATTAAATACAAAAGATGTGGTAACAGGAACAGACAGAAAAAACAAAAATTCAAATAATGAGAGATTACAAGAAGTGCAAAAAGATATATATTTTGGAAATATTATACAATCTATACTACCAGCAGATTTACAATATATAATAGCTTTTGATCCTGAAATTGGAGCAGAAATGAGAAACATGATAGAGTATAATGTTGCACTAGAAGAGAATAATTTTAACACTAAGGGAAAATCCCTTAAAGAAGCAATAAGCGAAATTCCTAGAACAAAATTTATTAAAGAAACGATAAGAGTTGTGGAACAACATATTGAAGAATTAAATTTTGATAAATTATTACTATGTTCAGCATATAGATTTTTAGAGCAAACTAAACAAGATCTTACGCCCAAAGAACATATGCCTAAAGTAAAGTTAAGACTAGAAATAATAAAAACACATATAAAAAAGAATGCGAGAATTGAATTAAAAGATGGAAGATATTTTTCTGTAAGAGACATTGAACAAGAATTAGCAAGATTTGTAGGAACAGGTGAAAATGTTTCTTATCTTTTAGATGAAGATATTGAACAATTAACAACAGCACTTTTGGAAGGAGAAATTTCGTTAACTGGACTTGGAATACAAAATTTTGAAGCAATATCTTTAGAAAAAAGTAAATTAGCCGAAATATTACAAAAAGATCCTAATAATTATATATTCTTATTAAAACACGATAAATGTACGCAGAGCAAAGATAGAATTTTAAATGACATAATAAATGCTAAAAAATGTTCAACAGATTTGTTATGTCTGCTTTGTGATAAGATGGAATTGACAGCAGAAGAAATATGTGATCTGTTTGAGAGAGAAATAATTTCTGTAAGTGACTTGAAATGTGTTAGAGAAGAAATGGGAGCTATAATAACACACGAAAAATTATTTGAAAAATACAGAGAATATAAAGAAAATGCTGGAAATGAGGATGCCAGAACTCAGTTAGAAAGATATGCATTAGCATATAGGAATACAGAACTTGCAGGTAAAACACCAGAACAGATACAAGAAAAAGGAGAAGAATTTATTACGGAAGTTGGTGAAGAAATAGAATTAAGAGATTTAGTTCCATTATATTCACTTGATGTAATTCCTCTAAAAGTTGCAGTAGACTGGGGAGGAGAAAATATAATAGAAGAATTGTTAGAAAGTGAAAGCTTAAAACCGCTAGATGCAAAACATTTAAGAAATGAAGGTCTATTAGACGAAACAGTTTTAGAAAGATTATTTCAAAAATGTGCTACAATGAGTTATTCTTATCAAATTTCACTTGTATATGCAGTTTTTGATGGTCAAACACAAGAAGAACAAAAAATAAGAGAAAATCTTGCACAATATTATCACATAGAAAATGGTATAATAAATAGTTCTGGAAATAATGAATCTGGAAAGAGAAAAAGAGGTTTTAAATCAGAAGAACAAGGTGAATCTAAAAGAACAATAAGAATGAGAGATCCAGGTGCAAAATACAATTTATTAGCATCAATAGATAAAGATGTGAAAATAGAAGAAGGAATTATAGATGGTCATATAATTTTCCATTATCCTAATATAGATGAAGGAATAGTACTAATAGAGAAATTACATAGAATTACTTCAAATCGAGAAAATGGGATAACCGAAATAAGAGCAGATAATCAATCTGCAACATATGTAATGTCTGAAGAAGAATTTATAAAAATGAAATCTCAATTAATCCAAGATGGTAGAATAGACAGAACACAGTTAACACAAAGATGGTGGGTTACTAGAGATCCAGAACATTGGATACCTCATACTGGCGCAAAAGGATGGGAATATGCTTTGAAAGAGAGATTTTTGTTAAATCATGAGAATCAAAGATATTCTTCAGAAGAATTAAAAATAATTGAAGAACTTATAGCAAAGTCAATTGAATCTAAAAAGAAAGATGAAGATAGTATTGACAAGTAATAAATAAATATATTAAAAATACAACTGTAAAAAGTTGTATTTTTTGTGCCAAAATTCCCTTGATTTTTTAAAAATTTACGAGTAATATTAATATGTACAAAAGGAGGCATTATATGAAGAGAACAGGTGAAAAATGCAATTTGTCAGAGTTAGAAGTTGGACAAAGAGCGAAAGTTTTAAAATTAAATGAAGAAAATAAAGCAATTAGAAGACACCTTCTAGATATGGGAATTACTAGAGGTGTCGAAATAACAATTAAAAAAGTTGCGCCAATGGGAGATCCAATAGATATTGAGTTAAGAGATTATGAACTATGCTTGAGAAAAGAAGACTTAGCCAAAATCGAAGTGGAGGTAATTTAAAATGAAAATTGCTTTAGTTGGAAACCAAAACAGTGGAAAAACTACTTTATTTAATGTATTAACAGGAATGAATGCCAAAATTGGAAATTGGCCAGGAGTTACGATAGAAAGAAAAACAGGAACAATAAAAAATACAAATCATGAAATAACAGATTTACCGGGAATTTATTCGTTAAGTCCATATAGTACAGAAGAAGAGGTATCAAGAAAGTTTATTTTTGAAGAAAATCCTGATGTAATAATAAACATAGTTGATAGCACATCACTTGAAAGAAGTTTATATTTAACAACACAGCTTCTAGAATTAGATTGCAAAGTTATTGTTGCACTAAATATGGCAGATATTTTAGAAAAGAAAGGCCTAATCATAAACGAAAACAGATTAGAACAAATATTGAGAACAAGAGTTATAAAAATATCGGCATTAAAAGAAACAGGAATAGATGAGTTAATAAAAGAATTAGAAAAAACATCAACAGGAAATAGTTCATATATTTATGATGCTCAAATAGAGCAAACATTAAAACTAGTAGAGGCGAGCCTAGCTCCTCATGTTGGACACAAAAGATTTGTAGCAGTAAAGTTATTAGAAAATGATGAAAGGTTTGAAGAACTAAATTGCTATAAAATAAAAAATATAGTTCAAGAATTATCTACAAATTATGATACAGATTTAGAAGAGACAATAGCAATACAAAGATATGATTTTATAGAACAAACTAAAAAACAATCAGTAGCAAAAATGCCATCACAAGAAAGCATATCAGATAAGTTAGATAAAATATTTTTAAATAAATGGATAGCGTTTCCTATATTTGTTTTAATAATGTTTTTGGTTTATTATTTGTCAGTTGGAGTGGTAGGAAGTTTTACAGTAGATTGGATTTCGGGAATTGTAGAAAATATTGGAGAAAATGTAAGTGTGTTACTAGAAAATATAGGAACATCAGAATGGGTGAATAGTTTAGTTGTAGATGGAATAATAGCAGGAGTTGGAGCTGTTCTAGGATTTGTACCACAACTAATAATATTATTTGTGTGTATTTCTATTTTAGAAACAACAGGATATATGTCAAGAATTGCATTATTACTGGACAAGATATTTAGAAAAATAGGATTAAGCGGAAAAAGTCTAATACCATTTATAGTAGGTTCAGGTTGTAGTGTACCTGGAATAATGGGAACAAGAATAATAGAAAATCATGATGAAAGAAAAATGACTACAATTTTAACACCATTTATACCATGTAGTGCTAAACTACCAATAATAGCATTATTTTCTGGCTATTTCTTTGGCGAAAAAGCTGGGCTAGTTTCTGCATCATTATACTTTTTCGCAATAGCAATAATTATTATAAGTGCAATAAGTATGAAGAAATTTATATATAAAAATACTAGTAGTACATATATATCGGAGCTTCCAGAATACAAATTGCCAAGTATAAAATATGTTGCTAAAGATGTATTTGATAAAGTAATTGCATTTATAAAAAGAGCAGGAAGTGTAATATTAATTTGCTCAATAATAATATGGTTTTTATTATCGTTTTCATATAAACTAGAATATGGCGTAAATGTAGAAAACAGTATATTATCATGGATTGGAAGAACAATTTCATGGATATTTTATCCAATATTAGGAACAAATAGCTGGGGAGCCACAGTATCAGCGATTCAAGGATTAGTAGCAAAAGAACAAGTAATATCTTCAATGTCAGTAATTGCAGGATTAGCAGAAGATGTACAGCAAGGTAGTCAAATTTTTAAAAGTGGAATATTCAGTTTCTTTAATGCTTCATCTGCATATGCATTTATGGTATTTAACTTATTTAGTGCACCATGTTTTGGAGCAATAGGAGCAATGAAAAGAGAACTTGGTGGCACAAAGAAAGTGTTAAAAGCAATTGGGTTTCAAACAGCTTTTGCGTGGCTATTAGCAACAGGTGTATATCAAATAGGAAGCAGAATTGAAAATGGAACATTTAATTTGGCTAATTTGCTAGTTATTGGAATAATTGTAGCAATAGTAATTGCAATATTAACAAACAACAAAAACGGAAAAGGTGAAGATTGCAATAGTTGCCCATATAGCAAATCATGTGAAAAAGTTATGAAATAAAAGTATATTGGACGTTCATAATATAATATCCTTTAATATAAGGGGGATTTTTATGAAAGTCGTAACCATAAAAAAGAAAAATATATTAAAAACAATTGTTGTTAGTATATTTACGATAATAATATGCAGATATACAATAACATTTGGAATGCAACATTATTATAATGTGGATTTTTCAACAGGATTAGTAACAGCAACAGAATTAAATGTAAGGAGTGGACCTGGAACACAATATAAAATCGTAACAACAGTAAAAAAGAATGAATATATAAGAGTGTTTGCAGGTATTGGAACATGGTATATTGTTCAAGTTGAAGGAAATTATATTGGAGCGGTAAGCAAGAAATATGTAAAACCTATTTATCCAAATTCATCAGGAACAAATACTGGAGGTAGTACATCAGAAAATCAAAATACAACTACAGCTTCTTTGACTGCTGATGAAAAAGAAGTGTTTGATTTAATAAATAAACAAAGAACAAACAATGGTCTTCCTGCATTAAAAATAGATAGTGAAGTGCAAAGAGTTGCAAGAATAAAGGCACAAGATATGGTAGATAACAATTATTTTGCACACGAATCTCCAACATATGGAACACCGTTTGAAATGCTAAAAAGTTTTAAAATTTCATATAAAACTGCAGGAGAAAACATTGCTGCAAATTCAAGTAATAGTGGCGCTGTAAATGCTTGGATGAATTCTTCAGGACATAAAGCAAATATTTTAAGTGGCAATTACAATTATACAGGAATAGGCGTAGTAAATAGTCCTAAGTACGGAAAAATCTATGTACAGATGTTTATAGGAAAATAGTAAAATCACAAGTTTTAATCTTGTGATTTTTTTCTATATATGTTAAAATTAGTGTCAAAAGAAAGGTGGAAAAAATGAAAGTATTATTTGCAACAAAAAATCCAGCAAAAGTAAAAAGATATGTTGCTAGATTACAAGATAAAGGAATAGATGTTTTAACACTAAAAGACATAGACTTAAAATTAAATGTACAAGAAACTGGTAAAAATGCTATAGAAAACGCGTATTTAAAAGCAAAAGCATATTTTGAAGCAACTGGAATTGTAACAATAGGAATAGATGATAATTTATTTATTGAAGAATTACCAGAAGAAAAACAACCAGGAACAAATGTTAGAAGAATTAATGGAAAAGAATTGACAGATGAAGAAATGATACAATATTACACAAATTTAGTAAAAGAAAATGGTGGAAAATTAACAGCAAAATGGGTATATGGAATGGTCATATATAATGGAATAGAGGCCAAAGAATATAGTTGGTCAAAAGCTCATTTTTATTTTGTAGACAAACCTTCTGAAAAAAGAAATCCAGGATATCCACTAGATTCAATATCTGTTATGCCAGAATTTAATAAATATTTTGTTGATTTAACACAAGAAGAGAAAAACAAAAATACTAATAATGAAAATGATGTTATCGACTTTATAGTAAAAAGTTTAGTTTAATTAATTTATAAGGAGATAGATTAATGAAAATAGCAATAATTTCAGATATACATGGAAATTTACAAGCATTAGCAGAAACAATAAAAGATATAAAAAACAGAAATGTAGATAAAATAATATGCTTAGGAGATATAATTGGAAAAGGTGCATATCCAAATGAATGTGTAGAAATAATAAAAAAACATTGCGATATTGTATTACAAGGAAATTGTGATAGACATTTTTCTACAGAGCACAATATAGAAGAATACGATGGAATAGAAAAAACAAGGATTGAATGGAATAAAAAAGTGTTATCTGAAGAAAGTAAACAATATTTAAGAAACTTGCCATATTGTTATGAATTATATTTAAGTGGAAGTTTAGTGAGGATGTTTCATGCAACACCAGAAAAAGACAATATAACTGTGGTAAACCAAGATGCTATAAAAACAAAATATAGAATGTTTCTTCCTTCTGAAAAAACCATATCTCAACAAAATGCTGATGTAATAATATATGGTCATATACATCACCAATATATGGATGTTTTATATAATAAAACATTAATAAATGTAGGAAGTGTTGGTAATGCATTTAATACAATAAGAAATATTGACAAAGATAGTGATACACAAGAAACAACAAAAGCAAATTATTTAATAATTGAAGGAGATGATAACAATCAATATGGAGGCAACATATCTTTTAATTTTGTAAAAGTTTGCTATGACATAGATAAAGAATTAGAAAATGAAAATAATATAGAAATCGAGAATTATACACATGAATTAAAAAATGGAATGTATAGAAACATGACAAAAGTAAATGATTATTTCCAAAAGCTTGGGATTAATGTAGATGAAATATAAGGGGGATAACATGCAAATTCCAGAATTTTTTAAAGAAAAGTTACTAACACAATATGGAGAAAGCATAACTAATAAAATAATTGAAGGATATTCAAAACAAAGATTAGTAACATTAAGAGTAAACACAATAAAAGCAGATAAAGAAAAAATAAAAAATAAGCTACAAGAAGCGGGAATTGAATATGAAGATATATCTTGGTATGAGGATGCTTTAATAATAAAAAATGCTAGAGAAGATGAAATAAAAAAATTAGATATATATGAAAATGGCGAAATTTATTTACAAAGTTTATCTTCAATGTTACCGCCAATTATATTAGAACCAAAAGCAGGAGAAAATATACTTGATATGGCTGCTGCACCTGGAGGAAAAACAACACAAATAGCGGCAATAACACAAAATAAAGCATATATAACTGCATGTGAAAAAAACAAAATTAGAGCAGAAAGATTAAAATATAATTTACAAAAACAAGGTGTTGGCTGTGTAAATGTAATGTTAGAAGATTCCAGAAAATTAAGTGATTTCTTTTCGTTTGACAAAATTTTATTAGATGCTCCTTGTAGTGGAAGTGGAACAATGAGTGTATTTGATGCTAATTTCAGCAAAGAGTTAATTGATAGATCTTCAAAAACTCAGGAAGAATTGCTAACAAAGGCACTAAAAATATTAAAACCAGGAGGAGAAATGGTTTATTCAACTTGTTCGATACTAGAGCAAGAAAATGAGGGTGTGTTAAGAAAAGTTTTACACAAATTTGGTGCAGAAATTATACCAATCGAAAATATAGAGGGTGTCCCAGTATTACCTACATCAATAGATGGTGTAATGTGTGTGGCTCCAACAGATTTGTATGAAGGTTTTTTTGTGGCTAAAATTAGGAAAAAGTAGGAAAAATTATATATTTTCCTGCTTTTTTTGCGTGTTAACCTTGACAAACATTTTCATATGCATTATAATGTTAACCAAAGTTAACAAAAAGGAGAAAAGCATGATTTCAAAAGCATTAGAAGAATATTTAAAAACAATGTATGTACTAAAAAAACAAAATGGAAATATAAGAGTAACAGACATTGCAAATAAAATGGAATGTACAAAACCAAGTGTCAATAAAGCATTAAATAATTTAAAAGAAGAAGAACTAGTAAATTATCAAACATATGGAATAATAGAATTAACAAAACAAGGGGAAAGCTTAGCAAAAAAAATATTAGAAGCATATGACATAATTTATGTATTTCTAAAAGAAGTTTTGAATTTAGATGAAGAACAAGCTAAAAGTGAAGCAGAAAAAATAAAATCAGTTGCAACAGATGAAACAATAAACAAATTAGCAAAATATGTACATGAAGTTTTAGGATTAAGCAATTTAAATTGTAATTATGATATAAACCAAGAAAAATGCAGAAACTGTATAAAAAGAACAGCAAAAAGAAAGGAAAAAATATGTTAGAATTAAAAAATATATGTTTTGAAAGAGATAATAAAAAAATATTAGACAATATAAGTCTAACAATAGATACAGACAAATTTGTAGTAATTACAGGACCAAATGGTTCAGGAAAATCAACATTAGCAAAAATTATTATGGGAATTGAAAAACCCGATTCAGGACAAATCTTATTAGAAGGTCAAGATATTACAAATTTACCAATTAATGAAAGAGCAAAACTAGGAATAGCATTTGCTTTTCAACAACCAATCAGATTTAAAGGAATAACTGTATTTGATTTGCTTAGACTATCATCAGAAAAAGAAATAAATAAAGCAACAGCTTGTGAAATTTTATCAAAAGTAGGATTATGTGCAAAAGAATATGTAGATAGAGAAATTAATAGTTCGCTATCAGGTGGAGAACTTAAAAGAATAGAAATAGCAAGTGTTGCTGTTAGAAATTCTAAATTCACAATTTTTGATGAGCCAGAAGCTGGTATTGATTTATGGAGTTTCCAAAGCTTAATTAAAGTTTTTGAAGATATGAGAAAAATAGTAAAAGGTACAACTTTAATTATTTCACATCAAGAAAGAATTTTAAATATAGCAGATGAAGTAATTTTATTAAAACAAGGAAAAGTAGAGAAAAGAGGAAGTAAAGAGGAATTATTGGGAGAAGTAAAAGAAAAACCTCTATGCTGTAAATTAGGAGTGAACTAATAGATGAATAATGTAGATATAGATTTATTAAAAGAAATAACGGGAATTGAAAATGGAGAACTTAAAGGTGCATATAATATCAGGAAAGATGGACAAGGAGTAGAAAGACAAATTACTGAAAATATAAATATTGTAACTAAAAAAGATGCATCTGGAATTGATATATATGTAAAAGAAAATACAAAATTTGAAATTGTTCATATACCAGTAATTATTACACAAAGCGGAATAAAAGATGTTGTATATAATGATTTTTATATAGGGGAAAATGCAAAAGTTACAATAGTAGCTGGTTGTGGAATTCATAATAATCATCATAAAGATTCACAACATGATGGAATACACAGATTCTTTTTAGAAAAAGGAGCAAAAGTAAAATATATAGAAAAACATTATGGACAAGGTGAAGGAACTGGAAAAAGAATTTTAAATCCAGTAACAGAAGTTCACCTAAAAGAAGGTACAACTTTAGAAATGGATTCTGTACAAATAAAAGGCGTAGATTCTACTGTAAGAGTTACAAAAGGTGTAATAGAAGAAAATGCAAGTTTTGTCGTAACAGAAAAAATAATGACACATGGGTCACAATTTGCAAAAACAGTTTTTGAAGTAGAATTAAATGGAGAAAATGCAAGTACAAAGGTAACTTCAAGATCTGTTGCGACAGAAGATTCAAAACAAGAATTTTGTTCAAAAGTAATAGGAAATGAAAAATGTTTTGGCCATGTTGAATGTGATGCTATTATTAAAGATTCAGCAAAAGTAGTTGCTATACCCGAAATTGTTGCTAATAATGTTGATGCTAATTTGATTCACGAGGCTGCTATTGGAAAAATTGCAGGTGAACAGTTAACTAAGTTAATGACTTTAGGTTTGACAGAAAAAGAAGCTGAAGAAGCGATAATAAATGGATTTTTGAAATAAAGGAAGAAAAGAATGGAAAATAAAAAAGTATTATTAGGAATGAGTGGAGGAGTAGACAGTAGTGTATCAGCACTATTATTACAACAAAAAGGATATGAAGTAATAGGAACAACACTAGAAATGTTAAACACAAGTGAAGATGCACGAAACATGTGCGATTCATTACAAATTCCACACTACATATATGATTGTAAAGAAGAATTTAAAAATAGAGTAATAGAAGATTTTATACATTGTTATGCTAATTGCAAAACACCAAATCCATGTATAGAATGTAATAGATATATGAAATTTGGTATTATGTGGGAAAAAGCAAAAGAATTAGGATGTAATTATATAGCTACAGGCCATTATGCCAAAATAGAATATAGTGAAAAATATGGCAGATGGGTATTAAAAAAGTCAAATGCAGGTAAAAAAGACCAAAGCTATGTATTATGGAATATTCCAAAAGAAATATTAGAACATATATTATTTCCACTTGCTGAATTTGAAGAAAAAGAACAAATAAGAGAAATTGCAAGAGAAAACAACTTAAAAGTTGCGAACAAGCCAGACAGTGAAGATATATGTTTTATACCAGATGGAAATTATAAAAAATTTTTAGAAAACAATTCAGACATAAGACCAAAACAAGGAAATATTGTAAATTCAAAAGGTAAAATATTAGGAAAACATACAGGATTATATAATTATACAATTGGTCAAAGAAAAGGTCTTGGAATATCACATCCTACACCATTATTTGTATTAGGATTTAATCCAGCAAAAAATCAAGTAATAGTTGGAGAAGAATCTGAACTATACAAAAAAGAAATCACAGTAACAGATATTAATTTATTATTAGTAGATGAAATTACAGAACCAGTAGAAGTAGAAGTAAAGACAAGATATTCTGCAAAAGTGGCAAAAGCGCAAATAATGCAAAATGGAAACGAAATAAAAGTAATATTCGAAGAACCTCAAAGAGCAATTACTCCAGGTCAGTCTGCAGTATTTTATATAGATGATATTGTATTAGGCGGAGGAAAAATAAAATGTTAGAAAAAGCCGCAGAATTAATAAAACAAGGAAAAATAGTAGTATTTCCAACAGAAACAGTATATGGTATTGGAACTAACGGACTAGATGAACAAGCAGTAAAAAAGCTGTATGAAGTAAAACAAAGACCATTAAATAAACCAATTAGTTTATTAGTATCAAATATGGAAATGGTAAATGAAATTGCCAAAGATATAACAGAAATAGAATATAAAATAATGGCAAATTTCTTTCCAGGTCCGCTAACAATAATATTAAAAAAGAAAGATACTGTACCGGATATTGTTACAGCAGGACAAGATACTGTTGGTGTTAGAATGCCAAGTGGAGAAATTGCAAGAAAACTTGTAGAAACTGCAGGAGTTCCAATAGCTGCTCCAAGTGCAAATATATCAGGAGAGCCAAGTGGGACTAATTTACAAGAAATAAAGAAACATTTTAAAGGAAATGTAGATTTGTTTATTGATGGGGGAATTAGTGAAATAGGTCTTGCATCTACTATTGTACAAGTTGTAGATGGAAAACCTGTAATTTTAAGGCAAGGAAGTATTACTTTAGAACAAATAAATGAAATTTTGTAAGGAGAGAAATATGTTAAATCAATTTTCTAGAACAGAATTATTAATAGGAAAACAAGGAGTAGAAAAACTACAAAACTCAAAAGTTGCTGTATTTGGAATAGGTGGAGTGGGTTCCTATGTAGTAGAAGGGTTAGCAAGAGCTGGAGTGGGAAACTTCATATTAGTTGATAATGATGTAGTATCTCTAACTAATCTAAACAGACAACTTATTGCAACACATAAAACAATAGATATGCCAAAAGTAGAAGTTGCAAAACAGCGAATATTAGAAATAAATCCAAATGCAAATGTTGAAATATATCAAGAATTATTTTTGCCAGAAACACAAGGAATTTTAGATGATAGCATAGATTACATTGTAGATTGTGTTGATACTGTAACTGCAAAAATAGAACTTGTCATTAGAGCTAACAAACTAAATATTCCTATAATATCATGTATGGGAACAGGAAATAAATTAGATCCAACTAAATTCGAAGTTACAGACATAAATAAAACAAGCGTATGTCCGTTAGCCAAAGTAATGAGAAAAGAATTAAAAAATAGAGGAATCAAAAAACTTAAAGTTGTATATTCAAAAGAAGAACCAATAAAACCTGCAGAATCTCAAGAAGAAAAAGTAAAAGCTGGAAGCATATCATTTGTGCCATCAGTTGCAGGATTAATAATAGCAGGAGAAGTTGTAAAAGATATAGTAAGGATGTAGAGAAATGAAAAGAGCATATAAAGAAATAAATAAGGAAGAAACAGAAACAACAATCAATGTATTATACAATGAAAAAATAATATCAGTATATACTAACAAAATTGAGTTGCAAAAACAACTAAAAAAGGTTCTAGGCAAGGCAAAAAGAGAAGATGTAAAAGGGAATTCTATAATAGGAAGTTGTTGGGAAATTCCATTCAGTGAGAAAAGCAAAATATCTCAAATGATGTTAAAAGCGAATATATTTGAACTGTAGATGTTGTATATGAGTTAAACAAAAAATAAAATTTAGAAAATACCATAAATTTATGGTATTTTTTTGCTTAAAATAAAAAGATATGTTATAATCCAAATAGAAAAGAAAGAGATGATAATTAGGAGGCATTAATATGTCAATAGAAAAAATAGAATATAATGGAGAATATTTACGATTAGCAACAATAGCTAAAAAAGAAGGATTAATTGATGTTACATTATCAAGGTATTATAAACAAACAGGAGACATATATAAGGCAGTAAAGTGGTGTAGAGAAAATTCAAGAGGAAAAGTAAAAAAAATAGAATATAATGGAGAAATGCTAGCAATAAGTGTAATTGCTAAAAGAGAAGGAATAGATATAGGGACATTAACGAATTCTTATAAGAAAACAGGGAATATATATGACGCTATTAAAAGCTGTAAAGAAAGAACAGAAGCTAGAAAAGAAAGAGCTAAGCTTATAAAAGAGGAAGAAGAAAACAAAAAAATAGAATATAAAGGTCAGAAAGTAAGATTAAGAGAGGTCGCAAAAATCGAAGCGCTGAATGCATATGAATTAAGAACCTATTTTAACACTACAGGAGATGTGTATAAAGCAGTATTTATGGCAAAATATCAAATGAGAAAATGTCAAACATTAAAAATAGAAAATACTACATTGGATTTATATGACTTATCATTATTATTTGGCGTAAAACATACTATTTTAAATAATTTTTTAAATCAAGGAATGACAATTAGCGAAATTAAAGAAATTTATCCATGTGAAAATGCAGGAGAAAATATTGAATTACCAAATGGACAAACATTATTAGAATATTGTGTGAAAAATAAGTTAAACTTTACCTTTATGTATAGAGCAATTACTACATATGGAAAAACGATTGAAGAAGCTATAAATGCATTTCAACATGCGGAACAAACTATACCTGCAAGTTGGGTTTATGACAGATATAATCAGGAATTTGATAAACTGGGAATAACGGCAATTCATACAACTGCAGTAGTACATAATTTAATAAACAAACAAATATCTCTAGAAGAGGATTTAGAAGAACGTATATTACGAAAAAATGCAAAGAAAAATGGACTGTCAGAAGAATGGGGAGAAGCGTTATATAGTATTTTAGAAACAAGAAGAATTATAGGAGAAGAATTTCAAAAGGAGATTTGTCTAAATGAAAATGAAATGCAATTTTTAGAGGAATGCCAAGCAGAACTAAAACCACAAGGAAGCACAAATCCAATTGCAATAACCAAAAAAGAAGAAGATATAATACACGATTAATTAATATAATAAAAATACGGAGGAAACTTAAATGATAAATACAGATATACAAAAATTTTTTGAAAGAAATAATATTGATGTACGCCAAGTAAGTTCAAATGTAGACTGCCAAGTATATTCAGAATATCAAATAAACGAAATTTCAGCCAGATATGCAGTAAGAAAAGACGCTCAAGATATAGAAGTATGTATCGCAGATATACTAGGATACAGAGATGGTCGTGCAAATATATTTTTAACTATGGGAGACTTTTTTGATAGTCAAGGAGAGGAATACCGTAGAAGGTCAATAGGAATGCTGAAGTATTCTTCAGATGAAATTATGTGGAGACTTGCAGAAAGTCTTGAAAAAGAGCCAATTGTAATTGATGATACAGGAGAAGGTAAATATGTGATTTCTTCAAATGGACTTCATAGATATACTATTTTAAGAGCACATTATTTAAATGAACTAGAAAAGTGCCAGGGAGATGCAAAGAAAGAATTAAGATTAAGGGAAAAATATTTAATACCAGTTAAAATAAATGAGTTAGACCATATAAAAACATATTCTAAGTTTTTATTAACAAAATATAATCCTAATATTTATAGTATAAGAAGTGATTGGGATGAAAATTATAAACTTACAGGTAAAATGTCTATAAGATATTCTGATGGAAGAGAGATTATTGTAGGAGACAAAGAATTAATTAACATAGTAAGAGAAACAATGTCTCAACAACAAAATTTTGAAGATTTACAAAAATATTTTAAATATGAAAGTTTTAAAAATTTTGCCCAAGAACATTTACAAGGAATTATAGAAGTATCACAAATTCAAGAAAACGGAGGAGAGGAACATGATTAGTATCAGAAAAGCAAATGAATCGGTAATTGAATTTTTAAATTTACCCGTAGAATTTATAGAAATATATGAATTAGTTAAAGATGATTTTGTAATTGGATATGGAGTAATAAATAAAGATGTTAAAAACATGATAACAGTGTATATATTAGAAGAATATAGAGGCAATGGTTATGGTAAAATTTTATTTGAAATGCTACTTGAAAAAATTAAGGAAATGGGACATAAAGAAATATACCTAACATTTGATAAAAATAATATAATGATGAAAAAAATTGTTATTGCCAAAAACGGCTTAGAAATTTCGAATGACAATGATAAAGTAACATATGTAATACCAGTAAGATAAGACATATAAAATTATAAAAAATATTGACAAAATCACGATATAAGTTATATAATATACTATATCCAAAATGAGAGGAAGATTAATATGAATTTAAGAAGTATAATCGCTAATTGTTGTTGTAGGTAAAATACTCTATCTATTGCAGATATGAGTATTAATAATCATGCCTACAATAGAGATTATATTTTTGATTATAAGAACTATGTGGGCGAAAAAAGAACACATAGTTCTTTTTGAATATAAGGAGGGAAAACTATGAAGATATATAATTCAATGACAGGGAAAAAAGAAGAATTTGTTCCAATAGATGGTAACAATGTAAAGATGTATGCATGTGGAGTAACTGTATATGATTTAAGCCATATAGGTCATGCGCGTCAAGCAATAGTATATGCGATGATTGCAGATTACTTGAGATTTAGAGGATATAATGTAAAATATGTAAGAAACTATACAGATGTAGATGATAAAATAATAAAACGAGCTAATGATTTAGGAAAAAATGCATTAGATTTTTCAAAAGAACAAATAGCTGAAACAGAAAAAGATATGGCAGACTTACATATCACAGATGCAAATATGAAAACAAAAGCATCTGAATATATTGATGAGATAATCAAATTTGTCGAAACTCTTATTGAAAAAGGTAGTGCATATCCAACTCCAAATGGAGATGTTTACTACAGAGTTAGAAAATTTGATGAATATGGAAAACTTTCACATAGAAATGTAGATGATTTATTAAATGGTGTAAGAGTAGAACTTGAAGAAAGCAAAGAAGATCCACTTGATTTTGCGCTTTGGAAATCAGCCAAACCAGGTGAAATATATTGGGAATCTCCTTGGGGAAAAGGAAGACCAGGATGGCATATAGAATGTTCTGTAATGGCACTAAATACTCTAGGCGAAACAATTGACATACATGGTGGTGGAAGAGATTTAGTATTTCCACATCATGAAAATGAAATTGCGCAAAGTGAAGCATTTACAGGAAAACCATTTGCTAAATATTGGTCACACTGTGGCTTAATTAAAATTAATGGAGAAAAAATGAGTAAATCATTAGGTAATTCATTAACAATAAGAGATGCTTTAAAAATGTATAATTATGAAGTTTTAAAATATGTAATGTTTTCAAAACATTATGCATCAGATGTTGATATTTTAGATAAAGACTATCAATTAGCAGAAAGTCATATGTATTATTTTTATAACACTATAATTAAAATGAAAGAATTCATTAATTTGTACAATGGAAACAAATCTGGCGAAAAAGTTCAAGATGATATTTCAAGCCAAATTAGAGAAAAATTTATAGAAGTTATGGATGATGATTTCAACACATCAGCTGCAATTGCTCAATTACATGTGGATTTTAAATATATAAACAATTTAATTAAATCTGCTAATAAAAATAACAGACAACAAATTGCAAATACACTTGCAAGCATTTTAGAAGAAATAACAGAAGTTTTTGGAGTATTAGGATTTTTCAAACAAGAACCAGAAAAATTTACCCAAGAAATGCGTGAAAAATATTTAAATAAAATAGGTCTTGACATAAATTACATTACAGATGAAATTAATAGAAGAGCTGAAGCTAAAAAGGAAAAAAACTTTGAATTAGCTGATAAAATTAGGGCAGAACTTGATTCAAAAGGAATAATACTTAATGATACTGTAAATGGTACAACGTGGGATATCAAAGAGTTGTATTAAATGTATAAAAATAGTTGCACATTTTATAAGTGTATAGTATAATGAATTTGCGAAATGGGGTACGTCCCCATATTAACAAATGAAAGGAGAAATAACATGAACAAAACAACAAAAATTATACTTGCAGTAGTAGTAGTAGCTTTTGTAGCAATAGTTGGAGTAATTCTTATGATGAATTCAAAACCAGCTTCAAATTTAAGTGTTAAAAGTGCAGAAGACTTAACAGCATTAGTTGACAAAATATATGAAGGTGTATCAATAGAAATGCCAATGTTAATGACAATGCCAGTTGACACAACAGATGTAGATGCTGTAAAATCATTTACAGGACTTGATAGTGCAGAAAATATAGAATATGCAGTAGCATCAGAACCAATGATGTCATCACAAGCATATTCATTAGTGCTTGTAAAAGTAAAAGATGGTGTAGATGCTGATTCAGTTGCAAAATCAATGAATGAAAATGTTAATGAAAGAAAATGGATTTGTGTTACAGCAGAAAAAATTTATACAGTAGCAAGTGGTAATGTAGTTTGTCTTGTAATGTCAAATGAACAAACTGCAAAAACAGTTTATGACAGTTTTAAAGCATTAGCTGGTTCAGTAGGAGAAGAAATTGAAAGAACTGCTGAAGAACCAGAAATGCCAGAAGATATGTTGCCTGGAATGGATATGTTACCAGCAGAAGATGGAAATATGGAAGACGAATTAATAGATCAACCTGCAGCAATGTAATAATATTATAAAAAGCAATAAAGATATCGCCGGTGAAAAATACGGCGATATTCTTATATAGGAGAAATAAATATGATATTTTCAAGTATTACATTCTTATTCTATTTTTTACCAATAGTATTAGGAATTTATTATATAGTCCCAAATAAATGGAAAAACGCGATACTATTACTAGCATCATTATTTTTCTATTTTTGGGGAGAACCTAAATATGTATTAGTAATGATAGCATCAATTATATCCACCTACATTTTTGGGATTTTAATGGATAAATATAAAAAACATTCAAAATTATTTTTAATATTATCAGACATCCCAATCCTTAAATTATAAAACTTTATTTCAACAATTCCTCTAAAACACCTTTTTGAATCATATCAAGATTGATGATATAATCAGTTGTATTGAATGTATCACGTAATGGGCGTT
>JAZSAX010000082.1:0-2742 GCA_045602065.1 Clostridia bacterium
AATAGGAAAAATAATAGGATGGGATTTTTCTCAAATTAAATATGATGTTATTGACAATAGTAAATTTCAATACTTTGATGAAATAAATAATAGTATATCAGAAAATACCTTATTATTAGATATTGGTACAGGTGGCGGAGAAAAATTATCTAGTCTTATATCAAATAATTGTTTAATGAAGATAGGAACAGACTTCTCAGAAGAGATGATAAAAATTGCTAAAAAGAATAATAAAAATAAAAAGATGCGTTTTTTTGAAATGGATTCAGATAAATTAAATTTTCCAAATGATTTTTTTGATATAATTACAGCTAGACATACACCATTTAATTTAAAAGAAGTTACGAGATTATTAAAGCAAGATGGATTATTTTTTTCAGAACAAGTTGATGAAGATGACTGTAAAGAACTAAAAGAATTATTTGGTAGAGGTCAAGGATATAATGAGAAAAATAAATTAATTGATAAAATAAAAACAGA
Organism: Clostridia bacterium; assembly: GCA_045602065.1. GTDB lineage: Bacteria > Bacillota > Clostridia > TANB77 > CAG-508 > CAG-269. The sequence continues at coordinate 481 of JAZSAX010000082.1, forward strand.
TATAAAGGGAAATGAATTGAAACAAATAGAGTTTTATGATATAACACAAGAGGAATATTACAAGACAGAAGAAGATTTATTATTTTTATTAAATAATACTCCTATTATACCTGATTTTGGAAAAGTTAAAGATGATTATGCAAAATTTAATTATTATGTCGAAAAAAATACTACAGATAAAGGAATTCGTTTAAATAGAAGGTTATTTGGAATTAAACTAACAAAATAAATAGAAAATGAAAATATAAATCCAATAACTCGACAATTATAGGTAGAGTATATGAATGTCAACAAAAAGTCTCTTGTTAATCAAGAGACTTTTTGTTGACATAAGTGGTTTGCGGTGATATAATGCATTTAAGTTTTTATTTATGATTATGATTATAAATATAATCATAATGAAAATGGTGTACATTGAAAAAATTAAAAGGAGGAAACTATTCATGAAAATTCTAGGTATTAATGGTTGGACAGAAAGAGGTCATGATGGAGGCGCTTCTTTTTTGGAAAATGGTAAATTGAAATTTGCTATTGAAGAAGAACGGTTAATCGGTATCAGACATGCTTATGATAGAGTACCTTATGAATCAATAAAGTTGATTTGTGAAAAGGAAAATATCAGTATAAATGATATTGATAAAATTGCCATCGGATGGGACTATCCAAAGTTATGGAAGATGTTTGGTGCCGAATTTATTAGCAAAGCTGAAATGTCCAAAGTACTTTTTGGAACAGCAGAGTTTGCTGAAAAAATTGAGTATGTTGAACATCACGTAGCTCATGCATGCAGTGCTTTTTATCCTTCAGGATTTGAAAATGCTTTGGTCCTTGTAATTGATGGACAAGGAGAAAAAATTGCAACTTCAGTTTTCTTGGGAGATAAAAGCAAGACTACCTTAACAAAGCTGTATGAAACTCCTGTTTCGTTAGGATACTTTTATGCAGCTGTTACAGAACATATTGGTTTTTTTTCTGGTCAAGAAGGCAAAACTATGGGGTTAGCTTCTTATGGTAATCCTAAATATATCGATCAATTACGTGATTTGATTAATGCTGATGACCAAGGAAAAATCAACTGTTTGTTTAATGTAACAAAAAAAAGCAAGGATGAAGAAGAAGAAACTATCGCTATTTGGAAAGGTTTGTTATCTAAAATTATTCCCGCAAGGAAAGGAAAAATTGAAAAAGTAACAGATGAAATAATTCCTTATGCTGATTTAGCTTCTTCTGCCCAAAAACTTCTTGAAGAAATTCTGATTAAAATTGTGTTATACAATTGCAATCAGTACAATGTAAGTAATATTGCTATTGCCGGAGGAGTTGGTCTTAATTGTGCTGCTTCTGGTATATTATCTGAATTACCATGTGTAAATAAAATTTTTACACAACCAGCAGCAAATGACGGAGGAATTTCTTTGGGAGCAGCTATAGCTGTTGCAGTAGCCAATCAGGAAAATGTGAATTTCGAAATGATTCCATATCAAGGGAATGAGTTTAATGATGAGGAAATTTTGAATTTCTTAAATCAGAAAAACTATTTCTATAGGAAATCGGATAACCTTTCAAAAGAAATAGCAAATCTAATTTCAGAAGGAAACATAGTTGCTAATTTCCAAGGTAGGTTAGAATTCGGTCCTAGAGCTTTAGGTAATAGAAGTATTCTTGCTGATCCTAGGAAAATTGAGATGTTAGTAAGGCTTAATACTCTCAAGGGTAGAGAAGTATGGAGACCTTTAGCACCAGCTATCTTATATGAAGAACAAACAAAGTTCTTCAGCAGTAGCCAATTTTCTCCGTACATGACTATTAATTGTCGAGTTTTAGAAAATGTTCAAAATAAACTTGAAGCAATTACACATGTAGATGGAACAGCGAGAATTCAATCTGTTTCTAAAGAGTATAATCCGCTTTTTTACTCTATTATTGATGAGTTTTATAAAATTACTGGCATTCCAGTTGTTATAAACACTTCTTTCAATATTAAGGGTGAACCAATTGTTGATACTCCGGAAAAAGCTATTAATAGTGCAATAGCTATGAATTTGGATTATTTGGCAATTGGAAGTTTTATTATCAAGGTGCACAGTTAAATTAAATAAGAGATACCCAAATTGGGTATCTCTTATTTAATTTTAAAATATACTATAATTATGGAGAATCTTTACATTTTTATAAAAACGTGATAGAATTATCACGAAAATAGCTAAGGAATGGTAATAAATGAATTTTTTTAAAGAAACATTAAAAAATAAAGATAAATTA
>JAZSAX010000083.1:0-4248 GCA_045602065.1 Clostridia bacterium
GGAACAATAGCAGTTTTAAGACCGATAATAATTGACAAAGAAACTAAATTTATTCATTTGCCTGTTGCTTTATTTTCAACTATTGTGGTACTGTGTTTAGGAGTTGGAATATTAGGAAGTCCTAATAATCTTATAAATAGAACAGATGGAATAATATTGGTGGCTTTATATTTATTATACTTTTTATATCCGATTATAATAGAAATAAAAGATATAAAAACATCAGTAAATGAAAACAAGAACAAACACATAAAAGTTAGAGGCATATTAATATCAATATTTTTGATTATAATAGGTATTATAGCATTAAAAAATGGTGGAGATATAGTTGTAAACGAAGCTACTGAAATAGCAATAAAATATGGTGTTCCAGAAAGGGTAATAGGATTGACAATTGTGGCTATAGGAACAGCTTTACCAGAATTAATAACATCAATTATAGCTGTTATAAAAAAAGAAGACAATTTAGCTGTTGGAAATCTAATTGGTTCATGTATATTAAATTCTTTTTTAATATTAGGAACGGGAGCGATAATAACTCCATTAGCGTTTTCAACAGAATTTATATTTAATCTAATACTTTTGATTTTTTCAACAATATTAATTTGGTTATATTGCTTTATAGGAAAGAAAAATACTATTACTAGATATAATGGTATATTGTTGTTAATAATATATTCAGTATATATTGTAAATTTATTTAAATAAAAAAACAGACGAGCTCTGGAAACAAAAAGATGTAGTTGATAAAAAAGTATTTTTGTGTTATTATGCAGATAAATGAAAATTATTTTAGGAGTAGATTAAATGATTAAAATACCATTTTTAAAAAGATTTACTACTGATGACCAAGAATTTTATGATGCGCAAATTAACGAAGAATTGAAATATTGTAATTGCAGTAATTATGTGATGAAATTTACCGATGTGGATAAAAATAAAAGAGCTATTTTAATTAAAACAAAAGATGGACAACTATTTGCATTAGTATTTATGAAAGTGGATTATAAAGGTATCAATGATGCTCTAGCTACTTTAAGATTAAATTTAGCTTTAGTAGAAAAAGAAAAAAATGATGATACATCAGAATGTGAATATGCCCAAATAAGCACAACTTCTGCAAATCAAGACTCCGGAAACAAACAAGATGTAATCATTCTATCAGGTCTAGATGAATTATTAATAGATAATAAGCCGTTAAGAAAAAAAGAAGATATTATAAGTGAATTGATAAACAAAGCAATGCAAAACAAAAACGGAGAATCATATTTAGATTTTTATAAAGCAGGATATGATAGAGGTATTCAAAACTATTTAAATATGAGTCTATATGATGAAAAATTTTCATTAAATGATAAACTAATAAACGCACTTTTCTTTTTTAAGAATAAAGAACCTAAAACATATCATTTAGTAAATTCATTTATGAGAGGTAATTTCGATGAAATGTTTAGATATAAGGAAGAAATTGAAGAAAAGGTTTCTGTAGAAACTATAATTAAGATTTCTCAAAATATAGTGCAAGCTCAAGAAGAATTGCCAAACCGAAAACACGATTTAGTAGTATATAGAATAGGATTAGGCGTTAATAAAGATAAAAGCATTGGAGCAGAGAACATATATGAAGGCTTTGTTTCTTTTGGAACTTCTGGTGGAACGTTATCAGATGTAGAAGAGGCTAAAGATAAAAAAATAGTTCGATATAGAAGAATCTTAAGAAAAGATGACAAAGCAATACCAGTAGATTTGCTTGAAAATTTAGGAATAATATATTTGGATGAAACTCAAGAAAATGAATTTTTGCTTCCGCCATTTACCTTTAAAATAACAGATGTAGAGCAACACGAAAATTTTGATATTCTTGATATAGAAGAAACTGGCAAAATAAATCCAAGACAATTACTAGAACAAAGAGTTGATGAATTAGAAGAGTATTTGAAAATTAACAATAGATCAGAGGATTACGAAAAATTAAAACAAATTCGAGATAAAATTTTAGAAAAATCAAAGAAAACGATTAGAGGTTATAATTTAAAAGATATTTATTATGGCTTAAGGCCTAAGAAAAGAAAAACAGTAAAAAAAGATGATGATTCTATTGAATTATAACAAAAAACTATCAACATAAAAATAAAAACGTATTGATTATACAGTAAAAATGTGGTAAAATAGAAAAGTAATAAATTTTTATTGGTTAAAGGAGAGTGAAAACATGTCAGGACATAGCAAATGGCAGAATTTCGAATCTCCTAACCCTACAGCGCCAAGGGCTTTAAAAATAGAAAAATACAATCTGGCACAATTTTGGCACAATCCATTCTATATAGAACAATAAAGAACCATATAAAACAATAAAGAATTAAAAATAAAATGTAAACCATATTTTTGTATTTATAATATTAAAATATGGTGTTTTTATTTTGAAACAAAAATTAAATATACAAATAATATTTGTATTAAGATGTATAAAAAAGTAAAATTATATAAATTAAATCATAAGAATTTAAGGAAAGACTTGACATTAAGTTGTAAAAGTGTTAACATAATGCTGACTACGTTTTAATTATTTTTTTAGTAATCTGAAAAAATTAAAAGTAGCAAAAGAGCCTACAATTGTAAATTGTAAATACTTTAAGAAAGGATGAGAATCATGAAAAAAGCAATTATTACAATTAGTGGTGGAATTGACAGTACAACATGTGCTGCAATTGCAAAAGAGCGGGGTTATGAATTACATTTTCTAACCGTAAATTATGGTCAGAAAAACATTGAGCGTGAACTTGCAAATACTAACTTTTTTGCAGATTACTTTAATGCAGTAGAGCATAAAGTGATTGATATGAAATGGTTGGGAAATCTTGGAATGTCAATGATTACTGACCGTAGTATTAAGGCGAGCAAAGAAGATGACGACTTAATTTATGTTCCATTTAGAAATGTATGTATTTTAACTGCGGCAATAGCGTGGGCAGAAACTGATGAGAACTTTAAAAAGATTTTCATTGGAAGTGAAGCTGGTCCTTGGATTTGTCCTGATAATTCTCCAGAATTTATCAGAATGATGAATCAACTGATACAAATTGCTGTGAAGAATAATCCTAAAGTATGTATCGAAGCACCGTTAAATTATATGGACAAGCAAAATATTATTAAAACTGCTTTGAAATACGGTGTTCCACTTGAACATACATGGACGTGTGTTTCAAATGGGGATAAACCGTGTGGAATTTGTCAACCTTGCAGAAACAGAAAAGAAGCTTTTGAAAGCATTGGATTGAAAGATCCTGCATATCTAGTTTAAAAGGTTCTTTTGCGCACAAAAGATAAGGATTCAAGTGTTTAAGATAATGCTTGAATCTTTATCTTTATATTCAAAAAAGGAGAGAATGGCTATGAAAAAAGATTTAGAATTAACTCTAGTTATCTGTGTAGCAGATGATTTACGGATTAAGAATGTTCTAGAATCTGTTGATGAATTCTGTGAAGTGATTGTAGTACTTAATGGTGCTACAGAAACTGTCAAAGAGATTGTTAACACATTTTATGAATCTAATAAGTTCGAGTTAAAAGTAATAACAATTCCGGAAAGGAATTTAAGCAAATCAAGAAACTATGGAATAGAGAATGCTAAATATAACAAAGTAGTTTTCTATGATAGTGATTGCATTATTATTCCAGGTTCTTTAAGAAAGTTTTCTGAATTGTTAGAAAAGTATCTTCTTGTCGATGGAAAGGTATTTTTTAAAAGAGATACATTTTCTAGTAAAATTATTAGTTTTACTAGAGAAATGGGAATACCAGGCTATGCATTATGTCCTGCAATAGGCATTAACAAAAAAATAAAATCTCTTATAGGAAATTATTTTTTTGATAATGATATTCAATGGATAGAAGATTCTGAACTTAACATTAGAGCAACAAAAGCTAAGATTAAAGTTGGTCTAATAGAAGAAGTAACGTGTGTCCATGATAATTTGACATTTAAACAGGATTTGAAATCTGCTTATAGATACGGCTACGGTGTTAAAAAAGCAGCAAGAAAAAATCTGCATAAAAAAAGACCTACTGCAAATTGGAATTTAATAATTCCTATAATGAAGAAAAATGTAATATCTGGTTTTTATTATATTTTATGGAACATTATATATTGCATTGGTTATTATGTGGAAAAACCTATTTGAATAACAAAAAAGGAGGCTATTTGCCTTCTTTTTTGTTGAAAAAAATAAAAAAGTATGGTATTATATT
>JAZSAX010000084.1:0-11733 GCA_045602065.1 Clostridia bacterium
TTCAAACATTTTAGATTTTTCATTTGCTTTCCATTCTGCTTTAAAAGTGCCATCTTGATTGCCAAATTCTCCAATTATTTTATAATATTTTGTTTTGACAAAATTTCTTATTTCTCTTTCTCTTGATACTACCATCCCAAGTACACAAGTCATTACTCTTCCTACCGCTATTGATGCTTTCTCTTCATTTATTTCTCTTGCTACTCTTCTACCATAAATTATTGATAATAATCTTGAGAAATTTATTCCTATTAAATAATCTTCTTTTGCTCTTAAATATGCTGAATCTGATAAACTATCATATTCACTTTGGTCTTTCGCTTCTCTTATTCCTCTTCTAATTTCATCTTCTGTTTGTGAATCTATCCATACCCTTTTTATTCTTGCTTTTGGGTTTGGTTTTGCCATCATAAATACTAATCTTTGTATGTATTCCCCTTCTCTTCCCGAGTCTCCTGCATTATATATTTCTTCAACATCTTCTCTTTGTAAAAGTTCTTTTACTATATTAAATTGATTTTGAACTGCTGGTATTATTTCATATTTCCAATCTTGTGGTATAAATGGTAAAGTATCTAATCTCCAAAATTTTAGTTTTTCGTCATAAACTTCTGGGTAGCTCATTGTTACTAAATGCCCTACACACCATGTTATTATCCATTCATCTGATTCTAGATAACCATTTTTTCTATTTGCATTTATTTTTAATGCTTTTGCAAATTCCATTGCTACTGATGGTTTTTCTGCTATTATTAGTTTTTTAGGCATTTAGTTTCTCCTTTCTACATTTAGTGCACGTTCTACTTTGCATGTTGTTCTATATATCCATTCGCAATTTTTCTAATTTCTTCTACTTGTTGTTTTGTATATTCATCCCTTAAATTATATCTATTAAGACATTTATTTATATAATCTTCTTTCTTTAAAACTTTAAAACTTGATTTAAAATTCAAATCAAATATAAAAGCTACAACTCTCATTACGTTATCTATTGGAGTTTCGTCTAATTTTCTTTTAGTTTGTGAACAATTCTTAATTTGTTCTATTACATCTTGTGAAATTGTAGAATTATTTACTTCTTGTTCTTTTCCTTTCCAAAATCTAACAACACTTTGATAAAATATGTCTATTTTATCAGCATCTCTTATAATTTTTGAAAATAGAATTTCTTTTTCAGTAAGTCCGTCTTCTACTTTGAATTTATTGTGATTTCTTACAGCTTTAATTATTATTTCATCATACTCATTTGTATCTACATATTTTCTCATATCATTAAATAATATCTGTGCCCCAAAATCCCCATGATCAAAACTTGCTAAATCGTTATATGTTCCATATTGTGTGTATTGTTCAAATCTTGCAATATCATGTAAAAGACCTATCAAAGTTGCTAATTCAATATCTTCTTTTGATAGACCTATTCCTTCTGCTATTTGTTTTGATATTTCCATTACTCTTAATGAATGTGTTTGTTTTGCTTTTATATTCTCAATATCTAAATTATAATTTTCAGTATATTTTAAGAATTCTTGTTTTGCTTTTTCCAAATTCATTTCATTCACCTCATCTGCTTTATTTTATATTTTTATACCTGTTTTGTCAATAAATATTTCCACTTTTCATTGACTTTTGGGCATTTTGCTAGTATAATCGATATATTAGAATTAGAGAAATGAAAGGAGATTATATATGTCATATAATTTTAGAGAAATAGAACAAAAATGGCAAAAATATTGGGATGAAAATAAGACATTCTTTACAGATGTATGGGATTTTTCAAAACCTAAATTCTATGCATTAGATATGTTTCCTTATCCATCAGGACAAGGCCTACATGTAGGACATCCTGAAGGTTATACAGCAACTGATATTTTGTCAAGAATGAGAAGAATGCAAGGCTATAATGTTTTACATCCAATGGGTTGGGATGCTTTTGGTTTACCAGCCGAACAATATGCTATTCAAACAGGAAATCATCCAGCTGGATTTACAGCTGCAAACATAGAAACATTTACAAAACAATTAAAAATGTTGGGATTTTCTTTTGATTGGGATAAAGAAATTTCAACATGTGACCAAAATTATTATAAATGGACACAATGGATTTTTAAACAACTATATAATGATGGTTTAGCTAAATTAGTTGAAATGCCAGTTAACTGGTGTGAAGGTCTTGGATGTGTACTTTCTAATGATGAAGTTATAGATGGTAAAAGTGAAAGAGGTGGATTCCCTGTTGTTCGTAAAAATATGAAACAATGGGTACTAGATATTCCTCAATATGCAGATGTATTATTAGATGGTCTTGAAGATATTGATTGGCCTGAATCTACCAAAGAAATTCAGAAAAATTGGATTGGTCGTAGTGAAGGTGCTGAAGTTAAATTCCGTATTGCAAATACAGATGATTTACAAATGACTGTGTTTACAACTAGACCAGATACACTTTTCGGAGCAACTTATTGTGTATTAGCTCCTGAGCTTGATTTGGTCGAACAAATCACAACTGATGCGCAAAGACCAGCTGTTGAAGAATACAAAAAACTAGCCGCAGCAAAATCTGATTTAGAAAGAACTGAACTTAATAAAGAAAAAACAGGTGTATTTACAGGAGCATATGCAATTAATCCTGTTAATGGAAAACAAATTCCTATCTGGATTTCTGATTATGTTTTATCTACATATGGTACAGGATGTATTATGGCTGTTCCTGCACATGATCAAAGAGATTATGAATTTGCAACAAAATTTGGACTTGAAATTATTCCAGTTCTAGAAGGTGGAGATGTTTCAAAAGAAGCATTTACAGGTGATGGATTACATATAAATTCTAACTTCTTAGATGGTCTAAATAAACAAGATGCTATTGATAAAATAATCAAATGGCTTGAAGAAAACAATATTGGAACTAAAAAAGTTAATTATAAATTACGTGAATGGATATTTGCTAGACAACGTTATTGGGGTGAGCCAATTCCAATAGTTTATCTAGATGATGAAATGAAAGCATTAGCTGATAGCGAGTTACCTTTAGTTCTTCCAGAACTAGAAGATTATGCTCCATCAAAATCAGGTGCTTCTCCATTAGATAAAGCAACTGATTGGATAAATACAACTTTTGAAGGTAAACCTGCAAAAAGAGAAACAAGTACAATGCCTGGTTCTGCTGGTTCAAGCTGGTATTTCTTAAGATATATTGATCCAAATAATGATAATGAATTTGCAAATCAAGAATTATTAAAACACTGGATGCCTGTTGATTTATATATGGGTGGACCAGAACATGCAGTTGGACATCTACTATATTCAAGATTCTGGAATAATTATTTATATAATAAAGGACTTGTTCCTGTTAAAGAACCATTTGCAAAACTTCGTCATCAAGGTATGATTTTAGGACCTAATGGTGAAAAAATGAGCAAATCAAAAGGTAATGTTATTAATCCTGATGATATGGTTAGAGAATATGGTGCTGATAGTTTAAGACTTTATGAAATGTTTATGGGACCAATTGATAGCGCTAAACCTTGGGACCCAAACGGAATTGAAGGTTCTAAAAAATTCTTAGATAGAGTTTGGAGAATGTTTGCAGAATCTGATAAAATTAAAGATGTACCAAATAAAAACCTAGAAAAAGTATATCATTTTACAGTTAAGAAAGTAACTAACGACTTTGAAAACATGTACTTTAATACTGCTATTTCTCAAATGATGATTTTTGTTAATAGCGTTAGCAAAGAAGATGTTCTTCCAAAAGAATATGCAGAAGGTTTCTTAAAATTATTGAATCCTATTGCACCTCATATTACAGAAGAACTTTGGAATATGCTTGGTCATGATAACACAATTGCTTATGAGCCTTGGCCAACTTATGATGAATCTAAAACAATTGATGAGAAAAAAGAATTACCTGTTCAAGTTAATGGAAAACTTAAAGCTACAGTCATGATTGCTTTAGATGAAGATGAAGCTTCTATTAAAAATAAAGTTCATTCTGCTCTTGAAGGTAAACTTGACGGAAAATCTATTGTTAAAGAGATCTATGTTAAAAATAAAATTTATAATGTAGTTGTAAAATAAAAGAGAGGCTTATGCCTCTCTTTTCCAATAAAACAAATATTGTTGTGCAATACCTGCAAGATTTCCAAACTTTTCTTTTGCAAGTTTTTCAAGTTCCTTTTTATTAACTTTTGTTTCATCTTCATTTTTGATATATAAATCATTCATAACTCTTCTAACCCATACATCTATTGGAAAAACCTCAAAACGTTTCAATGTAGAAAATAACAAAATACAATCAGCAACTTTCGGGCCAACTCCTGATAAAGTCAAAAGTTGTTCTCTTACTTCTAAAGTATTTGGATTATTTTGCATTTGTTCTAAATCTACCTTTTTATCTAAAACTGCATGAACAGTTTCATATAAACGAACATCTCTAAAACCTGCTCCTAATTTTCTATAATCTTCTATGCTTACATTTTTTAATTCTTCTGGTGTTGGAAAAGTATAATATTTTTCTCCATTCCATTCAATTTCTTTTCCATAGTTTTTAGAAATTCTATCTATTATTCCCTTTATTCTTGGAATATTATTATTTGCAGAGATTATATATGATATTATCATCTCCCATAAGTCTTGATTTAATATTCTTATTCCTTGTCCATATTCAATACTTGTTTTTACATGATTATCAATTTTTGATAATTGCTCTTTTATTTCTTCATAATTACGGTTTAAGTCAAAATAATCTTCAACTATTTCTTTTATTTCACCATTACATATTCCTTTAAATGTCACTGTATTACCTTGTTTTTGTACATTCATTACATTTCCTTTGAATACTCCTGTGTAACTTCCGTCTTCTTGCTTATTCCATCTAAAACATTGGCCGCAGTCAAATATATCAGCTAATTCAAATGATTTTATATTCTCTATTTTGTATTCTTGTTCTTTCATTTTTGCCTCTCTTTCATCTAGTTTTATTTTAATATATTTTTGTTGTTTTTTCAACTCATATCTCATTGTTTCTAACTTTTTCAAAATTTAAGTTGACATCTATTTAATCAGACTATATAATTTTATTCAGAAGTTGAGAGAAGCAGAGTGTGGCGCATCGTAATTCCACTAAAGAGAGGAGGCGATGCGTATGTTGTTAAGCAATATTTATTTGTTGTTTATATACATATTATTTATTTATGTTATAGCAATAGCTGCAGTCGCAGTTGCCTTATTCGTAGCACTTATAGTTACAATAAGAAAACTTGACAAAATAAAAAACACATCTCTGTTGGATCGTTAGAGATGCATTTTATTTAAAAAACCTTTAGCGATGCGCCACACTCTTGTGGTATCTCATCTTCTATTTTTATTATACTCGAATATTTATTAAAAGTCAAATATTTTAATTCTATTTTTATTTCTCACAAACTTTCGCATATTTTTTCAATTTTTCATATACTAAGTAATTAACTGTACCAGCTGGGAATTTCCCCTCTCTATCTTTTTTACCTGCTGGAACACCTGTTAGAACTTCTATACCCTCTTCAATTGTAGAAACTGCATAAATATGGAATTCTTTATTTTTAACTGCATCCACAACATCATCAGAAAGTTGAAGATTATTAACGTTTTGAACAGGTATCATAACCCCATGAGTTCCATCTAATCCGCGCATTTTACAGATTTGGAAAAATCCTTCGATTTTTTCATTAACTCCGCCAATTGGTTGGATTTGTCCTTTTTGATTTACTGAACCAGTTACAGCAATTGATTGCTTAATTGGTATTCCTGAAAGACTTGATAATAATCCATATAATTCTGTGCTTGATGCACTATCTCCATCTACTCCATTATATAATTGCTCAAAACAAATACTTGCTGTTAAGCATAGTGGTATATCTTGTGCAAACATTTCACCTAAATATCCAGAAAGAATATATACACCTTTTGTATGAGTTGAACCAGAAAGTTCTACTTCTCTTTCAATATTTACAACTCCACCTTTTCCTGTATATGTGTTTACTGTAATCTTAGCAGGTTTTCCAAATGAATAATCACCAATTGTCATTACAGTTAAACCATTTAATTCTCCGACTAAAGAGCCTTTTGTGTTTATTAATAATGTATTGTCTTTTATCATTTCTATATATTTAGCATCATATTTTTTAATTCTGTCAATTCTCTCATTAAGAGCTTTATTTATTAAATCTTCTGTAACCACTTTGGCTTTTGCAAGCTTAGCCCAAGTTCCTGCTTCTCCAATAATTTCTGCTAAATCTGTAAATCTATTTGATATTTTTGCATTATCTCCAGCTAATCTAGATGCATATTCCACAATTCTTGCCATTGCAGATTTATCTAATTGTGGTAATTCCTCTTTTTCACAGAATGTATGGACAAATCTTGCTAATTTGTTTACATTTTCCTCATCAATTGAAGCTGTTTCTTCAAACTCTACTTTTATTTTAAATAGTTTTCTAAAATCTGAATCTACTGATAATAATGTATGATATATATTCGAATCTCCAATAAGTATTACTTTTAGATTTAATGGAATTGGCTCAGGTTTTAATGATATCATCGCCATTGATGAACGTTGTTCTGTTACATTATCTATTCCTAGTTCTTTTATTCTTAATACTCTTTTTAATTCTTCATAACAAACTGGATTTGCTAATAAATCTTTCGCTTGGAAAATTATATATCCCCCATTTGCTCTATGCATTAACCCTGGTTTTAACATTGTAAAATCTGTTTTTAGCGCTCCATAATAATTTTCATATTCAATTTTGCCGAATAGGTTTTGATATGAATAATTTGAATCCATTATTACAGGACATCCTTCTTTGTTACTATTATCTATAAATAAATTTACTCTGTAATTTAAACAAGGATCTGGCTTTTTTTGTAATGGATTTGCCTGAGCTTGTCCATTACTTTGTTGCTTTTCTTCTTCTAAGAAATATGGTACATTTTTTAATACATCTTGTTTTACATCATTTAAAAATTGATTGATTTTTTTGTTTCTTTTATATTTTGATTTGATGTAATTTATATGTGCATTTACTGTTAATAATGCAACATTTGATTGCCATTCAGCAACTTTTTTGTCTGCTTGTCTTTCTATTTGTTTAATTGTGCTTATTGCATTCATTATGTGTTCTTGAACAATTAATGATTTTGCTTCATATTCTTGTTTAACTGATTCTTCTAATTTTTCAAATTCTTCTTCTGGTACAACTTTACCATCTATTACAGGCATCATATATATACCATTTTGTGCTGACTTAACTTGAAATCCATGTTTTTGTGCTTCTTCATTAAGTTTTGCCATTACTATTTCTCTTTTTTCTTCAAACTCTTTTTTTATTAAAGCTTTTTCTTTTTCAAAATCATCTGCATTAAATGTTTTTTTGATGTCTTTTTTTACTTCTTGAATAAATCCATCCATACTTTCTTTAAATTCTTTTCCTTGACCTGCAGGTAGTGCCACTGCTATTGGTTCATTTGGATTTTGAAAATTATATATATAACACCAATCACTTGGAACTTTCTTTTTAACCGAAATACTGTCCAAATAGTTTTTGGCATACATGGTCTTCCCAACTCCACTTGGACCTTCTATATATATGTTATAGCCTTTTACATCAACATTAATTCCAAACTCTAAGGCTTTTATAGCTCTAGTTTGACCTATCCCATCATTTATTGGTTCTAGCTCTTCTGTTGTTTCAAAATGGAACATGTTTTGATTACACACCATTTTTAAGTCTCTATAACTTAATTCATTTTTCTCTTTCATTTTTTCCTCCGTATTTTTAATATTTTGTCCTACTTTATCTATTTTATTTTATATTAGTTATCTTTTTTTGTAAAGTTATTTCGACAATTTTTTTGTTGAAATTTTTGGCATATGGATTTAAGAAAATTAGGAAGAATCGGGAACAAGGTTGCTGTAGGAAACCTTGTTCCCGATTCTTCCTAATTTTCTTATATTATAATTGTAAAAATTCAAAAAAAATACATCTCAAAATGAGATGCATCTTTTCATATTATTCAGCTGTTACTTCTGTATTTTCAGCAACTGTTTCTGTAGCAGGTGCTTCAACTTCTGCAACTGGTTCTTCTACTAGATCTTCTTTAAGAACGATTTCTTTATTTTCGATTCTAGCTCCAACCATTTCTTTAGTTTTAGAAGCTTTACCTGTTCTCTCTCTTAAGTAGTATAATTTAGCTCTTCTTGCTTTACCAACTCTAACTAATTCTACTTTTTCAACTAATGGTGAATGGATTAAAAATGTTTTTTCAACACCAACTCCGTAAGATATTTTTCTTACTGTAAATGTTGCGTTAACTCCTCCACCTTGTTTTTTAATTACAATTCCTTCAAATACTTGGATTCTTTCTTTGTTTCCTTCTTTTATTTTAACATGTACTCTAACTGTATTTCCAACTTTTAAATCTGGAATAGAGTTTTTTAATTGTTCATGTTCTAATGATTTTATGATATCCATCGTATTTACCTCCTTCTTTCTTCATACAAGCGGTGCCTTGAATTGTGTAGTTCAGCACATTGTATCTTAATTTTTTATTTCTTTTAAATATTTTCTGTCCTCTTCAGACAATTCTACATTTTCTAAAAGCTCTGGTCTTTTTAAATATGTATTTTTTAAAGCTTGTTCTCTTCTCCACTTGTTTATATTTTGATGGTGACCTGAAAGTAATACTTCAGGAACTTTTTCATCTTCAAAAGTTTCTGGTCTTGTATATTGAGGATATTCAAGTATTCCTTGTGAAAATGATTCTTCTGATATTGAATCTTCACTTAGAACTCCATCTACATATCTACTTACAGAATCTATTAGTACCATTGCTGGAATTTCTCCACCTGTTAGTACATAGTTGCCTATAGATATTTCCTCATCTACAATTTTGTCTATTACTCTTTGGTCTATGCCTTCATAATGTCCACAAAGTAGAATAAGATTTTCTTCTTTACTTAATTGTTCTACCTTTTGTTGATTTAATACTTTTCCTTGTGGTGAAAGATATATTACCTTTGCATTTTCATCTTTTATTGATTGATATGCATCATATACTACATCTGCTCGCATTACCATGCCAGCTCCACCACCATATGGAGTATCATCTACTTTTTTGTGTTTGTCTTTTGAAAAATCTCTAATATTTATTAAATTGATATCTATTAGCTTTTTTTCTTCAGCTTTTCCTATAATGCTTTGCTTTATAGGCTCAAACATTTCAGGAAACAACGTCAACACGTCAAATCGCATCTTTTCCTCCATCCTAATTTGAAAAAGAATCGTTATATTGCTAGGCAAAATTTATTTAAAAGGCAAGGGAGCATACGAGTTGTATGTGACCGCGTTTTAAATGAATTTTAACGACGCAAGATGATGATTATTTTTCAAATTTAAATCAAACCTGGTATAAGATGAACTATAATTCTATCTTCTAGTTTTACTTCTTTTATTACATCTTTAATTCCAGGTAATAAAATTTGTTTTCCTAATTCATCTTTTACTACATATATGTCATTTGCGCCAGTGTTATAAATATCATCAACTTTACCAAGTAGTTTACCTTCATCAGTATAAACATCTAGCCCAATTAAATCTACTATAAAATATTGACCTTCTTCTAGAGGGATTGCATCCTCTCTATCAATTTCAAGATATGCATTTTTTAGTAATTCTGCTTGTTCTGGATTTTCTATACCTTCAAGTTTTAGTAATACCATATTTTTATGATATCTTACATTTTCTACTTTATATAGTCTATCTTCTTTTCTGGTTTTAACATATACTTTTTCTAAATCATCAAATCTGTTTATATCATCTGTAAAAGGTGTTACTTTAACTTCTCCTTTTATTCCAAATGTATTAACAATTTGACCAACTTCTAATCTTTTTTGCATACTTTTCTCCATTACCCAATAAATTCAACTGTAACTTTTTTATCTTTTCTGTTTGCTACAGCTCTCATTACTGTTCTTATAGATTGTGCAATTTTTCCTTGTCTACCAATGATTTTTCCAAAGTCTTCTTCAGCAACTTTTACTTCGAAAACTATAGTTTTTTCATTTTCAACTTCTTTAATTTCGATAGCATCTTTGTTATCTACTAAGTTTTTGATTATTGTTTCTAAAACTTCTTTCATGATTGCCTCCCATTAAGCATTTTTGATAAGTGCTTTTACTGTATCAGTTGGTTGAGCACCATTTTTCATCCATTGTTCTAATTTTTCTTTGTTTAGAACTATTGTAGATGGTTTTGTCATTGGATCATATGTTCCAATTTGTTCAATTATTTTTCCATCTCTTGGAGATTTAGAATCAGCTACTACTATGTGATAGAAAGGAGCTTTTTTCTTTCCTTGTCTTTGTAATCTTATTTTTACCATTTGATTCACCTCTTTCTAAAAATTTATATATAAATTAAAAAATTTATAAACTATTTCATCATTTTGCCAAGTTCATCCATATTCATGTTTTTCATCATATTTTTCATGCCACCTTTATTTGATTTTAATTGTTTCATCATTTTTTGTGTCATTTCAAATGATTTCATGAATTTGTTTACATCTTGTACTGTAGTTCCACTACCTTTGGCAATTCTTATTCTTCTACTTCCATTTAATAATTTAGTATTTCTTTTTTCTTGTTTTGTCATTGAACAAATAATTGCTTCAACTTTATCAAATTCTTTGTCATCAATATTTAAGTCTTTTATTTTATTTGCACCTGGCAACATTTTTAATATTGATGAAAATGAACCCATTTTCTTTACTTGTCTGATTTGTGCTAAATAATCATCTAAATCTAATTCATCTTTTCGAAGTTGCTTTTCTAGCCTTTCAGCATCTTCTTCTGTTATTGCTTCTTCAGCTTTTTCGATTATTGATAACACATCTCCCATTCCAAGTATTCTTGATGTCATTCTTTCTGGGTTAAATATTTCAATGTCACTAAGTTTTTCACCTGTTGCTGCATATTTTATTGGTTTTCCTGTAACTTTCTTTACTGAAAGTGCTGCACCACCACGTGTGTCACCATCTAGTTTTGTTAATATAACTCCATCAATTCCAACTGCATCACTGAAGCTTTGTGCTACATTTACAGCATCTTGACCTGTCATTGAGTCAACTACTAAAAGTATTTCGTGTGGTTTTACATTTGATTTTACATTTTTAAGTTCTTGCATTAATTCTTCATCAATGTGTAATCTACCTGCAGTATCTAGTATTACTACATCATTCATTTTGGACATTGCTACACTCATTGCTTGTTTTGCAATATGTACAACATCTTTTGATGTTTCATTACTATAAACCGGAATGTTTAGTTGAGCTCCAACTACTTGTAATTGTTTTATAGCTGCTGGTCTATAAATATCACATGCAACTAGTAGTGGTTTCTTTCCTTGTTTTCGTAAAATATTTGCAAGCTTTCCAGCTGTTGTTGTTTTTCCTGAACCTTGAAGTCCTACTAACATTATTACTGTTGGTGGATTTGGTGTAAAGTTTATTTTACTTTCTACTCCTCCAAGTAATTCTACCATTTCATCTTTTACAATTTTTATTACTTGTTGTCCTGGTGTTAGTGATTTTATTACATCTTGGCCTAAAGCTTTTTCTTGTATTGTACTAATGAATTCTTTTACTATTTTATAGTTTACATCTGCTTCAAGTAGGGCAAGCTTTACTTCTCTTAGC
>JAZSAX010000085.1:0-6037 GCA_045602065.1 Clostridia bacterium
ACAAATGATACTGTTAAGCAGCAGGTAAAACAAATCTCGAAAATTTGTAATACATATTTAAATAATTACTTTAACTAAAAAGAATTATAAATAGTTAGTGCAAATAAATGTCGTTCTAGTTATTTATAATTCTTTCTTAGAAATTATAATTTTTAAACATATATATTTTAGAATAAATCAAATAAATATTTTATTCTTTAAGTCTTTTATAGTTTGATTTAAGTTCGCTATACTATCTGAAGTTATACATTTTTTCTGCCATAGATATTCTGTACTACCTTCTTTTTCGAATACTAATCTTCGCAAAAATTGACTAGGCAATTTTTCAACTTTATATATTATGTTTCCAGTTTGTTCACTTTCTACATAAATATAAGAAAATTCATTATGAAATTCCTCATCAGAAGATAATATATTACATTCAATAGAATTACTTAATATTTTACTTAATGAATTATTTATATCAAACTTATATGGTATGCAATGTAAATGTGCATGATCAATGCTTGCTCCTGCATAGCCAGATTTAGCAGACCCATGCTCAAAAAACAAAACATCTGTACTGTATAATTTCTTATAAACTCTTTTTATATTTTCTTTTAATTTAATAACTTCTCGTTTTATTTCTTTAGGTATTTCAAAGAAATTTAAATAGTGTTTATTAGTTATAATTAAAATATGACCTAAACATAATGGTGAAATATCCACCCTTACATATATATCATTATTTTCAAATAATATAGCTTCTTCAGCAGGCAAATTAGCTAATTTATTATTGATATATCTAGTATCACTGCAAAATGGACATTCGTTAGAATACTCCATTTCATCAACTCCTTTCATTATTAAATATATATAATTAGCAATCAAATGTTAATTTAAAACTTTGCTTTTATTCGTTTTAATAATAGCTAGTTAACAATTTTTCACATTATTCTTTATTTAATTTGAGTAATCTATTTGATAACTCCTCTCCAAATCTTTCTACACAAACACATTGATTATATAGTTCATTTCCAAAATTCAAATATCCTTTTGATTTATTAAGTATATATTGCTGATATCCATATACAGTTCTAGAAAGTTCAATAAGATACAACAATGGCATATATTTTAAATCATAATAATTAAGCGGTTGATACTTACAAAATTCCTTTATATATTCAACAAAGAAATCAAAGTCTATAACCTGGTCTTTTATTTCTTTTGCCATAAAAAAATAATTTCTAATTAACTCTCTTGCAATTGGCATTCTTCTAGTTGCTGCAAAATCTAAAACTGCTTTTATTTTTCCATTTTCATCATAAATAAATTGAAAAACATCATAGTCTCCATGGCTTTTCTTATAAGTGAGTTTTTCTATCCATTTGAAATCCATCTCTTCAAATTTTAATAATATTTCTTTTTTATGTAATAAAGCTTTATTTATTTCTATATTTTCAGAAATTTTCAATAAATTCTCTATGCTTTCAATGTCTTTTTTGCACAATTCTTTTGACATTATATGTCTCTTAAAAGAAGGTAATTCATATGGATAATTTTCTAAAGATTTAACTATTGCACTATACATATGGACCGAATCTATAATTTGTTCTTTATCTGATGTATTAGAATCAATTACACTACCTTCTATAAACCTTTGCACAATTATCATTCTTTTATCATATTCACAACATATATTTCCTTTTTTATTTATCATATACTCAGGAGTTGGAATGCTATTTGCTTTTAGATGCTCAATAACTAAATATTCAATTTTTACTTTGTCAACATCAATTTTTTCTTGAAATTCTTTTAATATGAAATGACCTGTATTTGAGAAAATCTCATAGATATTAGCACTCCCTCGTTCTATTTTACATACTTTATTAACTATTATCCCATATTCTTCAATCATAATATGTTTAATTTTAGAATAATTTAAAACACTTTGTTCAACAGCCACTTTGCAGTTCTCCTCCTATAATATTGCCGCGCTAGAATTTCTTATTTGATTGATATCTACATTTTTTTGCATTACCTTAATTATATTTTCATGTATATCACCATCAAATAAATCTACATCTGTTGCTGAAGTTAAAATACAAGGTCTCGCAACTCCACTGCTTGTAATTCTGAATGGTACTTTTTTACATATATCACAAAATCCTAATCTACACAAAGAATGATAAAATTTAACTAACACTTTTCCATTTTTTGAGCCATTTAGTTCTTCCATTACATCATCAATATACCAATCAAGATTAATTTTTGATGAAATTGTTTTTTGTAAATTCATATATTTATTACTATATTCTTCATCTGTTATATCTTTAACTATCTCCAATACTCTTATTCCAATATCATTATCAACTGCCCATTTTATTATGTTCTCAGTATTATTATCATCTCCATTATAAACTGTAGCTATACGAACTTCGCAACCAGTTTTCTTGATTTCAAGGATATTATTTCTTATAGTTTCAGAACTTTCCCCAATTGGTGAATTTTTTGAAACCTTTTGGTTAAAGTAATCCATTCCAATTACTACTTTTTTTATCCAGCCTTTATTAATCATATTTATTAACTTTTTTATTTCTATACCATTAGTATTCATTTCAACACTAAGTGCATATTCTTCTGTAAGCATTTCACATATTCCTTCTACTTCTGGTGATACAAGTGGTTCTCCTCCGGTAATTCTAATTTTTTTTAATCCCAATCCTTTGCATCCTTCTATTATTTTTCTAATTTGTTCTTTTGTTAATGTTGCCATTTTTGTATTTCCTTCATTATGACAATACACACATTTCATATTACAAGCAGCTGTGATTGAAATTCTTAATTCATTTTTTGCTAATTTCATTTATATTACCTCCTATCTTTTTTCTACAATTCCATAATTTATCCACTTTGGAAAGTTAAATAATTCTTCAAAATTTCTTATGTATGCATTTTCAGAATAATTTGGTATAGCTGGTCTAACCAAACCTCTTTTATCTTTTTTCCATTTATCTCCTTTAAGATATACACAATTAGGTAGATTATATTTTTCATATGTAAATATTACTTTCGGATATTTACATTGTTCTATTCTTTTAATTAATTTTATGTCTTCATGTAAATTCCAGCTTGTAGCTATTACATATATATTATCATAATCTACTCTTTCTCTTCTTCTATTCCATGCATTAATAGCTTCTTCGCAACTATTATAATGTCTACAATACACTTTTATATCATCAACTCGAATTATTGGATAACTAATAGTTTCATCTGCTGGTTCAGTATATCTTTCCATATAAGGCTCTGGCTTGACCGAAAAATAATGTCTAGGATTTTCTGCTAATTTCACAAAATCTTCATCTTCTAAAAATAAATTTATAGTTGGCGATAAAAATTTCATATTTAACATATTATAAATTACTCCGCCAACACAATTTTGAGAAATAAGTGTAAAACTTTTCTTGTGTATTTTTCTCCTTAATATTTGCTCATGAATGCATCTTTTTATTCTTATATCTATCTTTACATCTTTCTCTTCTAATTTCATATAACATTTCCTTCTAAATTACATTTTTTTTGGTGTTTCAAATCCTAACAATTCTATACCACTTTCAAAAATTCTTTTCATTAAAGAAAGTAAAGTAATATTAGAATTTAATCTTTCAGGATTTCCTTGCAATATCTTAATCTTTTGATAATAGCTATTAAATGTATTAGCCAACTCATAAAGATAAGAGCAAATCTTTGCTGGGGAATTTTCTATATAGCTTTCCTCTAGAATTTGATTATATCTTGAAATCGTTAATAAAATTTGTTTTTCTATATCTTCAATTGGATCTAATATTTTATTTTCTTTTATAGTATTATTTTCATAAAATTTATTCAAAATTGATTTAATTCTTACTAATGTATATAATATATATGGACCAGTTTTACCTTCCAAAGATGTAAACTTATCAATATCAAATATATAATCTTTTGAAATTTGATTTGATAAATCTGCATATTTTAATGCTGCAAGCCCTACCACTTTAGAAATCTGTAATTTTTCTTCATCTTGCATTTCTTTAGAATTATCCATTTTTTCATATACTTTTTTATTAACTTCATCTATAAGATTCTCTAATCTCATTACTCCACCATTTCTTGTTTTAAATGGTTTTCCATCTTTTCCATTCATAGTTCCAAAACCAAGGAAAATCAAATCTGTTTTTTCATCAACTAATTGTGCTTTTCTAGCACATCTAAATACCTGTACAAAATGTAATTCTTGTCTTTTATCTACCACATAAATGATTTGGTCGGGTTTAAAATCATTTTGCCTTTGCATTATGGTAGCTAAATCTGTAGTTTGATAACAAGAAACTCCGCCCGTTTTCAATACCATACAAGGATTAATAGTACCTGTATCGTCAGGTTCTTGAACATCTACCACCATAGCTCCATCACTTTCATATATAATTCCTAAATCTTGCATTTTTTCTATCATTGTTTTTACATATTCTTGTGAATCACTTTCACCTAACCATAAATCAAAATCTACATCTAATTTTTTATAGTTTTCTTTTAAATCTTTAACAGATATTTCAACAATTTTCTTCCATAAATCATAATACCCTTTTTTCTTTTCTTGCAAATAAGCTGTATTCTTCCTTGCCTTTTCCTTAAAGTCATTTGCTTTTTTTATTTCCTCTTCACTTGCATTTTCGCTTACTTTTGTTTTTGCACTTGCGCAAGGATATATTTCTTCTAAGTCTGTCACTGTGAACAAATTATAATCAGGATATTTTCCGTTAAAATTCTCATTAAAGTAGTCCCACTCAGGATGTCTAAACTTAAGCTCTTCAATTACTAATCCCATTTGAAGTCCCCAATCTCCTAGATGAACATCACCAATAACTTTATTTCCAAAAAACTTATGAATTCTTTTCACACTTTCGCCAATAATAGCTGGTCTTAAATGTCCAACATGTAATGGTTTCGCTATATTAGGCCCTCCATAATCAACTACAACTGTTTTGTCGTTTTCCATTTTACACCCAAATTTTTCTTTTTCTAACATACTATTACAATATTTAGTTAAGAAGTCTTTTGAAACATTTATATTTATAAAACCTGGTTTTACTGCTTCTATCTTTTCAAATTCCTCGAGCTCTTTACATTTTTCTACTACTTCTTCCGCAATCATGATTGGTGCTTTTTTATATTGCTTCGCTGCAATTAATGCCCCGTCACATTGGAATTCACACAAATCTGGTCTATTTGAATTTATAACCTTACCATATTCATTATCATATCCACATTCTTTAAAAGCTTTTTCTACTTTTTCTTGTAATAACATAATAAGCTCTTTCAATTGTAATTCCCCCTAACCTTATTAATTATTAAAATCTTCTCATTTTATTTTTATCTTATAAGTAATTTATTTTCACAATTAGAATTATAGCACGCTTTGTGCTTTTTTTCAATATATTCCCAATAATTTTGTCATTTTTTTACAATTTTTTAATCTATTCCTTTTAGTATCATTAAGATATTCATTAATGTTTTATAAGCTTTTTCTTTTGTTTCAAAATACTCAATAATAAATCTGTTATTCAAAAAAAATTAAGTATTCTTGCGTATTATAGTGCTTGTCTTATAAATACAATAAAAACGTAAAAGAATGATTCAAATACATTGTGTTTGAATCATTCTTTTATATTTCATATTATCTCTTAATTGGTATTACAATATTAAATGTAGTCCCTTTTCCTGAGCTAACATCAAAAGTAATATCTCCACCGAAACGAGCTTTAATATTTGAATAAGACATATATAATCCAAGACCTGTACCATTTTTTCCTTTAGTTGTAACCATTTCTTTAAATAATTTATCTTGAACTTCTTTAGGTAATCCACCTGCATAATCTCTAACAGAGAAAATAACTTCACTACCTTTTTTGTTAACTTCTAAGTCGATGTTTTTATCACGGGCTCCATTATAAGCTTGAATAGAATTTGAAATCATATTGTTAACAACTTGTACTAAGCTATTAACATCTCCTTTTAA
>JAZSAX010000086.1:0-7439 GCA_045602065.1 Clostridia bacterium
ATAGATTTCTTACGAGAAAACAAAATAAATGCCTTAATATTAGATGTAGATAATACATTAATAGATTATGATAAAAACTTATCTGAAGAGACAATACAATGGGCAGAAAAATTAAAACAAGAAGGAATTAAATTATATATATTATCAAATTCAAACAAAAAAGAAAAGGTAAAAACAGTAGCAGAAAAATTGAAATTAGAATATGAATACTTTGGTAAAAAACCGTTGAAATCAGGATTTAAAAAAGTACAAAAGAAATTGCAAGAAAATGCAGAAAATATAGGCGTAGTAGGAGATCAAATATTTACAGATGTACTTGGCGGAAATAGATGTAAAATGTTTACAATATTGGTAGAACCAATTGCTGAAAAAGACATTTGGGTAACCTTACTAAAAAGACCAATAGAAAATGCAATAAAAAATAGATATAAAAAAACAAAGGAAGTAAAGAAAAATGTATATAAATGATACACACATAGGATTTTACTTAATTGCTGCACTAATAGGATTAGGTGTAGGACAATTTGTAGATTGGATTAAGGAAAGATTGCCAGAAAACAAAAAAGTATTTTCAGGAGATATAATAAGAAAATACAAAATTGATTTTAGACCAAATTACTCGCTAATGTTATTAACTTCAGCAATATATGTTATATTAGTATATAATTTTGGAATACAAGAGAATATTATAGGCAACTTAAATTTAATAAAATATTTAATATTAACACCAATGCTTTTATCAGCGTTTGCCATAGATTTTAAATTACAAATAATACCCAATAGACTTAATTTGACTATATTTGAAACTGGACTTATAATAGCATTTTTATATGGAATGTCAAATGTGGCAATAACAATAGATATGTTATTTGGAATGATTGCTGGAATAGGAATATTTTTAATAATAACATTGATAGGTGGTTTAATATATGGCAAAGAATCAATGGGATTAGGAGATATTAAATTTATAGGAGCATTAGGATTATATTTTGGTCTTACAAAAATTACAGCAATATCAATAATAGCATTTTTGATAGGAGCAATTATAGGAATAATATTAATAATTACTAAACGTAAAAAAGCAGATGAATATATACCATTTGGTCCATTTATAGTAATAGCAGCATTTATATGTATGCTGGTACCATTTGAATCTGTAATAGCAGCTTTAAAGGTAATTTTTACATTTAAAATATAAAGGGGAGAAAAGAATGAACCGAAAAATGCAATGGCTTAGAAATCAATTGTTAAGTTTAAATTTACAAGGAATGATAGTAACAAACCCTGTAAACATTAAATATTTAACAAACATCCAAGCAGAAGGAACATTATTAGTAACAAGAAAAGAAAACATATTTATAACAGATGGAAGATATGTAGAAGATGTTCATAATACACTTACATTATTTGATGAAATAGTTGTATATGATGTAAGAGGATTAACTAAAGAAGATTTCGAAAACTTCTTTATGTTCTGTGAAAATGTAGGCTTTGAAGAGAATCATGTGACTTATGCAAAATATAAAGAATATATGCATAAATATAAAATAAACAGTTTAGTTGAAACAGAAAACATGATAGAAAAGCAAAGAATGATAAAAGATGAAGAAGAAATTGAAAATATAAAAAAAGCATGTAAAATTACAGATGAATGTTTTGAATATATTGTAAACTATATAAAACCTGGAATGACAGAAAAACAAATAGCTAGAGAAATAGATGATTACTATTATAAACATGCAGAAGGAATAGCCTTTGAAACAATTGTTGCATCAGGTGAAAATTCTTCTAAGCCACATGCAATTCCATCAGATAGAAAAATACAAAATATAGATGTAATAACAATAGATATGGGATGTAAAGTAAATGGATATTGTTCAGATATGACAAGAACAATTTTCGTAGGCGAAGTTCCTAATTATATAAAACCAGTATATGATTTAGTATTAAAAAATCAAGAACAAGTATTAAAAGATATGAAAGAAAATTCTAATACTAAGTTAATTGCAAAAATGGTTGATAATGATTTTAGATTAAATAATTATGACTTAATTCATGCATTAGGTCATGGCGTAGGCTTAGACGTACATGAAGGACCAGTATTAAGCATTAATTCAGAAAATCTTTTAAAAGAAAAAATGATAGTTACAAATGAACCAGGAATTTATATAGCTGGAAGGTTTGGTGTTAGAATTGAAGATACAGTTCTTGTAGGAAAAGGCGCAAGCGAGCCGCTTACAAAATCAACAAAAAAATATGTAATTATATAAAAAAGTTCAAAACACTTGATTTTTACGCATATATGGTGTAAAATAGAAGAAGTGTAAAATTATGTAAAGAAATTGAAAGGAGAAATTAACATGGCAGGAGTATACATGGCAGGAGATTTTAGAAATGGAACAACAATAGAAATGGATGGTGGAGTTTTCAGAGTAGTAGAATTCCAACACGTAAAACCAGGAAAAGGAGCAGCGTTTGTTAGAACAAAATTAAAAAATGTAATGACAGGAGCTGTATTAGAAAGAACATTTAACCCATCAGATAAATATCCAGGAGCAGAAATTGAAAAGAAAACAATGCAATATTTATATAATGATGGAGAATTATATTATTTCATGGATAATGAAACATATGACCAAATGCCATTAAATAAAGAAGATATTGGAGATTGCTTAAAATATTTAAAAGAAAACATGGAAGTAACAATGCTTTCATTTAAAGGAAAAGTATTTGCTGTTGAACCACCAATATTTGTTGAATTAGAAGTAACATATACAGAACCAGGATTTGCTGGAAATACAACTACAACATCAGGAAAACCTGCAACATTAGAAACAGGATTAGAATTACAAGTTCCTATGTTTATTAACATTGGTGATGTTTTAAGAATTGATACACGTACATGTGAATATATGGAAAGGGTATAGAAAATGTCAGAAAAGGAATTATTAGAAAAAATAGAACTTTTAGAAAAAAGAGTTGCAGAACTTGAAAAAGATGTAGGATACATAAAAGAAGATATTTATGAATTCGTTGAAGATGACGAATGTGATGGACACTGCGGACACTGTGGTGGATGTGAAGAATAATAAAAAGGCTACGTACATAGTACGTAGCCTTTTGCCTTATCTAACACACAAATTGCCCATCAATTCAAATAATTCAGGATGATGAGACTTCAGCTGTTGAAGGCTGGGAAAATTTCCTGTTACTACAATTGTAGATTTAGCTTCTTTCTTAGAAATGCAAACAAGCATTATCATACAAGAATCGTTCTCTGATACTAAAACCAAAGTGCTTTCAATCATATAGTTTTTTGGGATTTTCTTGTTGAATTTTATAGCACATCCGGGTGTATGCCACAGACATGCATTGCCTTGCCGTTTGCATTTTTGGACTGCATCTTCCAATTTTAACAAAGGTTCATTTTTTTCATAAGCCATAGGAATTCTCCTTTTTAAAGTAGTTATTTGACTAGATTTTACTAGCAAAACATAAATATTATATCATGTTTTGCTAATATTGTCAAAAAATGTAGAATAAATTGACAAGAATATCAATACGTGATAGAATGATGGCGAATTGCAGTAATACTGCTATAGACCCTTAATCTAAAATTAAAATAAGGAGGAATTAATGATGAAAGGGGAACAAGACAGGAAAGGAGGAGTAATCTCGCAAGGGATTAGGACTCCAGTAATCCAGCCGGGAGACAATTTGCAAGAAATTGTTATTTCGTCTGTGATTAACTCAATTGGTGGATGGCCCAATAATGGCGATATTATTGCTATAACCGAAGCTGTTGTTGCAATTAGCCAGAGTAACTTTGTTACTAACCAAAACATCAGTGATGACATTGCAATTAAATTTGCAGGGGCAAGGGAGTTGGTAATTGTTGATCCTATTCAGAGTCGTAACAGATTTCTGGATGCATTGAAAGCAATTGCCGCAACACCCACACTTGAAAAAGTGTATATTGCAATGACATACCCTACAGATGAAGTCGGAAACCGACTAGTATCTGATATGGCACTGATGGAAAGTGGAATCAACCCATATCGAGATGTACTTACTGTTGAGGAGTTTTACTCTAAACTAGGTACACCAAAGCATCCGTTTACAGGACTGAACTACATCGAAGAGTATATTGAAGCATGCCAAGGCAAAGCTGAGGTAATTCTTTGCAATAACTTTTCGAGATTACCAGAGGTAACGCAATGTGAGAACTATTTAGTTTGTAGTATTCACAGGCGTACAGAAACCAGAAGAGCTCTTGAAAACAATGGAGCTAAAAAGGTTTTGGATTTGTCTCAAATTATGGACAAACCTATTGATGGTTCAGGTTATAACGAACAGTTTGGTCTTTATGGAAGTAATTTGATGTCTGGTAACAGATTGAAACTGATGCCTCGTAATTGCCAAAATTTAGTAGAGGATATTCAGGCAGACATTAAACAACGCTTTGGAAGAACTGTAGAAGTAATGGTATATGGAGATGGGGCTTTCAAAGATCCTGTTGGAGGCATTTGGGAACTTGCAGATCCTCAGACTACATTAGGTTCAACTGATGGACTTCGAGGTACTCCTAAGGAAGTTAAGTTGAAGTTCATTGCAAGTGCATATGAAGGAAAAACTTCTGAAGAGATCGAAGCTATTGTAGCTGAAGAGAGTGCTAAGAGAAAGCACACAGAAGATATCACAGGAGAAGCTTCTTTAGGCACAACCCCAAGAAGAATTGTCGATTTACTTGCATCTTTGTCTGATTTAACCACTGGTAGTGGCGACCGCCAAACCCCGGTAGTTTATATCAAAAACTACCTGTAGTCAAAAATCCAAAAGAAGAACTTATGTAAGTACTTCTAAAACAAAAAGAGATGCTAATTGGCATCTCTTTTTGCATAAAAAATTAAATAACTAATTGATTTTTATATGGAATTTGATATAATGCAATAAAAAGGAGAAGATTTAAGATGTCAAATCAAGAAATTTTAGTAAACGAGGATTTAAAAACATTTATAGAAGAAAATGTTTTTCCAGAGTATAGTAAAAATGAACAAGCTCATGGAATAGAACACATCAATTATGTAATAAGAAGAAGTTTTGAATTAATAAAACAAAATGGATTAAAAGTAGATAACAATATGGTATATGTTGTAGCAGCTTATCATGATATTGGACATCATGTGGACCCAAAAAAACATGAGATAGTATCTGCTGAAATTATGTCACAAGAAGAAAAATTAAAGCAATTTTTCGCAGAAGAAGAATTATTGATTATAAAAGAAGCAATAGAAGACCATAGAGCATCATCAGACCATGAACCAAGAAGTATATATGGAAAAATAGTATCATCAGCTGATAGAAACAATACAGTAGAGCAATGCTTAGAAAGATCATATTATTATGGAAAAAAACTAAATCCACAAGCTACAGATAGAGAACTATATGAAAGAGCGTTTGAACATTTAAACTTAAAGTTTGGAATAAACGGTTATGCAAAATTCTTTTTGAAAGATGCAGAATATGAAAAATTTTTAGAAGATATTAGAAAAGTATTGAAAGATAAAGAAGAATTTTGTAAAATGCAAGAAGAACATATAAAAAACGGGGGAAAAGCAAGTGAGTGATATAAATGTATTTACAGGACCAATGAAATCAGGAAAAAGTCAACTTATAATTAATGAAGCCAATAGACAAAAGATAGCAGGAAAGAAAATTCAAATGTTTAAACCTAAATTAGATACAAGGGACTATGAATATGTAGCAGATAGAAACGGAAACAGAATAACAGCAATAAATATAACAAATATTGAAGAAATAAAAAATTATGATGCTGACGTCTACGTTATAGATGAATTTCAATTTTTAGATGGTAATGTTAATACAATTCAAGAGATGGCTTCAAATGGAAAAAAGTTTTTTATTGCGGGACTAAATTTAACAGCAGAGAAGAAACCTTTTGGAAAAATGGGAGATTTGCTATGTGTATCTGACAATGTTCAGATGCTAACTTCAATTTGTGAAGTTTGTAAAAATGATAATGCGATATATACTTATTGCAAAGAAAATAAAGAAGGCGATATATTGATTGGAGATAGTCAATATATTCCTGTATGTAGAAATTGCTATGATAAATTAGTAAGAAGATAGGAGTCAAAAGAGATGAAAAAGCTAAACAAAGAATTGTTAGTAAAATTATTTGAAAGTATTAAACAAAATAACCCTGAAAGTTCATTAGATGAAATATTATATCAAGCGTTCAATAAAGTAAAAGAAAATGACACAGATTCTTTTGATGAATTTAGAACTTTAATTTTAGATGCAAATGGAATTGATGAATATGAATATTATACAAGAAATGTAAGACCAGAAGTAAAAAAATATGTAGAAAAAAATATTTTTCCACAATATGAAAAAAATGACCAAGGACATGGAATTTTACATATAAGAGAAGTTATAAGAAGATCATTTGCTTTAAAAGATACTTTAAAATTAGACTTAGATGATGATATGATTTTTGTAATTGCAGGATGTCATGATTGGGGAAAATATGAAGAAAAGAAAGATGGCGAAAAACACGCAATAATTGCGGGAAGAAGATTTTTCAATGATAAACAAATGGCTACTTTATTTAAAGAAAAACAAAGAACTACTATTAAAGAAGCAATAGAAGATCACAGTTCTTCTTTAGAAGATATGCCAAGAAGTGATTATGGAAAATTAGTTTCATCAGCTGATAGAAATACAAGAATAGAAATGGTATTTATTAGAAGTTTCTTTGTAGGAAAAGCAAGAACACCAGATATGACTATTGAAGAGTTTTTAGATTTTACATTTAAAAGATTATCAAAAAGATATGGAGAAGAAAAGCCAGAAAACATGTTTTTTGAAGATGAAACATATAGAATATTCTTAAAAGATATGAGAACTTTACTACAAAATGAGGTTGAATTTAAAAATCGTTATTGTGATGTAAATCATATTAAATCAAGAGACAATAAAGTAAGAGATGAATTAGGTGAAACTAGTTATAAATATAATGATGGAGAAGATAGATAAGGAGAAAGATATGTTCAAAAAAGGTGATTTATGCAAACATTTCAAAGGTAAATCTTTAGAAGAAAAAAATATTTATGAAATTTTAGAAACTGGAGTAAAATATTCAGGAGATGCATCTGACAAACCTATTGAAAATTTAGTTGTTTATAAAAATATATTCCAAAATAAAATTTTTGCAAGAGAACTTGAAGATTTGATATCAGAGTTGCCTGAAGAAAAACAAAATCTTTATGGTCAAAAACATAGAGTTGAAAAACTTACACCAGATGAAATTAGAGAAGTGGAGAGAAGATTAGAGTTGATAAATGGAGATACAAAAAGATAGCATATTGTATATAACAAAAATTAAAGAATATCATATTAGATATTCTTTTTTAATT
>JAZSAX010000087.1:0-2033 GCA_045602065.1 Clostridia bacterium
CACATATAAAAATGCAACACTTTCACAATATGAAATCAACGGTAAAAATCAACTGGTATACGTTGCTCCAAGAGAAATTGAAAACTTAGGAATATCATATAATAATAAAACATACGAACATACACATGGTATTGGACAAATAGTGGCTTCTGCAACGGATGTTACAGAAGACGGTAACGTGAAGTATTTACAGAAAGATATTACCGGTGCAGACAATATTTATAATATATCAGAACCTAGAATATATTATGGATTAGAAACAACTAGTACAGCTGTTACAAATACAAAAAATAAAACTGAATATGATTATACTGATAATGAAGGAATAGAACATATATATAATTATACTGGAAATTCAGGAATACAGGTAGGATTTATAGATAGATTAATATTAGCAATAAGAAATGGTGATATTAAATTAGCGATATCTACAAATGTGACAAATGAAAGCAAAATTTTGACAAATAGAAATATTGTTGAAAGAGCAAAAACAGTATTGCCAAATTTAATATATGATGAAAATCCATATACTGTAATAGATGATGGACAAATATATTGGGTGTTAGATGGCTATACAGTATCTGACCAATATCCATATTCAACATATACAAACATTGTATATGAAGGTTCAAAACAAAATATAAATTACATTAGAAATTCTGTAAAAGTAATAATAAATGCATATAGCGGAGAAATGGCTTTTTATATAACAGACAGAAATGACCCAATAATTATGGCATATTTGAAGCTATATCCAACAATATTCTCAGACTATACAGGAGAAGGAATTCCAGAAACAATAAAATCACAATTTAGATATCCAGAATTTTTATATGAAGTTCAATCAAAAATGCTAAAAGTATATCATAATGTAAAAGAAGATGTTTTATATAGGAATAGTGATATATGGTCAATGGCAACATATGGAACTTCAACAACCAAAAATAAAAAAGTTACATTAGAGCCTTATGGAGCAATGATTAAAACACCAGAAAGTCAAAAAGCACAATTTGGGTTAGTTCAAATGTATACTCCAAATGGTAAATCTAATATAACATCATATCTTGTTGGAATATGTAATGGAACAGAATGCAAATTAAAAATCTATAAATATCCAAAAGATAGTAATATTTTAGGACCAAGTCAACTAGACAATCAAATTGAACAAGATGAAACTATTTCAGCAGAACTTGAAACATTAAGTGTTGCAGGAAGTAAAATTTCGAAAGAAATGAAAATCATTCCAATAAACAATACGGTTTTATATGTTGAAACAATTTATCAAACAATGACAAATGAGCCGGATGCGTCTACAACACTAGAAAAAATAATAGTAGCATCAGGCACAAAAGTTGCAATAGGAGATACATTAAGAGAGGCTATAACTAATTTATTGTCTCAGTCAGCAGTGAACATTGAAATCAACACTACCGAAGATATTGAAGGACTTATAGAAGCTATTATAAATGCTAATAAAAATCTGACAGAGTCTACTGACAGAAACGATTGGGAAATGATAGGTAGTGACATGAAAAACTTGCAAAGTTTAATTGATTCACTAGAAAAGATGATGGAAGAAAATGAAACAGACTCTCTTTTTACAAATGTAATAAATTATTAAAAATTGACCATTCTAACTATAAAGGTTAGGGTGGTTATTTTTTATGAAGAAAATTCTAAATGATAATATTGAACGTTTGCTGAGATTTTTAGAAAAGAAGAAAATAGAACAATTAATTGAAATTTTAGGTACTAAAAAAGAAATTATAAAAAGAAACTTTCTTGCAGGAATATTTCGTGGTATGGGATTTGGAATAGGTGTTACAATTGTTACAGCAATAATTATATATTTTTTGCAGAAACTTGTAAGATTGAATTTGCCGTGGATTGGTAAATTTATTGCTGATATTGTTGAGATTGTTGAAGGACTAAACAGATAGCAATTTGGGGACGTGTTCGCCGTGCTAGCATCTGGGGACAGGTTCGTTCTGCTAGCAAATTGAACCTGTCCCCAGATGCTAGCACGGCGAACA
>JAZSAX010000088.1:0-30129 GCA_045602065.1 Clostridia bacterium
GTTGTAATAACTATGATATAATAAATCTATAAATTTAATTTCATTTAAATATTATAATAGTTAGGAGGTGCTGTATGAAAAATATAAAATTATACTTTCTTATCGCTTTATGTGTTTTTATGATTAATATATTTTCAGGAACTGTAGTAGCTTTTAAAAGTTCAAATGATGAAGATGAATTAAATAATGTGATTTCTACTGAAGCAGATGAAGAAAATGAAAATACAGAAGATTTAAAAGTAACATACAGAACTCATATACAAGATATAGGCTGGCAAGACTATGTAAAAGATGAAGAAATATCTGGGACTTCCGGAAAAAGTCTTAGATTAGAAGCTATAAATATAGAGTTACTAAATTCAGAAGAAGACTTAAATATAAAATATCAAGTACATATTCAAGATATAGGTTGGCAGTCATGGAAGAAAAATGGAGAAATGGCTGGTACTTCTGGTAAATCATTAAGAGTAGAAGGTATAAGGATTATTTTAGAAGATTCAGACGATTATTCTATTATGTATAGAGTCCATGTTCAAGATATAGGTTGGCAAGAATGGAAAATTGACGGAGAAATGGCCGGAACTTCAGGGCAATCATTAAGGTTAGAAGCTATACAAATAAAAATTGTACCCAAAGATACAGAATTACGAATAAAATATCAAAGTCATGTACAAAATATAGGATGGCAAAATAGTGTACAAGATGGGGCAATTTCAGGAACAGAAGGCCGCTCATTGAGAGTAGAAGCATTAAAAATCAATTTAATTAATGCGCCGCAAAATGCAAAAGTAAAATACAGAACACATATACAAAATATAGGCTGGCAAGACTGGAAAGTAGATGGACAAATATCAGGAACATCAAATCAGTCTCTTAGAATAGAAGCACTTCAAATAAAGTTAGAAAATTTACCTGAATACACAATCGAATATAGAGTTCATGTGCAAGACAAAGGGTGGACAAGTTGGTTGATTGATGGAGAAATAGCAGGAACAACAGGACAAAGCAAGAGAATTGAAGCTATTCAAATTAGAATAGTACCACAGTATAAAAAATACTATACAGGAATTGATGTATCACGTTGGCAAGGAGAAATTGATTTTGACAAAGTAGTTGCAACAGGAAAAGTTGATTTTATTATGCCAAGAGTAGGGTGGTATAGTGAAACACAGTCTAAATTCATAGTAGACGAACAATTTGAAAGAAATTATCAACAAATAACATCAAGAAATATACCAATAGGAACATATATATATTCATATGCAACAAGTGTTGAAGAAGCTAAAAGAGAAGCTCAAGCAACAATACAATATTTGAGAAGTACAGGACAAACGAAATTTGATTTACCGATATTTTTTGACATGGAAGATGAGTCACAGATAAACCTAGGAAAAGAAACTTTAACACAAATAGCAATCGCTTTTTGTGAGGAAATTAAAGCAGCAGGTTACAAAACCGGTGTATATTCGTATGCATATTGGCTTTTGAACTATATGAATTTAGGTGATTTACCAGAAGATTATAGCATTTGGATTGCAGATTTTGGTGAAAACGATGAAGGGCAAATGCCAAGCGATATATATAAATATGATAAATATGATATATGGCAATATTCTGAAAGAGGACAAATTGATGGAATATCAGGATATGTAGATATGAATATTTACTATAAAAAAGATTAAACGAAAAAAGAGATCAAATTCACAATTGCGCCAAAATGAAGTGAACCCATTTTGGTGGACACAGAAAAAAGGATTATATGGGACTACATTAATATGTAGTCTCATATTTTTTATTTAATTTTAATCTAATAGTATTATAAAATAATAACCAATCTTTTACAATAGCTATATATTGTTCTAAAGATGTGATATTATTATTGTAGAGAGTTTCTTTCTTAAGGATGCCGTGAAAACTCTCCATTGGCGAATCATCTATTGGAGTACCTTTTCTACTCATAGATATAGTTATTCCATTTGATTCACAAATTTCTTTGTATTGAAAAGA
The DNA here is from genome assembly GCA_045602065.1 of Clostridia bacterium. GTDB lineage: Bacteria > Bacillota > Clostridia > TANB77 > CAG-508 > CAG-269. Next base: position 2,008 of record JAZSAX010000088.1, read on the forward strand.
TGTATATTGAAATCCTTGGTCTGAATGTAGGATTAATCCGTGTACATCTTTTCTTACTTGTATAGCTTCATTTAACGTATCTATCACAATATTTAAATCATTTCGGTTACTGATTTTATATGCAACTATTTTTCTATCGTACAAATCTAAAATAGTTGATAAATAAGCTTTTTTACCATCCAACATTAAATAAGTTATATCTGTAGTCCAGATTTTATTAGGGCTATCTGTATTAAATTTTCTATTAACTAAATTTGGTTTTACGTTTTCTTCTATTCTTTTATATGCTTTATTCTTTATTTTTCGTGTATATTGTGGTTTTAAATTATATTTCTTCATAATTCTTTGAACTTTTTTGTGATTCATAATTAATCCCCATTTTTGTAGTAAGCCTTCCTCAATTCTTCTATATCCATATGTACCTCTTGATTTATCAAATATTTCTTTTATTAACAGATAATCAGAATAATCTTTATCTAAAGAATTTCTATATTTGTAGTAATTAGATTTACTAATATTAAGAACATCAAATAAATCCTCTAAACTATATTTATCTTTAAACATATTAATAAATCTTACTTTTTCTCGTGTTCTTCCTTGAGGAAGGCTAGGTATTTTTTTAATATTTCATACCTTTTCTGATAATTTACTTCCTTATTTTTTACTTTTTGGTTATCTGTAGTTCCTGTTAGTTTATATTTTCTTATCAAAGTTTCAACTGTTTTTGTACTTCCAATGAAATATTTTTAAGCAATTTTCTTACAACTAAGTGAGCTATTAAGATAATCTTTAACTACCTGTTCTCGAAAATCATTATCATATTCCATAAACCTTTGACCTTTTCTAGCCATAAAAATACACCTCCATTTAGTAGTTTAACATAGATTCCTTTTTTCTATGTCTACTAAATGGGGTGCACTTCAAAAAGGGACCAGGTCCCTTTTTTCGTTTTAGCTATTGAAAATATTTAAGAACAGTGATATATTAAAAAAGTAAAAAGGTAAAAAGGGACCAGGTCCCTTTTTACAAAAAAATAAAAGAGACCAAGTCCCTTTTTAGGAGGCAATATGTCAATATTAGTAACAGGTGGCGCAGGATATATAGGAAGCCACACAGTAGTAGAACTATTAAAAGAAGGAAGAGAAGTAGTAATAATAGACAACTTCTCAAATAGTAAGCCAGAAGTATTAGAAAAAATAAAAGAAATAACAGGAAAAGATTTCAAATTTTATGAAATAGATTATTTAAATAGAAAAGAATTAGAAAAAGTATTTGAAGAAAATACAATAGAAGCAGTAATGAACTTTGCTGGATACAAAGCAGTAGGAGAATCAGTTCAAAAACCACTTGAATACTATGAAAATAACATATCTGGAGCAATAGTTTTATTACAAACAATGAAAAAATATGGTGTAAAGAAATTTATATTTAGTTCATCAGCAACAGTATATGGAGAACCAGAAGTAATACCAATAACAGAAGATTGTAAAACAGGTGAAACAACAAATCCATATGGAACAACAAAATTATACATAGAACAAATACTACAAGATTTATATAAATCAGACAACAGTTGGGATATAGCAATATTAAGATACTTCAATCCAGTAGGAGCACACGAAAGTGGATTAATTGGGGAAGAACCACAAGGAATTCCAAATAATTTAATGCCATATGTTGTAAGAGTTGCATCAGGGCAATTAGAACAACTATCAGTATTTGGAAATGATTATGATACACCAGATGGGACTGGAGTAAGAGATTATATACATGTAGTGGACTTAGCCCAAGGACATATAAAAGCATTAGAAAAACTTGAAAAAGAAAATACAGGAATATATATATATAATTTAGGAACAGGAACAGGATATAGTGTATTAGACATGGTAAAGGCATTTGAAGACACAACAGGAATGACTGTAAAATACAGAATTGCGCCACGTAGAGAAGGAGATATAGCAACATGTTATTCAAATCCTGAAAAAGCCCAAAAAGAGCTTGGATGGAAAGCTACAAAAACATTAAAAGATATGTGTCAAGACTCATGGAAGTATATACAAAATCAACAGAAATAGGAGCAGAAGATGAACAAAAAAAAGGCAAAAATAATTATAATAACACTTTTATCACTAGCGTTTTTATTAACAATTTCAATAAATTGGTTATATAGTAATTTTGGACATTTAACATTAGAAGAAATCGTATTCCACTTAAAAGTTCCAATGGAAGGAACAAGTACAGATATGATATGGAAATATCTAATACAATGTCCATGGAAAATAATAGCACTAACAATAATAGTATCAATTTTGTTAATTAAACGAATGAAAGAACCAGATAATAAAAAAGAAATAAAAATAAGTGTAGGTATAGCAACATTATTATTTATTGCAAGTATGGGACATATAGTTATAGCAACAGATATTATAGGATATGTCTACAACCAAACAAATGACTCTAACTTCATAGCTGAGGAATATGTAAAACCAGAAGAAGTAAACATACAATTTCCAGAGCAAAAAAGAAATTTAATATATATCTTTTTAGAGTCAATGGAAACAACTTTTGCTTCTAAAGAAAATGGAGGAATATCAGAAAAAGACTTAATTCCTGAAATATCAAAACTTGCAAAAGAAAATTTGAATTTTTCTAATACAGATACAATCGGTGGGGCATATACCACCACAGGAGCTACTTGGACAATTGCTGCAATGACTGCACAAACCTGTGGAATACCATTAAAAATCGGAGTAGAAGATAATTCATTAAGTGAACATAGCACATTTTTGCAAGGAGCTCATAGCATAGGAGAAATTTTAGACAATAACGGATATCATAATTTTTTATTACTGGGGTCAGATGCAGTATTTGGAGGAAGAAAAAACTTATTTGAACAGCATGGAAATTATGAAATCTGGGACTCTGAATCAGCAATGGCTGAGAAAAGGATATCAGAAAAAGTTTGGTGGGGATATTCTGATGATAATTTATTTGCATTTGCTAAAGAAAAAATATTAAAATTATCAGAACAAGAACAACCATTTAATTTTACGATGCTAACAGTAGATACACATTTTCCAGATGGATATGAATGTGAAGATTGCCCTAATAAATGGGATGAGCAATATAAAAATGTAATATCATGTTCAAGCAAAAAGGTTGGAGAATTTGTAAATTGGATAAAACAACAAGACTTTTATGAAAACACAACAATTGTAATTGCAGGAGACCATTTGACAATGCAATCAAATTTCTTTAACCTTGAAGTAGGACAAGAATATGAGAAAAAAGTTGTTCAAATAATAATAAATCCAGTAATAGAAGCGGAAAACACTAATAGGGAATATTCTACAATGGATTTATATCCAACAACATTGGCAGCATTAGGAGCTACAATAGAAGGAAATAAACTTGCACTTGGAACAAATCTATTTTCAGATGAACAAACATTAATAGAAAAGTATGGATTTGAATATGTTGATAATGAACTAAAAAAAGTTTCAAAATTTTATGATAATAATATATTAGTAGAAAGTAAGGAAGGAATGTAAATGGAAAAAATTTCAGTAATAGTTTCTTGCTATAATGAAGAAAATGCACTACCATTATTTTATGCGGAAATGGAAAGAGTTAGAGAAGAAGATTTTGAAGGTATTGCAGAATTTGAATATATTTTTGTAGATGATGGTTCAAAAGACAAAACATTGGATATAATTAAATTACTAAAAGAACAAGATGAAAAAATAAAATATGTATCATTTTCAAGAAACTTTGGAAAAGAAGCTGCAATGTTAGCAGGATTAGAGGCTTCAACAGGGGATTATGTCACATTAATGGATGCAGATTTACAAGATCCGCCATCATTATTAAAGAAAATGTATGATGCTATCACTATCGAAGGATATGACTCTGTTGGAACAAGAAGAGTTTCAAGAGAGGGAGAACCACCAATTAGAAGCTTTTTTGCAAGGATGTTTTATAAAATAATAAATAAAATATCAGATATAGAAATGGTAGATGGAGCAAGAGATTATAGATTAATGAAAAGACAAGTAGTAGATGCCATTATTTCACTAAAAGAATATAATAGATATTCAAAAGGATTATTTAGTTTTGTAGGGTTTAATACAAAATGGATCGAATATAAAAATATAGAAAGAGTTGCAGGAGAAACAAAATGGTCATTTTGGAAATTATTTAAATATGCAATAGAAGGGATAACAGCTTTTTCAACAACACCATTAATATTATCTTCTATATTAGGATTAATTTTCTGCCTTGTAGCATTTTTGGCTATAATATTCATAATAGTTAGAACTCTAATTTTTGGAGATCCAACATCAGGTTGGCCATCATTAGTATGTATAATAGTATTTGTAAGTGGAGTTCAACTATTTTCAATAGGAGTAATAGGACAATATCTATCAAAAACATATCTAGAAGTAAAAAATAGGCCAATCTACATAATAAAAGAGAAAGCCTAGAGAAAGGAATAAAAATGGTAATAAGGAGCAAAGATATAATGAGAATTTTAACCATAATTTTATATTTGATTTTTACAGTATCAGGATTAATATTAATGAAAAAAGGTGGAAATGCTGGCAAAATAACAATGGGTTCAGGAGAATTTGCTTTTAGCATAAGTTGGATTAGTGCATTAGGATTCATATGTTATATAATAAGTTTCTTATTATTTACAAGAATAATAATGATGTTTGAAAATGTTAGCTATATTTCACCTATATGTAATGGCATAGCCCAAGCATGTATTGTAATAGCATCAATAATATTTTTAAAAGAACAATTTTCAATAGCGACAATTGGCGGAGCTCTTTTAATAATATCAGGAGTTATAGTGATGAATTTAAAAGCCTAAATATATTTGAAAGGAATGAATATAATGTTTAAATTTGGATTTGGTCAAGACATAGGAATAGACTTAGGAACAGCAACAGTAATAGCATATGTAAAAGGTAAAGGTGTTGTCTTAAGAGAACCATCTGTTGTTGCTGTAGACAGCAATACAAAAGAAGTTTTAGCAGTAGGAGAAGAAGCGAGAAGAATGCTTGGAAGAACACCGGGAAACATAGTAGCTACAAGACCACTAAGAGATGGTGTAATATCAGACTATACTGTTACAGAAAAAATGTTAAAATACTTTATCAACAAAATAAACGGAAAAACATTATTTGCGCCAAGAGCTATGATATGTATTCCATCAAGAGTAACAGAAGTAGAGAAAAAAGCAGTAATAGATGCAGCAACACAAGCAGGGGCACGTAAAGTATTCCTAATTGAAGAACCAATAGCAGCAGCAATAGGAGCAGGCATAGATATTGCAAAGCCATGTGGAAATATGGTAGTAGACATTGGCGGGGGAACAACAGATGTAGCAGTAATATCACTTGGCGGCTCAGTAGAAAGTACATCATTAAAAGTTGCTGGAGACAAATTTGATGAATATATAATAAAATATATCAAGAAAAAACATAATATAATGATAGGAGAAAGAACAGCAGAAGACTTGAAAATCAACATAGGATGTGTATATCCAAAAATACAAGACACAGAAATGGAAATTAGAGGACGTGATTTAACAACAGGATTACCAAGAAACATCACAATATACTCAAGCGAAATGCTTGAAGCAATGATAGAACCTGCAATGATGATAGTAGAAGCAGTTCACTCAGTATTAGAAAAAACACCACCAGAGCTTGCAGCAGACATAAGCAACAGAGGAATATATATGACAGGTGGAGGATGTCTTGTAGATGGACTAGATAAACTATTACAAGAAAAAACAGGAATAAATGTTATGATTGCAAATGATGCAGTTTCATGCGTTGCATTAGGAACAGGAAAAGCGCTGGACAATCTTGATGTGATTGATAGATAGAAAAACAGCTATTTGGGGACGTGTTCGCCATGCTAGCATTTGGGGACAGGTTCACCGTGCTAGCACCGCGAACACGTCCCCAAATGTTGCTTTTTCCAATTTTTTGTGTTATACTAATAAATGAGGTGTTAAATATGAAGAAAAAAATCGCATTAATGGTACTTTTTATATTAATTGCTATGACAGCAAACGTATTTGCTGCTACAAATGTAACAATGGAAATAGTTGAAGATAATATATGTACAATTAATTTAAATGAAGAATGTACTTTAGAAAAAAAGATAATAAATAGTGAATTAGAAAAACACAAAATCACTTTACAACTAAAAATAAACAATAATTCTGAAATTTTAATTCCATCTGGAGAACTAATGCTAGTAATAGATAGTTCTTCAAGTATGAATGATATTGTTGAAGGCGAAACTACAAGAAAAGATGTAGTTTTAGAATCTGCTAATAAATTAGTTCGAGGGTTATTAGAAGCAAATCCAACTACTTTAAAAATAGGAGTAGTTACATTTTCATCAAGTTCACAAAAAGATGAGAATGGGTATTTTGTAACAGGAACAGCTTCAGATGCTCAACAAGTTAGTGCACTTACAAATAATGTAACAACATTAACTAACAAAATTTCAGCAATTGAAGGAACTGGTCAATATACTAACCTAGATTCTGGATTACAACTTGCTAAGGAACAATTTTCAAGTGAAGACACTAATAAATATATGATAATTTTAACAGACGGATTACCTAACTTAGCAGTAGGATATAATGACCTAGTTACTTATCAAGGACTAACAGATGTTATAAATCAAACAAAATCAACACTAACATCTTTAGAAAATGTCGAAGTTATAACAATGTTAACAGGAATAAGCGATGAAACAGCAGTTGTAAGAGAAGACAAACAAAACAATTCAAGTTATACTTATGCACAAGTTATCCAACAAATATTTGGAACTGAAGAAGCTCCTACAAAAGGAACTTTCTACAAAATAAATGACACAGAAATAGAAGAAACAATAACAGATAAAATTTATCATGAATTATTACCTGTTGAAAAATCATTAGATAATATTAAAATTATTGATTATATTCCTGAAGAAGTAGCGAATAATTTTAATATATCTTTAACAGAAGACTCAAGGGGATTATCAGCTACTATAACAGAAGACCAAAGAACTATCACTTGGAATGTTGAAAAATTAAGTCCAGGAGAAACTAAAATATTAAAATTTGATTTAGTTTTAAAAGAAGAATTTGATGAATCAATAATAGACAAAGTTTTAAATACTAACGAAAAAGTTGATATCACATATAAAGACTTTGATGGAACAGATAAGAGTGACTCTTCTGATGTTACTCCAAAAATCAAACTTATAGCAAATACTCCAGCTGATACAGCTCCACAACCAATACCTGATGCTGGTGCTGGAACAGAAGGAATTATATTCACATTTGGAATTATATTAATGATAGGTGCTGCAATATTCTTTAGAAAAAGATAAGATAAATGAATAAAATAAAAAAGGCTGAACTTTTTTCTTCGCCAAAAAAGTTCAGTCTTTTAATTATGTCTTAGCAGCAACCTCCTCTGTTACCACCGCAACAGCAACAAATTATAAGGATAAGAATTATTATCCAGCAGCAGTCATCACCGAAACCGAAACCACCGCAACCTCTATTTTCTGGCATAAAAAACCCCCCTTTCGCGAAAAAAAGTCTTAACTAAAGTCAATCTTTAGGATTTTCTTTTGATAATATATAATATGAGATTTTAGAAAAAGTGTTACAAAAACGTAAAAAGGGACCAGGTCCCTTTTTGCGCAAAAAAAGACCTGGTCCCTTTAAAAAAATACTTGCTAAAAAAAATGATAAATGATAAAATACAGGTGTAACAAAAGAGCAAATGGAAAGGTTGAATAAAAATATGGGGAATATAGTTTTATTAGATGACTTAACAATAAATAAAATAGCAGCAGGAGAGGTAATTGAAAGACCAGCCTCAGTAATAAAAGAGATGGTAGAAAACTCAATTGATGCAGGGGCTACAAATATAACAGTTGAAATAAAAAATGGTGGAATTTCATATATAAGAGTAACAGACAATGGAAAAGGGATTCCAGAAGATGATTTAGAAATTGCTTTTGAAAGACATGCTACAAGCAAAATTAGAAGTGCTGATGACTTATCTACAGTAACTTCAATGGGGTTTAGAGGAGAAGCGTTAGCGAGTATTGCAGCAATTGCAAGAGTTGAAATGGTTTCTAAAACAGCTGAACAAGAAAATGGCTTTAAGGTTGTTGTTGAAGGCGGGAATGTGTTAGAAAAATCTGTGACAGGTTGCCCTACAGGAACTTCAATTACAGTAACTAATTTATTTTATAATACTCCTGTAAGATATAAATTCTTGAAAAAAGACTTTACAGAAGCAGGATATATTGAAGATGCAGTTACAAGAATTGCTTTAGTACATCCAGAAATAGCAATTAAATTAATAAACACAGGAAAAACTATTATTCAAACTAATGGAAATGGAGATTTGAAAACAGTTATTTATAGTATTTACGGAAAAGATGTTGCAGGTGCTTTGATTGAAACCGAATACACTTATGAGGATATGCATATATACGGAGTTATAGGAAAACCTGAAATTGCTCGTTCAAATAGAGCAAATCAAATCTTTTTTGTAAATAAAAGATTTATAAAAGATAAAGCACTTACTTCAGCAGCGGAAAAGGCGTATAAAGGGATGATTCCAATTGGGAAATTCAGCTTTCTTGTATTAAATGTGGATATGAATCCTTCAAAAGTTGATGTAAATGTGCATCCAGCTAAATTAGAAGTGAGATTTGAAGAAGAAAGTACTGTTTTCAAAGCAGTTTATCATGCGATAAGAGATGCGTTATTAAAAGCTGAATTAGTTGCAGACACAGAAAATTCAACAAGTGAAACACGTGCTGAAAGTGGACTTTTTGGAACTAGAAACAATACTGAATATAGAACCTCAACAAATCAAATTCCAAGCATAGAGAAAAGTCAAGACATTTTAAGAAAACTTCAAGAAATGAAAGAAAGATTAATAAATGAAGGAAATCCAACAAAAGATGGTGTTGCAGAAGAAGGCATGACATACACATATAATGAAACACCTGCAGAAAATCTGACAGAAAATCCGATAGAAATTTCACAACAAGAAGTACAACAAATGCCTGAATTTGTATCAGAATCTGTAGTTGCGCCAGAAGTTGCGCAAGAAGCAGTGCCAGAAGAAACACCACAACCAGAATCTGAAATCAATCCACAGATACATGAAGAACAAGAGGAAGAACTGCCACAAGCAATAAAAGAGATGCAAGAAAATTCAAACATAATTGAAGACATAGTAAATAGTAAAATAGAAGAAAAAACAGAAAACTTTGAAGAAATGTATTTAAAATTATTTGGAACAAAACCAGTTGAAGAAAAACAGGAAGAAACAAAAGATCCTAGACAAGAAGCTGGAGATATAGCTACATTAGGAAATACATCAATATTTGATGAAATAGAAGAATATCAAAAACCATCATATAAATTCATTGGAATAGTATTTAACACATATATAATAATTGAAATAGACAAAGAAATGTATATACTAGACCAACATGCTGCACATGAAAGAATATTATATGAAAAAGTAAAAGCAAACTATTATAATGATGACACAAAAGATTCACAATTAATGCTATTACCAGACATAATAACATTAAGCCACAAAGAAATGGAAATAGCAAAAGATAATATGGAAATGTTTAAAAAAGCAGGATTCATGTTAGAAGAATTTGGAGAAAACACATTAAAATTAACAGGTGTTCCTGAAATGTGCTTAGACTTAGAAACAAAAGAAATGTTTTTAGAGACATTAGATGAAATAAACTCAGTATCAAGAACAGCAAAACAAGAAATTGAAGAAAGATTTATTGCAACAGTAGCATGTAAAGCAGCAGTTAAAGCAAATATGGCATTAACTAAAGAAGAGGTAGATAGCTTAATGGATAAATTATTAGCACTACCAAATCCATTTACATGTCCACATGGAAGACCAACAGCAATTAAGATGTCTAAATATGACATTGAAAAGAAATTCGCGAGAGCATAAATTTGGAAGGAATGAAATCAAAATGGAAAAGCCAAAAGTAATCGTCATCTGTGGACCAACAGCATCTGGAAAAACAGCACTATCAATAGAGTTGGCAAAGAAAATAAATGGAGAAATAATATCAAGCGACTCAATGCAAATCTATAAAGACATGGACATAGGAACTGCAAAGCCTAGTAAAGAAGAAATGCAAGGAATAAAGCATTATTTGCTAGACTTTGTAGAACCAAATCAAAGATATAGTGTAGCAGAATACAAAAAAGATGCAGAAGCAGCGATAGAAGAAATTCTTGCAAAGGGGAAAACTCCAATAATAGTTGGAGGAACAGGGTTATATATTGATAGTTTAATATATGGTATAGAATATCAAGATATAGAATTAGATGAAAAATACCGAAATGAATTAGAAGAAAGAGCTGCAAGCGAAGGGCTTCAAATACTATACGAAGAAGCACAAAAAATAGATCCACAAGCAATGGAAAAAATCAGTCCAAATGATAAAAAAAGAATCCTAAGAGTTTTAGAAATCTATAAAGCTACAGGAAAAACTAAAACACAACAAGAAATAGAATCTAGACAAAAAGGTATAAAATATGATTATGAAGTTTATGCAATCAATTGGGAGAGAGAACTTTTATATGAGAGAATCAATAAAAGAGTAGATATCATGATAGAACAAGGATTGATTCAAGAAGTCCAAAATTTATTGCAAAAATATGATGAATTCCCAACAGCTATGCAAGGCTTAGGCTATAAAGAAGTTGTAGAATATCTAGAGGGAAAAACAACTAAGGAAGAAATGATTGAAAAAATCAAAATGGAAACAAGAAGATATGCAAAAAGGCAAATAACTTGGTTCAAAAAAAATAAACAAACAATTTGGATTGAACCACATGATTTACAAAAGATTTTAGAAAAGGAGAAATAAATTTGAAAAAAGCTAAAAAAATTATAGCTATTTTATTAACAATAGCAGTAATAATTTATATAGTTGTGTCAATTTTCATGTTACTTCAACAATCAGCAGATACATATGTTGTTAAACAAGGAACAATATCTGAAGAAGATGAATCAATTGGATATATTATAAGAAGCGAAAAAGTAGTCAAAGGAGAAGATTATACAAATGGAATATATGCAATTGCTTCTGAAGGTCAAAGAGTAGCTAAAGAAGAATCTATATTTAGATATTATAGTGATAGTGAACAACAAATAAAAGATGAAATAAGTGGAATTAATTATAAAATACAAGAATTATTGGAACAAGAAAAAAATGTCACATCATCAGCTGACATCAAATCAATTGAAAAAGAGATAGAAGATGAAATAAAAAAAATCAATAATTTAAATAATTATCAAGAAATAATTGAAAGTAAGAAAAATATAGATAGCTTAATCAATAAAAAAATCAATTTTATTGGAGATGCAACAGAAAACAAGGAGATAAAATCTTTAGTAAAAGAAAGAAATTCTTATGAACAACAACTAAAAAATGGTTCAGAATATCAAAAAGCAGAAATAAGTGGGCTTGTATCATATAGAGTAGATGGATTTGAAGAAACTCTTTCACCAGATAAATTTAATGAAATAACAGAACAATATTTAAATAATTTAGACTTACAAACTGGAAAAATAGTGTCAACAAGTAATGAATGTGGAAAAGTAATTGATAATTTTAAATGTTATATTGCGATACCCATGAATTCAAAAAACGCAATGTCAACTGAAGTAGGAAAAACAGTGCAACTAAGAATATCAAATAATGAAGAATATGATGCGAAAATTGTCCAAATAAATGAAGAAAGTGGAAAGCGAACAATCATATTTCAAATAAATAAAATGACAGAAGAGTTAATAAATCATAGAAAAGTAATAGTAGATGTAATTTGGTGGAATGATTCAGGATTAAAAGTGCCTAAACAAGCATTAATACAAGAAAATGGGCTATATTATGTAATAAGAAATAAAGCAGGAATAGAATCAAAATTATTAGTAAATGTAAAAAGACAAACTGACAAATTTGCAATAATAACGACATACTCAGACAAAGAATTAAAAGAATTAGGATTTACTTCAACAGAAATAAGAAACTACAAAAAAATATCAAATTACGATGAAATAATAATCAATCAATAATATTACAATAATATTACAAAAATATTAAGTTTTAATTACAAACAGAAAAAGTATTGACAAAAAATCAAAAAAGTTAGATACTAAAAACAAAGTTGAAAAAAGAAAGTGTAATTATTAGGAGGTTTAAAAAATGGCAGGAGCTATAATGGACAAAGTTTGGGGACTATTCGGAGGAGTAGGACAAGAAGCTGAAGATTATGAAAATGATGAGGCTTATGATTACGAAGAAACTGAAAACTATGAAGAAGAAGACAGAGGATTCTTTGGAAGAAGAGGAAAAGTTGTTCCACTAAATGCACAAGGACAACCAGTAAGAATGGTGATTTCTCAACCAACAACATTTGAACAATCAGAAGAGATCTGTTCTTTATTAAAAGAGAAAAAATCAGTAATCGTAAACTTAGAATATGTTAATAAAGATGTCGCTAGAAGAATAGTAGACTTTATTAGTGGTGGAGTTTACGCATTAGATGGACATATCCAAAAAATATCAAATTCAATATTCTTAATAGCACCAGTTAACTACGAAATCACAAACGAAATGGCTAGAGAAGAAATAAAAAGCAAATTATCTGTTTCATGGTTAAAAAACAACAATATAAACTAGAACGGAGGCAATCTAATATGATTACACCATTAGATATAGAAAATAAAAGATTTAGCAAACAAATGATGAACGGCTATAATGTTGAAGAAGTAGATGACTTTTTAGATGAAATAATGGCTGACTATGAGTCTAATTATAAAGAATTAGCGGTATTGCGTCCAAAAGTAGATGAACTAAATTCTGCTTTAGAACATTACAAAAACATAGAAAGTACATTACAAAATACACTTGTAATGGCTCAATCAACATCTGAAGAAGTTAAAAATGTTGCAAGACAACAAGCTGAACAAATAATTGGCGATGCTCATAGAGAAGCAGATGACATAATTAGAAGCGCTAAAGAAAATGCGCTTAGAGCTGTTGAAGAATTGGAACAACAAATAAGAATTAAAGAACAACAATATAATGATATGAGAAAACAATTCGATATATATAAAGCAAAAATGGAATCATTGTTGATATCTCAATCTGAATTAATAAGAGAAATGAATCAAGAGGATTAGAAATAATCCTCTTTTTGTTACAATATTACAGAAATATTAAATGTATATTACAATTTCATTAAAACACTTGACAATAGACAAAAAAGGAATAAAATAGTAGTATAAGAAAAGAAAGGCTGAAAAAGCATTATGAGGATAATAAGTGGAAAAGCAAGAGGGACAAAACTATATACGCTAGAAGGAGAAAACACTAGGCCGACTTTAGACAGAGTAAAAGAATCTATATTTAGTATAATTCAAAATGAAATAGAAGGAGCAAAAGTATTAGATTTATTTGCAGGAAGTGGTGCTATAGGTTTAGAATTTCTGAGCAGAGGTGCAGAAAAAGCAGTTTTGTGTGACAAATCAAAAGAGGCCATCAATATAATCAAAAAAAATATTGAAAAAACTCACATGGAAGAATGCACACAGGTTTACAATATAGATTTTGAAAATTGCTTAGAAAAATTAAAAAATGAGCAATTTGATATAATCTATTTAGATCCACCATATGAGACAGATTATATATTAAAATCACTAAATAAAATCATACAATTACACATAACAAAAGAAGAAAGCCTTATAATCATCGAAACAGATGATGAGCAAAGAATAGAACAACAAATTAAAAACATAGACGTAGAAATTGTTGACAAAAGAAAATATGGAAGAGCAACAATAATATTTTTAAGTCTAAAAAACAAAGTGCCTAGAAAGGGGTAAACAATGGAAATATTTACATTATTAGAAACATTAGAAGATATATTAGAAAATAGTAGAAGTCTACCATTCACAACTAAAGCAATGGTGGATAAAGAAGAATTGCTTGAAATAATTAAAGAAATAAGAATCAAACTACCAGATGAGTTAAAACAAGCAAAATGGATTAAAGAAGAAAGACAAAGAATATTAGTTGAAGCTCAAAAAGAAGCTGATGGAATTGTTAAAGAAGCTGAAAATAGAATTATTTCAATGATCGATGAACACGAGATAACAAGAAAAGCGTATGAACAAAAAGCTGAAATTATTGAAACAGCAAATGAAATGTCAAGAGAAATATCTCAAGGAACAAAAGAATACGCTAATAATCTATTAGAATCAACAGAAAAAGTTTTAACAGATACTTATACAAGATTAGAAAAAAATCTTGGAGAAGCAATTAGTCTAATGCAAATGTCTTTAGAAGATACAATTAAAACAATACAAAACAGTAAAAAGGAACTTCAATAAAAAATTGGGGGCACCCCTTTATTTAAAAGGAGTGTCCCCTTTTTAAAGTAGGAAGGATGATATAAAATATGGCAAAAAGGAAATATAAAAGAAGACAACCTAAGAAAAAATCACTAGATTTTGGAGTAATAATTACAATAATATTTAGCGCATTACTAACAGTGCTAATATACGCAGAATCTGGATATGTAGGAATTGCACTTAGTGATTTTTTTGGTGGAATGTTTGGAGTAATCAAATATATTTTACCAATAGGTTCATTTGCGGTAGCAATCAAAATGGCATGCAAAGATGATGATGGATATATATCATCAAAAATATTTCAATACACATTATTGCTAATATTTATAGCAGTAATTCTTAGTGTATATGAAATTTATAATGGAGCAATAAATATAGACCAAAATATAGCAGACATAGTAAAAGATGCTTTTGCTTTAGGAGAGAACAACATGGGAGGAGGAGCTTTAGGAACATTAGCAGCAGTTCCATTATTCAAATTGTTCGGAAAAATAGGAACAATTATTTTAAGTATAGGTGCAGCTTTAATTTTATTTGCAACAACATTTTCAATTGATATATCTGCGATTGTAAGTAATTGGATTCAATCAGGAGTTGATAAAAGAAAAGAAAGACATGAAGAAAGGATGCAGGCAAAAGAAGATATTCAAGAAGAAAGAAGAAAATCAAGAGCAGAAAAAGCTTCTAGAAAAGCATATATCGAACTAGATGAAGACCAAGCATCTGAAGCAGAACAAATTAAAATCAATCTAAATGGAAGAGCTGTTGAAGATGAAAAGGGAAGAAAAAAATATAAACACGAAAAAGATGATTTGGTTCCATTAGGAATGGAAGAAAAAACAAAAATGGAACCAGATTTTATAGAAGGAAATCTATTTAAACAAGAAGAAGAGAAAAAAGAAGAAAAAGTTAAACAAGTATTACAACTTGAACATGCATTAGTTGTAGAAGATGAAGACTACGAATATCCACCAATAGAATTATTAAGCAAAGGAACTAAAAAAGGTATAAAAGGTGGAGCAAGAGCATTAACAGATGTAGCAACAAAACTTCAAAAAACATTATATAGCTTTGGCGTTCAGGCAAAAGTTGAAAATGTATCAGTAGGGCCAGCAATTACAAGATATGAATTAAAACCAGCTGAAGGAGTTAGAGTAAGCAAAATTGCAAACCTTGCAGATGACATTGCACTTAACTTAGCAGCAGAAACAATTAGAATTGAAGCTCCAATTCCAGGAAAACAAGCAGTTGGAATTGAGGTCCCAAATACAGAAAAAGAAACTGTACACTTTAGAGATGTTGTAGAAAGTGACGACTTCCAAGATGCAAAATCAAAATTAAGTGTAGCATTAGGAAAAGATGTTGCAGGAAACATGGCAATAGCAGACATTGCAAAAATGCCACATGCATTAATCGCTGGAGCAACAGGATCAGGAAAGAGTGTATGTATAAACACAATAATAACAAGTATAATATATAAAGCAAAACCAAGTGAAGTTAAATTCGTAATGGTAGACCCAAAAGTAGTAGAATTATCAGTATATAATGGAATACCACACTTACTAATACCAGTAGTAACAGATCCTAAAAAAGCTGCTGGAGCGTTAGCTTGGGCTGTACAAGAAATGGACAACAGATATAATGTGTTTGCACAAAAAGGTGTAAGAGACTTAAAAGGATATAATGCTTTAGCAGAAAAAGAAGAAGGGATGGGCAAACTACCACAAATAGTAATAATAATAGACGAGTTGGCAGACTTAATGATGGTAGCTGCAAAAGAAGTAGAAGACTCAATTTGTAGACTAGCCCAAAAAGCAAGAGCAGCAGGAATGCATTTAATAATTGCAACACAAAGACCATCAGTAGATGTAATCACGGGAATAATCAAAGCAAACATACCATCAAGAATAGCATTTGCAGTATCATCACAAGTAGACTCTAGAACAATCTTAGACCAAATAGGGGCAGAAAAACTATTAGGAAAAGGAGATATGCTATTCTATCCATCAGGAGCTCCAAAACCAACAAGAATTCAAGGAGCATTTGTGTCAGATGACGAAGTAGAAAAAATAGTATCATTTGTAAAATCAAATGGAGAAGCGACATATAGCGAAGACATTCTAGAAAGTATAGAAAACAATAACAAATCAGATAAAGAACTAGCAGCAGAAACAGGAGATCCAGATGATGACACAGATCCATTCTTAATGGAAGCGATTGACATAGTTGTTGAAACAGGACAAGCATCAACATCTTTTATACAGAGACGATTTAAAGTAGGATATGCTAGAGCAGGAAGAATTATTGACCAAATGGAAGAAAGAGGAGTCATTTCCGGATATCAAGGAAGTAAGCCTCGCCAAGTATTAATGACAATGGAAAGATGGCAAGAATTAAAAATGGGACCAACCGAGTAAAAGTGAAAAAGGGACCAGGTCCCTTTTTGCGCAAAAAAGGACCTGGTCCCAATTTAAGGAGGAGAAATATGCTTATAAAAAGAGACAGAAATAAAGAACTAGAAAAAATTCTAGAGCAAAAAAATGTAGATGAACAAGCAAAAAATCTTCTTCAAGGGATACTATACAAAGTAGAAGCATCATATAAAGATTATCAAAAAGTAAAAAGTAAAAAACAAACTGAAGAAAAATATGTAGAAGAAATTTTAGAAAACATACAAAAAAGATGTGATAAAATTAGTGTAGTGAAATTAAGACAAAAGCTAGCAGATGAAGAAATTCAAAAAGAGTTAGAAAAAAACAAATATTATGTTGGAGAGGAAATAGTAAGTTATCCAATAGAAGAAAAAATATTATATGCAATAGAGAAAAAATCTAGATATCCCAAAATACTAAATAATAAGTATGAAGAAGCTACAATAGCAATATCAAACTTAATAAATACTGGTAAAAATATGGATAGAATAGAGGTTTTAAGAGATTTTAATGGATGGTCATGGACAACAATAAAAAAAGAAATCGAGAACATTGAAGCAAACTTGATATATCAGACTTTGCAAATAATATTAGGAGAAGAATTCTTAGACAATTGGAGCAAAGACAAAGATGGGATAATTGACTATTTAGAACTTCTAACAGAAGAAATCTCACAAAAATATAGTGAGGAAGAAGCTAAAAAAATAAAAGAATTAGTAACAAAAATTTCGATTGTAAATACAGCTAAGAATAATGAACAATTTGCACAAAATATCACACACAAAATTGAAAATATTAATAGAGAAATTGAAAAATATGAAGACACTCAAGAAAGAATTGTTCAAATTACAAATCATAAAAAAGAACTATTAAAAGAGTTGAACAAAATAGAACAAATATTAGGTCAAAATACGAAACTAAAAAATGAATATGAAAAAAGAAATGAAGAAGCTCCAATTGACCAAAAAATATTTAATATAAAGGTTTTCAAAAAACAATTAGAAAACAAAAAATTACAACTACTTGAAGATATAGAAAGACAAAACTATTTGTTAAATCCATCTAATTATTTAGATGAAAAAAATAAGTTAATTGAGAAAAAACAATATTTGCAACAAATACAATTAGAGCAAGAACAATCAGAACAATTGCTAATAGAATTTATCGAATGTTTTTTAAAATGCTTTAAAACATTAATCAAGCAAACAAAAGAAGAAGAAATTGTGAATCTAATATATCAATTTAGATATTTTATGTTATTACCATTCAACCTAGAAAAAAGCGTAAAAGATATAGAATCACTACAAAAAAGTATATTAGATACACAAAAGAAATTGGTACAAAAAGCAATAAAGCAAAAAGTAATAGCAGATGTGCCATTTGAAATAATGAGACATGTTTTTGAAACAAGAATCATAATATTAGAAGAATTGTACTATAAAATAACAGTAAAAGCTGAAAAACACTATGTACAAATATTTGATGAAAATGTAAGTGAAGAAAAATTTGAAATAACACCAATAGAAAAAACTAAAATAAATAAAAAGATAAAAATATTTATTTAAAGGAGAAACTTATGAAAATAACTTTTTTAGGTGCAACAAAAACTGTAACAGGATCAAACTTTTTAGTAGAAGCAGCAGGAAAGAAATTTTTAGTAGATTGTGGAATGTATCAAGGAAAAGCAGAACTAGATGCTGAAAACCATCAACCATTTGAATACAACCCAGCAGAAATTGACTTTATGTTATTAACACATGCACACATTGACCATTCAGGAAGAATTCCAAAATTATATAATGACGGGTTTAGTGGCCCAATTTATGCACACAAAGCAACATGCGATTTGTGTGGAATAATGTTACCAGACAGTGGACACATCCAAGAAATGGAATCACAATGGAAAAACAAAAAAAGACTAAGAAAAGGAATGGAAGAAATTCCACCTCTATATACAGCAGAAGATGCTATAAAATGTCTAGACATATTTGTGCCAGTAAAATATGATGATATCATTCAAATAGATGAAAACATAAATGTAAGGTTTAATGATGCAGGACATATGTTAGGTTCAAGCATTATTGAAATATGGGCTAAAGAAGATGGAAAAGAAACAAAAGCAGTATTCACAGGAGATTTAGGAAACAATGATTTACCACTATTAGCATCACCAACAATGTTAGACAATTGTGACTATCTTGTAATGGAATCAACTTATGGAAGTAGACTTCACAATAGAAATGACTTAAAAGCAGAAATGTTTTTGGACATAGTTTCTGAAACAATTGATAGAGGAGGAACTGTAGTAATTCCATCATTTGCAGTTGGAAGAACACAAGAGATTTTATATGAATTAAACAAGATAAAAGAAAATAGAGATGACGAAGAATTTAGAAGAAAATATAAAACATTAATGAAAGTGCCTGTATATGTAGATAGCCCACTTGCTATATCAGCAACTGAAGTATTTAGACAAAATACAGATTTATTTGATGATGAAATAAAAGAAGAAATGGAACGTGGGGATAATCCACTAGAATTTCCAGGATTAAAATTTACACAAACAGCAGATGAATCAAAAGCTTTAAATGAAAGCAAAGAACCAGCAATAATTATTTCTGCAAGTGGAATGTGTGAAGTAGGAAGAATCAAACATCATTTAAAACATAATATCTGGAATCCAAATAGTACAATACTTTTCGTAGGATATCAAGCAAATGGAACACTTGGACATACAATCGTAAATGGAGCACAAAAAGTAACAATATTTGGAGAAGAATTTGCAGTAAATGCTAGAGTAGAGTATATTGAAGGATATTCAGGACATGCAGACCAACAATGGCTAATGAATTTTATATATTCATTTATATCAAAACCAAAACACATCTTTTTGGTACATGGAGAAGAAGAAGCACAAGAAGTTCTAAGAGACAGAATCTTAGAAGAAACTGGAATTGGTGTTTCAATACCTGAATATGGAGAAACATACGAACTTTCAGATGAATTAAAAATTGTTAACAAAATTAAAATTAAAAAAATTAATAGCATGAAACAAGAAATCTTGTCTAGATTAAACAAATTACAACGTGAACTTAAAGATATGGATACAATTGTTAGACAAGATGTTGAAGACACAGACCTTAGAGATGAGGATATGTTTAGAATTAATGAAAAAATTAAAGATTTAGAAAAACAAATTGTTAGTATAATTGAAGGGTAAGGATTTATAAAATGGAAAAGTACTTAAATGAAGCGATAATAGGGAATAAGAATATGTTAGTAACATTTTCGGGAAAAGGAGAAATGTTAAGACTATCATATCCTAACAGAGATAACAGACAATATCTAAAATATTTCCACACTGGAGTGAAAATAAATGATTCAGGTTTAATTCGTATACATGATGATATAAACAATTCATATATACAATACTATGACACAGACACAAACATATTAAATACAGAAATTACAAATACATATTTCAATTTAAAAATATTGCAAACAGATTTTGTCTCAATGAAAGAAGATGCATTAATAAAAAAATATACATTTATAAATGAAAATAATATAGAACTTGATGTGAAATTCCTAATTCACTCAGAACTATTGTCAGGACAAAACAATTTTGTAAGTGGAATGAAAATTGACACAGGAATGATACAATATGCTCATGATTTTTCAGTAGCAACATTTGCGAAATCATATAAATTGCTAAGTGCACAAATAAATGGAAGCATTAACAATATTGGAACTGGAGTGATTGGTGGAAAAGATTATATTGGAATGTCAAAAGATTCAAGTATCAGTTATGACATAGGAACAATCAATCCTGGGGAGAAAAAAGAACTTGAAATTTGTATCTATATAGATGAAAACAAAAAAACAATGCAAGCAGTTCAAGACGAAGTGGAAAGAATCAGAAAAATCGACTTAAACAAAGAATATTCACATGTAAAATCATATTGGAGAAAATATGTAAAAGAACACAATGGATTAGACCTAAAAGAACCAGAAAATTCATATGATGAAAAAATCCAAGAAGTATATAAAAGAAGTATTTTGCTATTTCCGCTATTAACAAACCATTCAACAGGTGGAATAATAGCTGCTCCTGAAGTAGATGAAGGCTTAACACAATGTGGAAGATATGCATATTGTTGGCCAAGAGATGCAGTATTTATCACAAAAGCACTAGATATATTAAAAATGACAAAAGAAACAGAAAAATTCTACAGCAATTTCTGTAGAATGACACAAAGTAAAAATGGAATGTGGGAACAACGATTCTATACAGACGGAAAACTAGCACCATGTTGGGGATATCAAATAGATGAAACTGCAAGTGTAATTTATGGAGTATATTCACATTATGAATATACTAAAAAAGAAGAATTCTTAAAAGTCAACTTACATATGTGTGAAAAAGCAGTAGACTTCTTAAAAAGATATGTAAAAGATTTGCTTGATGGAACAGGAATATATGCTCCAAGTTATGACTTGTGGGAAATGTATGAAGGAACACATCTATATTCTCTATCAGCTATATTTGCAGCATTTAGTTCAATGCTAAAAATATATGATGTATTAATCGCTGGAAAAAATCTATCTGATTTTGACCATAATCGTTTAAAAGAAGAAAAAGTAAACAAAAATATCAAAGAAATTGAGGAATTACAAGTAAAACTTAAAAACTATATTAGTGAAAACTTATATGATGAAAATAGAAAATGCTATGTAAGAAACACAGAAGATAGAAGAATGGACATAAGTTTACTTGGTTGTGTTTATCCATTTAATGTATTTTCTCCAAAAGAGAAAAAAGTACTAAACACAGTTGAAAATATCAACTTAACACTTAGAACTTATACAGGCGGATATCAAAGATTTGAGCAAGATCACTATAGAAATGGTGCACCTTGGCCAATCGCAAATTTATGGATGACTTTATATTATTTAGAAATTGGAGAAAAGAAAAAAGCAAAAGAAACTTTTGACTTTGTTTTAAAAACAGCTGGAAAACACAGTTTCCTAGGAGAACAAATCGATAATAGTACATTAAAACCAAACTGGGTTATAGGACTTGGTTGGTCTCATGCAATGTTTGTAATTGTACTAGAAAAATTAAAATAAATACTAACAATGTGGGGCCATGATCGCGATGCTAGCATCTCGATCATGGCCCCAATTGCTATTCTATTACCATCGGCCCGATATTTGTAACAGTACCGGCACCTAATGTTAAAACTATATCATCTTTTTTTACATTTTCTTTTAAATAAGATGCACATTCTTCAAGAGAAGGAATGTATTTAGCATCTTTACCTAATTTAATAATTGCATCAGCCAAATCTTTAGATGAAATATTATAAGTGTTAGTTTCTCTTGCTGCATAAATATCAGTAATAATAATATTATCAAAAGAAAGTAGAGCTTCAGCAAATTCATCTAAATGATTGAAAGTTCTGCTAAATGTATGAGGTTGAAAAACAACCCAAGATTTATTAAAAGTCTTGTTATTCAATGCTCTAGCTGTTGCAGAAACTTCTGTTGGATGATGACCATAGTCATCATAAACCTTAGCACCATTAACCATTCCTTTAAATTGGAATCTTCTATCAGCTCCTGTAAACTTTTGTAAAGCTATTTTCATAGCTTCAAAAGGAATTCCATATGCATCGCATAAAGCAATACAAGATAAAGCATTCAGAATATTGTGTTTACCAGGAATTGAAAGTTTAAAATGTCCAAAAAATTCGTTATATTTATAGCAATCGAATTCTGGAAATCCATTTTCATCAAAAATAATATTTTTAGCTGAAAAATCCACATCTTCATTTTCAATACCATATTTAATTGCTGGTGCCTTTGAATAAATAGGCAAATCTAAACAATTTGGATCATCAGCATTTATAATTAAATGCCCATCTTCAGGTAAAAGCTTTACATATTTTATAAAAGCGTTTTTAATATTTTCCATATTTTTATAATAATCTAAATGGTCATTATCAATGTTCAAAATAATTTCTGATTTAGGACTGAATTTTAGAAAACTTTCTACATATTCGCAAGCTTCAATAATAAAAGTTTCACTATTACCAACTCTATAATTTCCATCAAGTTCTTTTATAATTGCACCAACTTGAACACTAGGATCTTTTAAAGCCTCTATAAAGCATAGTGAAACAAGTGAAGTTGTAGTTGTTTTCCCATGAGTACCAGAAACAGCAATTGTATTTTCATAACATCTTGTAAGTTCACCAAGAAAATCAGATCTTTCGATAACTGGGATGTTAAGCTCTTTGGCACGAGCAAGTTCAGGATTATCTTGACTAATTGCAGCTGTGTAAACTACACAGTCAGGATCTACAATGTTTTTAGCATCATGACCGATAAATGTTTTGATTCCAGCATCATTTAATATATGTAAAACTTCAGAATCTACATTGTTGCTACCAGAAACTTGAATTCCCCAATTAACAAGAATTTCAGCAATCCCGCTCATACTGACACCGCCGATTCCAATCATATGTATTTTTTTATATTTAATAATATTTTCAATATTAGGCATTATGAACACTCCTCGAATTTGATGTAAATTTACACACTAGATTATATACTTATATAATGCAAAATTCAAGGCTTTTGCTACAAAATTTGTGACACAAATAAAAAAAGATAAAAATAATTAAAAAAATTGTAAAAAAAAGGGGGAAAAAATTTTTTGTGGAGAATATTATAGTTAGTACATAAGAATACACGTATATGTACAAATAAAAATAACAGTGGAGGTGCACACAATGCAAATAACAGACGTACGTTTAAGAAAAGTAAATTCAGAGAACAGAATGAAAGCTGTTGCTTCTGTAACATTCGATAATGAATTTGTTATCCATGATATCAAAGTTATCGAAAGTCAAAATGGATTATTCATTGCTATGCCAAGCAGAAAAACTCCAAACGGAGAATTCAAAGACATAGCTCATCCAATCAATGCTGAAACAAGAGAGAAAGTTCAAAAAGCTATATTAGAAGCTTATGATGCTCCTGAAACAGAAGAATCAGCAGAATAATGATAAATTAAATCCTCAGAAATGAGGATTTTTTATTTTGTCATAAAAATCAAACAACCTCCATATACATTAATAAACAAAAAATGTAGAGGAGGTTTTTTCATGGAAATAAACACAACAAAAGAAACATTAAATGTAAACAAAATGATATGTGAAAAAAGAGAAATGATAAATATACAAGGGGACATGATAGTTCCGGATTCCAAACCAGATATTTTAAGTACAATAAACACAAGTGGAGATGCATGTATTTATAAAAAAGAAATAATGGATGGAAAAATCAGGTTAGATGGAAACATTCTAACATATATAATGTATTTGGCTGATGGTGGTCAAGACAATGTAAGAGGATTAAATACAGGCCTAGATTTTTCAGAAACTATTAATATTCCAGAACTACAAGAAGGAATGAATGTAGATGTGAGTACAACCGTAAAATTCATTGAGTGTAAAGTCATAAATGGCAGAAAAGTTGGAATAAAAGTGGCATTAGAAGTATCAATGAAAATCTATTCAAAAGAATCTGTTGAAATAATAACAAGTCTAAATGATGAAAACATACAAGTATTAGGCCAAAATATGAAAGTTAATTCTCTTCTTGGAGATGGTACAACAAAAGCTTTTCTAAAAGAGAACATATCAATACCAAATACAGATAATTTAGCTGAAATATTAAGCCTACAAATTTCATTAGTAGATAAAGATATCAAAATCAGTTATAATAAGGTTTTGGCAAAATCAGAAGTGGAAATCAAAATGGCATATTTGACAGAAGAAGGAAATATATGCAAACTTCAAACAAGACTGCCATTAGTAGGCTTTATTGATATGCCAAATATTCAAGAAGAAAATGTATGTGAAACATCATATATGATCAGAAATATTATTATCAAACCAAATTCAATAGAAGAACATTCAATTTATATTGAAATGGAAGTAGAAATTGCATGTATCGCATATGAAGAGAAAGAAATACGAACAATCCAAGACATGTATTGTCCAGGAGAGAAAATGAATTTTGAAAAAATGATGGTAAATACAATCACAGACAAACAATGTAAAAAAAGTGTTTGTAATATAAGAGAAAAAATTAATGTGCCTGAATTGGAAACTGGTACAATAATTGATGTAACAATAACACCTACAATAAACAAAGAAAACAGGCTAAGTGGAAGAATTGTATATGAAGGTGAATTGGAAATAAACTTCATATTTACAGACAATTCAGCAGTT
Organism: Clostridia bacterium; assembly: GCA_045602065.1. Lineage (GTDB taxonomy): Bacteria > Bacillota > Clostridia > TANB77 > CAG-508 > CAG-269. The sequence continues at coordinate 27,256 of JAZSAX010000088.1, forward strand.
GGAATAAACACGAAAAAGGTTACCTTGCCATTTGAACAAAGTGTTGATGGAATTGCAGAAAATAGTAAGGCAGATACAAGAATAGAAGTAAGTTCACAAGAATTTCTAAATCAATCAGGGATTGTAAGTAGTAATTTAGATTTGAATTTTGAAACAGATTCATATAGAGCTGCTTCAATTCCAGTTATCAATAATATATCAACAACACCACAAGAAGACTTAGAAGATTATAGTGTAATAATTTATGTAGTAAAATCAGGAGACACATTATGGAAAATTGCCAAAAGATTTGGAAGTACAGTTGATGACATTGTCAGAGTAAATGGAATAGAAAGACCAGATAGACTAAATGTAGGAGAAAAAATATATATTCCTCAATATGTTTTAAAACGAGCAAAAGAGCCAATCACATTATCAGTCAATGTCTAAGATATATTCAAGAAAAAGATTTATAATAAAGCCTAAAAAAACGTTTATAATCAAAAGAAAAACTCTCAAATTCTTGATAGTTGTAGTAATTGCTGTAATTATGTATCAAATAATTTTAAGTTACATTGGACCTGTATTTGAATCACTATGTGAAGATAAAGTAAAATCAATTGCAACAATCATTTCAAATCAGGAGTCGACAAAAATAATGAATAAATACCAGTATGAAGAATTATATACAATCGAAAAAGATGAGGCTGGAAATATTGTGATTATAAGGTCAAATGTTGTTCCCATAAACAATATGATTTCAGACCTTACTGAAAATATTCAAAATAAATTTAATGAAGTAGAAAATACACAAATTGAAATACCAGTAGGGAACTTGTTTGGAACATACTATTTTTCGGGAATTGGACCATCTATTCCAGCAAAAGTCAGAACTTCGGGTACACTTGACACAGAAGTAAAAAGTGAATTCATAGCACAAGGTATTAATCAGACACTTCATAGAATATATGTAAACTTTGAATGTTATGTAAAAATAGTTACACCGATTAAAAATTTTCAAAAGAAGATTACAAATCAGGTTATTATTGCTGAACATGTTATTGTTGGTAATATTCCAGATTCATACTATAATTTGGAAGGTATGTCTGGTGCTAATGATGTACTCAACGTTATAGACTAGCAAATGGGGCCATGCTCGGCATGCTAGCACGCCGAGCATGGCCCCAGATTGCTGTTTTCAAAAAATGTCGAAAAATCACTTGTACAAAAATTGATACTTTGATATAATTCAATTATAAAATACCTAGGAGGAGATAGATATGGAAGATAATAAATGTCAATGCGAATGTGGTTGCAGCGGAAGAGACGAATTTTTAGATAAATTATGCGAAAAATATGAACCTATCAAAGATAACTTGATACAAATGTTAAATGAGATACAAGAACATTATGGATATATACCAATGAAAGCACAAAAAGTGCTATCAGAATACTTAAATGTAGCAATGGCTGAGGTTTATGGAGTGATAACATTTTATTCAAGATTTACTCTAAAGCCAAAAGGAAAATATAATATAGCAATTTGTTTAGGAACAGCTTGTTTTGTAAAAGGTTCAGAAAAATTATTAGATACAGCAAAAGAAGCTTTAAAAATAAAAGAAGGCGAAACTACAGAAGATGGAAAGTTTTCTTTAGAGGCAACAAGATGTATTGGCGCATGTGGCCTAGCACCAGTATTTACAGTGAATGATGAAGTTTATGGAAAAGCTACTCCTGAGTTGATGAAAAAAGTTATAGAAGAATATAGAAATAAATAAGTCCTTTTTGTTTGGAGGTAAAAATGAAAACTTTAGAAGAGATAAATAAAATAAGAGAAGAGAAAAGAAAAGAATTAGATTTAAGAGTTAATTTAAAAGCAGGAACAAAAGAAAAACATATTTTAGTATGTAGAGGTACAGGATGTACTTCTTCAAAATCTCCTAAAATAATTGAAAATTTCAAAAAAATACTAAAAGAGAAAAATATAGAAAATGTAAGAGTTATTCAAACTGGTTGTTTTGGTCTTTGTGCTAAAGGGCCAATTGTCATAATTAGGCCGGAAGATACTTTTTATGCAATGGTTACACCTGAAGACTGCGAAGAGATAATAAATACACACATTATAGAAGGAAAAAAAGTTGAAAGATTACTTTGCAAAGATGTTGATGGTACATTAGTTGACAGACTAGATGAATTAACTTTCTATAAAAAACAAGAGAGAATTGCACTTAAAAATTGTGGAGTAATAGACCCTGAAAATATAGATGAATACATAGCTTTTGATGGTTACAAAGCATTAGAAAAAGTTTTAACAAAAATGACACCAGATGAAGTGATTCAAGAAATAACAGATTCTGGGCTACGTGGTCGTGGTGGAGCAGGTTTCCCAACAGGTAAAAAGTGGATGTTTGCCAAAATGGCAACTGGTGATCAAAAATATGTTGTTTGTAATGCTGATGAAGGTGACCCAGGTGCATTTATGGATAGAAGTATCCTAGAAGGCGACCCACACTGTATCATAGAAGCGATGATGATTGCAGGTTATGCAATTGGCGCAAACAAAGGATATATCTACGTTAGAGCAGAATATCCAATAGCTGTGCAAAGATTCCAAAAAGCGATAGATCAAGCAAAAGAATATGGAATTTTAGGCACAAACATATTTGGAACAGATTTTGAATTCGACCTAGCAATACGTTTAGGTGCAGGAGCATTTGTTTGTGGAGAAGAAACTGCTTTATTAGAATCGATAGAAGGAAGACGTGGTCAACCAAGATTAAAACCACCATTCCCAGCAAATAGCGGATTATGGAGAAAACCAACTTTAATAAATAATGTTGAAACATATGCAAATATCACAAAAATAATACTAAATGGTGCAAAATGGTATTCAAG
>JAZSAX010000089.1:0-15562 GCA_045602065.1 Clostridia bacterium
ATATTATTTAATTCAACATTTTTATCATACATTATTTCTTTTATATCGAGTTTCAATAAATCATTAAGTATTTGCTTAATTCTTACATTGTCCTCGCTCTCTACTAATTGTTTCAATTTTAATACTTTATTTTCGATAATAATTCCTCCTTTTTGAATACAATAAATAAGAATAATAGCATAAATCGACTATTATTATATTTAGATTTGATTTTAATTAATTTGATTTAAAGTTATAACTTTTTAGATAAAACGTAACTGATTTAAATTTTATAGAAAAAATTTATGTTACAGAAATTATATAATTTAATAAGAGTATAATTCCTTTTTAAAATTTTGTCAATATTTTCGACAAAATTTCGCGAACTTTCTTTCGACAAAATTCGACTAGCAATTTGGGCCATGCTCAACGTGCTAGCAAAGTGAACATGTCCCCAGATGCTAGCAAAAAGAACCGGTTTAGAAAATAAACCGATTCTTTTTCATTAGATTTCTATTTATTTGGAATATAATATCCAACTCCTCTTTTTGTAATTAATATTTGTGGATTTGAAGTATCTTTTTCAATTCTTTCTCTAATTCTTCTAACAGTAACATCAACTGTACGAATATCTCCATAATATTCATATCCCCAAACCCTTTCAAGTAATGATTCTCTTGTTACTACTTGACCAGGTTGTTGAGCCAAAAATTTTAATACTTCGAATTCTCTTAATGTTAAATTTATTACTTTCCCATCTATATGTACTTCATATTTTTCTAAGTCTAATATAAGTGAACCAACTTTAATTGTACTTTCTTTTTTCTGTTCCTTCTTTTCTTGGTTTCTTTGTGCAGCTACTTGTTCTTCTATATTTGCTTCCACTTTTCTTAGATTTGCTTTTACTCTTGCCACAACTTCTCTTACACTAAATGGTTTTGTTATATAGTCATCTGCCCCTAATTCTAGTCCTACAATTTTGTCTAATTCATCATCTTTTGCAGATATCATTAATATAGGAACATTGTATGCATTTTTGATTTTTTTACATACTGAAAGCCCATCTACTCTTGGAAGCATTACATCTAATAATATTAAGTTTGGTCTTTTTTCTAATGCTATATCAATTGCTGTTTGTCCATCATTTGCCTCTATTGTGTCATATCCTTCTTTTTTCAAGTTATGCACTAATAAATCTACTATTTTTTGTTCGTCATCTACGATTAATATTGTCTTTTTTTCATATCCATAATTATCTTCCATATTTGACCTCCGGTACTTTTATAATTTTATTTATATCATAAATTTTCCTAAGATACAAGGCTTTTTTACTAAATTGTAATAAATTTATAGCTTTGATAGTGCTTTTAAAATTCCAAGTTTTCCATATTCATAAGTTAAGCCACCTTGCATATATGCAATATATGGTTCACGAATTGGTCCATCACAGCTAAGTTCTATTGTTGAACCTTCTGTAAATGTTCCAGCAGCCATAATAACTTGGTCATCATATCCAGCCATCCCACTTGGTTCAGGTATTACATTGCTATCAATTGGTGAGCCCATTTGAATTCCTTGGCAGAACTTAATTAGTTTGTCTGCATTTCCTAATTCTATTGTTTGAACTATATCAGCTCTTGGCTCATCATATTTAGGACTTACATTATAACCTAATCTTTCTAATATTCTACTTGCAAATACAGCTGTTTTCACTGCGCTTGCAACAACACTTGGTGCAAAAAACAATCCCTTTATAAATGATGTATTTTGATTTAGAGATGGGCCAATTTCTTTTCCTACTCCTGGGGCAGTTAATCTTTCAGCACATAATTCTATCAAATCCTTCTTTCCAGCTATATATGCACCACTTGTGGCAATTCCGGCCCCTAAATTCTTCATCAAAGATCCAACTATAATATCTGCACCAACCTCTGTAGGTTCTTTTTCCTCTACAAATTCTCCATAACAATTGTCTACCATAATTATTACATCTGAATTCACTTCTCTTATTGCTTTTATTACCTTTTCTATTTGTTGAATTGTCAAACTTTTTCTTGTTGAATAACCTTTTGACCTTTGAATTTCAATTAATTTAATATCTTGTTTTGATATTCTTTCTTTTATAGCTTCAATATCAAAATCATTATTGATTAAATCTATTTGCTCATATCTTACACCAAACGCTTTTAAAGAGCTTTTACTTTTTTCTTTACTAATTCCAATAGCTGTCTGTAATGTATCATATGGTGCACCAGTTATACTTAGCATTGTATCTCCTGGTCTTAGCAATCCAAATAGGGTTACAGCTAATGCATGTGTTCCAGAAATCAGTTGTGCTCTAACCAAAGCATCTTCTGTTCTAAAAATCTCGGCATATATTTCTTCTATTTTGTTTCTTCCAATCTCATCAATCCCATACCCTGTTGAAGAATGTAAATGCATTTCAGCTAGTCCACATTTTTGAAAAGCAGATAACACTTTTAAACTATTTAATTCCTTTATTTTTTCTATTATATTAAATTGTGGTTGAATCTCCTTTTCAACATCTTTTGATAATTTTAATATTTCATTTTTTATTCCAAATTCTTTATACATTTTTAGTCTCCTTAAATTATTTTACCTCTATATTATACTAAAAAATCTACAATTTTGCAACTATCCTTGTGGGCCATGCTCGCCATGCTAGCACGGTGCGCATGGCCCCAATTGCTATTTATTTATCCTGTTTTGCTCATAATGTCTTTTTTCATTTTACTAATAATCTTTTTTTCTAATCTAGAAATATAGCTTTGCGAAATTCCAAGTTCATCTGCAACCTCTTTTTGTGTTTTTTCCTTTCCGCTTATAAAGCCAAATCTCATTTCCATTATATTTTTTTCTCTATCAGTAAGCTTTTTAATTGCTTCTTTTAATAGTCTCATATCAACTTCATCTTCTAATTTTCTATACGTTATATCTGGATCTGTTCCTAATATGTCTGACAATAGGAGTTCATTTCCATCACTATCTTTATTTAATGGTTCATCAATTGATACCTCTGATTTTAATTTATTGTTTCTTCGTAGATACATTAAAATTTCATTTTCTATACATCTTGATGCATATGTTGCAAGCTTTATTTTTTTATCTGAATTAAATGTGTTCACACCTTTCATTAACCCAATTGTTCCAATCGATATCAAATCCTCTATTCCAATACCAGTGTTTTCAAACTTTTTAGCTATATATACTACAAGTCTTAAATTCCTCTCAACTAGAATTTTCCTTGCTTCAATATTTTCATCTGTATCTAATTTATTAATTATTTCTGCCTCTTCTTCGGGAGATAATGGTGGTGGTAATGTTTGACTACCTGCTACATAGAAAATTGGAAATATTTCATCTTCATGATACATATTTCCTTCTATGTATTTGGTACAAATATTATTTATACTATTTCTTATTAATTCAATTAAATTCACGCTTTCCTTCCTTTCTTTATTTTTTCCTTCACCTCACTTTCGGAATTTAATTGTACAACTTTCACCATGCAAATACTGTCTTTTCTTATTGTAGAAAAAAAGAAATAATCGCTATTTTGCGATTATTTCTTGCATGTTTTTAGATTATATTAACTCTATCCCAATTAATGCCCTATATTCCCCTCTTTTTGTTAAAGATTTATCATATATTCCAATAATTATATTATTAGAAATCTTTTTTTCATCTTGTGTTTCAACTTGAATTTCATCAGCTCTAATTCCTAGAAGCATACCATTTTGCTTCCCTAAAGATGAAAATGGTATACATCTTAATTTTGATACATATTTTTCTTGCATTTCTTCTGAAATTTGACTTAAATCTCCACCTAATATATTTTCTAAATTATTTAAAATTTTATTTGGTAAAATATTTTCCAATAAACTACTTTCTACAATTACTACAGGAGTATTTGTTATTGGCTCTTTTGCAAGGTTTCCTGTATCAATCATTGCTTTTGCTTCTATTGTTTTTTCTTGTAATTTGATTTTTATTTTACAGTACATATCTTTAGGACTTATTTTTGTTTTAATAATTTTTAGTGAAATTTTTATTGTTATAAATGCAACTAGTGCCCCAAGCATTATTACTTTTAATGCATATTCTCCTACAAATACTCCATTTTTTATAAACACTTCTTGTGGTTTTATATAATAAATTAAATATAATGCAACTCCTCCAAACACAAATGAAGTTAAATAAAAAATAGCAACTTGTTTCCACATTTTTTTAACGCTTTGCGGATTAAATGCAACATATATCATGATTATAGCTAATATTGCTTTCAATATAACCGAGGCAAAAATTTCTATTTCTGTTATATATGTAATTATAGCATATATACTTCCTATTGAACTTGATGCTATTACTCTTAAAGCCTTTGGCTTGAATTTTAATATTAGTGCTGTTGCATATAATATTATTGAATTCATTATTAAATTTTCTAAAAATATTATATCTATATAGATTGTTATTTTAATCACCTTTTCCTTGCATTCATATTATAACTCCTAAGTTTTGCAAAGAAAAGCGAAAAAAGGGACCTGGTCCCTTTTTCATTACATATTTTTATTTTTATTTTTACGTAAAAATGCTGGTATATCTAAATCACCTTGTGCAGAGTTTACATCTGAAGCTGGAATAGAGCTTGTTTTCTTTTCCCAAGATCTATTTACAAAACTGTCAACTGTTGAAGCCATACGAGCTTCTGGTTTTTCAAATCCTGTTGCAATAACTGTAATTTGAACTTCATCTCCCATTTCTGGATCTGTAACTGTACCAAATATAATATTTGCTTCAGGATCAACACTGCGTTGAACAAGTTCAGCTGCAGTATTTACTTCGTGTAATCCTAAGTTTTCTCCACCTGTAATGTTTATAATAACTCCTCTAGCTCCTTCTATTGAAGTTTCTAGTAATGGGCTTTGTACAGCTTGTTTTGCTGCATCTTCTGCTCTGTTTTCTCCAGATGCTCTACCAACACCCATATGAGCCATACCTGTATTTAGCATTATTGTTTTAACGTCTGCAAAGTCTAAGTTTACTGTTCCTGTTACAGCTATCAAGTCTGATATACCTTGAACACCTTGTCTTAAAACATCATCAGCCATTCTAAATGCTTCATTTATAGATGTTTTTCTATCTATTATTTGTAGTAATTTATCATTTGGTATTACTACTAATGAATCAACTTTTCCTTTTAAGCTTTCAATTCCTCTTTCAGCTTGTGAAAGTCTTTTCTTCCCTTCAAATGTAAATGGTTTTGTAACAACACCTATTGTTAAAATCCCCATTTCTTTTGCAGCTTGAGCAACTATTGGTGCAGCTCCTGTACCTGTTCCTCCACCCATTCCGGCTGTAACAAATACCATATCTGCGCCTCTTAGTGTTTCAGCTATTTCTGCTTTATTTTCTTCAGCTGATTGTGCTCCAATATCAGGATTAGCACCAGCTCCAAGTCCTCTTGTAACTTTTTCTCCAATTTGGATTTTTGTTCCTGCTTTTGATTTTTGTAATGCTTGTCTATCTGTATTAACAGAAATAAATTCTACTCCTTTTACTCCTGCTTCTATCATTCTATTTACTGCGTTATTTCCAGCTCCACCTACACCTATTACTTTTATTGTAGCTGTTCCGTCCATCATTGTAACGTCTTCATATTCCATCATAAAGATTTCCTCCCCAAAAACTATATTTTAAAATTATTAACCTTTTATTTTAAGAATAAAAGAATTCTTTTACTCTTTCCATTATTACCTTAAATACACTTTCATTAGATTGAGAATCAATATTACTTGATACTGATTTAGCAAATGGTCTTGCTGCAATATATCTTACAAGTGCATAACTGGTCCTAAACTCTGGTTTTACAGTGCTTACCGCTCTACCTGTTGACATTTTTACAGGAATATTTAAATTTATTTTACCTGCAACATCACTTTTATTTATATTTGTGATTCCTCTTCCTGTTAATATTACTGTATTAATGTTTGATTTTACATTTTGATTTGTTATGTCTTTGTTTATTATTGAAAATATTTCTTCAATTCTTGCTTCTATAATTTCGATTAACTCAGAACTTTTTATGACTTTATTTCTAGTTTCATCTTTACAAGTATTTAACATTATTTCATTGTCATTGTCTATAAAAGATCTTAATGCTAATCCATATTGTTTTTTCAATTTTTCAGCTTCTTCTTCAGAAATATTTAGCACCAATGCTATATCGTTTGTAATGTTGTCTCCACCTAGAGGAATTGTATTAGTATATGTAAATAAATTCCCCTCAAAGACACCTATTTCTGTGTTTCCGGCGCCTATGTCTAGTAACATTACATCATCATATAGTTCATTAGTGTCTAGCATTAGATTTCTTTCTGCTAATGCCGTTGGTACTATTCCGTCTATTTCTATTCCGACTCTTCTAAAAATCATTGTTAGTTGTCTAACATAATCTTTATCAGCTAAAATAATTTGTGCATTTAATGTAAAACTTGAGCTTAAATTTCCTACTGGGTCTGATACTACTTTACCATTATCAAGCACTACTTCTGATGGTACTATGTCTATTATTGTTTTTCCTTCTGGTATTTCTATGTCTTTAGCTTGCATTATTGCATTTTGAACATCTTTTAACCCTATTCCTGCAAATTTGTCTTTTAGTTCTTTTATAACACTATTTTGAACTATTGTTACATATTTACCTGGAATTGTTACATATGCTGAATTGATTTTAAAATTTGCTTCTTCTTCAGCATCTTTAATTGTTTTAGCAATGCTTAAACTAATTTCTTCTTCACTGATTATTTTGCCTTTTTTTAGTCCACTACATTTCGCAGATGTGCTGCAAATTGTCTCAATTTGTCCGAAATTGTTTACTTCCCCCACAACAGTGCAAACCTTAGATGTACCTATATCAATACCAACTATGATATCACCTATTGCCAAGATAATTCCTCCATTTTTGTGTTTTCTTAGTGTTATATATATTACATTTTGACAAAATTGTCAATACAATTTGAAATATTTTTGAAATATTTTTGAAACATTTTTGTAATATAGTTTGGCTTTTTGTAATATTTCTGTAATGTGTTTTTTCTTTCCTTACTGCCCCATGCTTTTCCTTTTTTCTTCAATTTTTGCAGTCCATTTTTCTATGTAATATCTTCTTATAATTGTTAGATTTGTGAACATTCTTCCAACAAACACTACAAGTGCCGCTAAATATATATCTAAATTTAACTTTTGTCCTAAATATGTTAATGCAATTGAAAGTAAACTATTGCAGAAAAATCCTGAAATAAAAATAACTAAATCAAAATTTTTCTTTAATACTGAAGTAATCCCTCCAAATACTGAATCTAATGCAGCAACTACTGCAATTGCCAAGAATGTTGAATATGTATATGGCACTACAGGTGCATTTATTCCAATTAAAGCACCAATTATACATCCTATTATTATAGCTATATATATCATTTCTTATCCTCCTATTTTATATATTTTGTTGTTATGTCATTTGAATATTTTTCTATTTCTATTTCATCTCTTATGTCTACACTTGTGTCATGACCTAGTTCTTCTAATTCATCTACAATTCCACCTTTTCCTGATACAGAACTTTTCAAATAATCAGGATTTCCTATTGCATTTATTACATAAGGTGATGATATTTTATTTCCATTATTTATTTTCATAATATCTGTACCTATTGTATAAATTGCTGATGTTGATATAATTCTATTACCATTTATCGATATAGCTTCTGCCCCTGCAGCAAACAATTCGTTTATAACTCTTAGCAAATTTTCTTGACTTATTGCATATACAGTTGCATCTTCTGAAAGTTTCTTTCCTTCATTATCTATTAATTGTATTACTATTCCTTGACCAACAACATCAGTTTTTCCTAATAATTCATTTAATTGTTCGAGTTCTGCTTCTAAAAGTTGTGCTGTTTTTTGATCAGAAACACTCTCATTTTTGTATTCTTCCATTTTTGTAACAACTTCTTCATATCTTGTATAAAGTTGATTATATTTCTCATTCCAACTTGATAATTCTAATTTTAATTCAGATTCTCTCATTGTTTCTATTGCAGTTATGTCTGTTTGTTTAACCATTTTGAATTGCATAAACATTACTAGCATTAATGCAAAACAAGAAATTCCAATTGAAATGGACATAACTAGTTTTTCTTTATTAACTTTTATTTTCATTCATTCTCATTCCCTTCAGCATTTATTATTTACTTTCTGCGTATTCAAATTTCATTACACCTGTATATTTTGGTATAATTATTTCTTCTTTATCAACCTTTTCTACATCAACATTAAGAAATCTTTCATCTCTTAAATAATCTAAATATCCACCAAATCTGTCTAAATTTATTAATAACTCTGGGAGCCCTATTGCTTTTATTACAAATGGTGCTCCTATTTTTTGTCCATTTACTTTTATTACATTTCCATCACATTCAATCGCTGAAGTTGAAACAATTCTTTGTCCATTTATAGATATTGCTTCAGCATCTGCATTTTTTAATTCATTTACGATATTTATTATATCTATATCATGAACTATAAGCCAGTTAGGATCAGCATACCAACTACTTGATGCTATATTTTGATTATCATCAACTGTAATTACTATACCATTTCCTTTTACTTCTGATACACCTAATATTTTATTTCCATCTTTTATAGTATTTTCTAATTTAGTTAGTTCATCATTATTTTGTGTTGAATTTGTTCTTTCAGTTTCTAATTTAGTTTCCATATCTTCTAGTTCTTTATATAAATTATCATATTTTTCTTTGGCTTTTAATACAGCATCTCTTAATTCGTTTTCTCTAGTATTTGTGCTTATTGTTGTTCCTGTTCCATTTATTGTTTTTATTTGTACTGCAATTCCAAATGACAACACTACACACATTAATCCTAATATTAAACTGATTGTTTTTTTATTCATATCAAACTCCTATCCTAATGTTTTTAATTGGCTCTAAAATATGATGAAAATCCTTCATTTAAGTCTCCATTCACATATATAACGCCTTTATTACCCTCTTCTTGTTTTAAAATTGCATTCACATAAAACATCCTGTTTTTCAAATTAGTTGCATCTCCTAAATTTATTGCAATTCCATCATTTTCTAAGTTTATTATATATTCATCACTTACTTCATATTGTGTTATCTTATCTGCTATTTCTATGTTTTTACATTGCTCACGAATTTGTAGAATATTTTCCATTTTTTCCAAATCTTCTTCCCCTAATCTATGAAGAATATCCAAATTATTTATTGTAATATTCATCCCGATAATCACTGGAAGTTCAAGCTTGTCCTTGGCATATTCCAAAATATATCCTTGTTCATCTATGTAAATATATCCTTCATCTTGAGTTTTTATTTGAAATTGCTGCTTTCTTTCTGTAATATTTATTTCAACCTTATTCGGATATATTTTATTTATTTCTACATCTTCTATATATCCATTTTGTTTTAATTTTACTTTCATTACAATACTTAATTTGGAAAAGATGTTATCTCCTCTTTGCACCTCAGCAAGTGCAGTTATTTGTTGGCTTGACAATTTGCTATTTCCATTTATTGATATCTCTTGAATATTAAAACTTGGTGATGTTAATAAATATGCACTAATTCCGCCTACTAATAATATTATTAGTATTAATATTAAAGAAATTTTTCTCTTTTTTCTTTTCTTTTTTTCTACTTCTCTTTGTTTGCTAATTTTTCCTGATGTTTTTACTTTTTTATTTGCCATATTTATCATCACTTCCTCTCTTGTGAAATTCTCCTTTTGTATTTTATCATATATCATATATATTTTTCTATAGTTTTTATAAAAAAAGTAAAAAGGGGACCAGGTCCCTTTTTACCTTTGGCTTTAGTAAATTTTAGCCCCTATTTTTTTCAGCTTTTCCTCTATTTTTTCATAACCTCTTAAAATATAATGAATATTATCTATTTCTGTAACTCCTTTTGCGACTAATGCTTCTAATACAAGTGCAGCTCCTCCTCTTAAATCTGTTGCAACAACTTTTGCTCCTTGTATTCGTTTTGTTCCTTTAATTATAGCTGACCTGCCTTCAACTTTAATTTTAGCTCCCATTCTACTTAGTTCTTGTACATATTTATATCTACTTTCAAAAATATTTTCTGTTATAATTGATGTTCCTTTAGCTGTTGTTAGTAATGCTCCAAATATTGATTGCATATCTGTTGGAAATCCTGGGTAAGGCATTGTCTTTATATCTACTGCTTTTATTCTTTTGGGAGCTTCTATTTGAATTGTATTTTTTTCAATTATTAGTTTACAGTTTGCTTCTTCTAATTTATTTAATATTGGCTCAATATGTGCAGGACACACATTAGTAAGTTTGATATTTCCACCTGTAATTGCTCCAGCTACTAGATATGTTCCCGCTTCTATTCTGTCTGGCATTATATTGTAACTTATTTCTACTAATCTTCTTACACCTGTTATTTCTACTCTATCTGTTCCTGCTCCTTTAATTTTGGCACCCATTTTATTTAAATATTTCACCAAGTCTTCAATTTCTGGTTCTTTTGCAGCATTTGTTATAATTGTTGTTCCTTCTCCTAAACATGCTGCTAATATTATATTTTCTGTTGCACCTACACTTGGAAAATCAAGATGTATTTGTGTTCCTATAATTTTTTCCGCACAACAAACTATTTCTCCAAATTCTTCTTTTATATTTATTCCTAATTTTTCAAATCCTTTTAAATGTAAATCAATTGGTCTTGCTCCTATATCACAACCACCAGGACAAGAAAATCTTGCTTGATGATATTTTCCTATTAATGCTCCTGCTAATATAACAGATGAACGCATTTGTCTCATTAAATTGTCTGGTATTTCATATGTATGTATTTTACTTGTATCTATTATTATTTTATTATTCTTTTTGACAACTTTTCCTCCGATTTCTTTTATTATTTCAAACATTGTATGTACATCTTCTATATCTGGAACATTGTATAATGTAGTTTTTCCTCCATTAAGTAATGTTGCTGCAATTATTGGTAATGCTGCATTTTTTGAACCTGATATTTTTACTTCTCCTTCTAATCTTTTTCCTCCTTGAATTATAAATTTTGACATTTTCTCACCTCTTTTTTTCATTATGTTATATTTTATGTTATTTTGAGTTTGAGTGTGAGTATAAAAAAAGTTAATATATAACTATTGAATTAAGACAAGACCCCCGACGAAGACCCAGAACATGTTTTGTCTATGAAATAGTTATATATTAACTTTTATTTTTTACTTAATTAAACTTTTCTACTTTTTTTATTACATTTTCTATATTTAATCCATATTTTTCTTTAACCTCTGTTGCTGTTCCAGATTCAGTAAACACATCTTCAACACCAACATAAGCTAATTGTGCATGATTTGGTTTTTGGGCTAAAACTTCTGCAATTGCACCACCTAATCCCCCAATAATAGAATGATTCTCGATTGTTACAATTCCTTTAACTTCACTTGCTAATTTATTAATTAATTCTACATCTAAAGGTTTAACAGAAAAAATATTAACAAGTTTTCCTTTATATCCTTTTTCTTTCAATATTTCAAATGATTTGTATGCAACACTTGCTGAAGTTCCTTCATATATTAAAGCAAAATCATTGCCTAAATCTTCTACAATATTAGCTTTACCTATTTGAGCATTTGTATCAAACTCTACCTTTGGTACATTATCTCTTGTAACTCTAATATAAACAGGTCCATTATATTCTATTGCAATTTTGATTGCTTCTCTCATTTCTTTTTCATTTGAAGGAACTAAAACTTTTACATTTGGAATTGAACGAATTAATGCTATATCTTCATTTGCATGATGTGATGCACCATCTTTTCCATTATCCATTCCAGAATATGTTCCTATCATTTTTACATTAAGATTTGCATATGCAGCTTGACGTATTTGAGTCCATGCAGTTCCAGCTACAAATATAGCAAAATTCACATAGAATGGAATTTGACCTTCAGCTGCTAATCCTGTTGCAATTGATAATGCACTTGCTTCTGCTATTCCACATTCTATAAATCTTCCTGGAAATTCTTTTTCAAATTTTAATGTTGTTGTAGATTTTGCTAAATTACTATCTATGGCATAAATTCTGTTATCCTCTCTGGCAAACTCGCATAACATTTCACCAATTTTATCTTTTAAACATACCATTTCTTGTTCCATTTATTACACCTCAGCTTCCCCTAAATCTTGCATAGCAATTTGATATTCTTCATCAGTTATTACACCAGTATGCCATTTTGGATTATTCTCCATAAAAGATATTCCTTTACCTTTTACAGTATTACATATTATTGCAGTCGGTCTATCTGTTACTTGATAAGCTTCATTTAAAGCATTTACTATTTGTTCCATATTATGGCCATCAATTTCTATTGTATGAAAATTGAATGCTCTAACTTTATCTGCTAATGGTTCTAAATTGATAGATTCATTAACACTTCCATATGATGATAATTTATTATAATCAATTACTAATATTAAATTATTTAGTTTGTAATGAGCCGCTTGTAGTAGAGATTCCCAAATTTGACCTTCTTGCATTTCTCCATCACCAACAATTGCATATACATGATGATTATCTCCCATATTTCTTTTAGCAATTGCCATTCCTACTGCAATAGAAAGTCCTTGACCTAATAATCCTGTTGTAGCATCTACTTCTGGAATTGTTCCTGTATATGGATGTCCTTGCAATCTAGAATTTATTTTTCTAAAAGTAGACATTTCTTCATCTTTAACAATTCCTTTTGAATTAAGAACTGCATATAATGCAGGTACTGTATGTCCTTTTGATAAGACTACTTTACTTCTTTTTTCTGCGTTTAAATCTACGTCTAGTTCATATATTGCTGTTAGCATATCTATTATTGATAATGAACCTCCCGGATGCCCTGATTTTGCTAAATATACTAAATCTACTATTCTTTTTCTATTATCATTTGCTAATTTTTTTAAATATTCTATATCTGCCATTTGTTATATCTCCTTTCAAATCTCTTATTCCTCATTTATATCTAATAAAGAATATATGTGTGAATCATTATTTAATTCTTTTATATTCATTATTACCCCTTCACCTTTGATTATTCCTCCTGCTTGTTCAATTGCTTGTTTTATCGCCTTTATTGTATTTCCAGTTGCATAAATATCATCAACTATATAAAATTTTTTCCCTTTGTACCCTTCATTTACTAGTTTAGGTAATTCTAACATATCTTTTCCATATTCTTTTTCATATTCAAATTTTACTTCTACTGTTGATGGTGGTAATTTCCCAGCTTTTCTTACAGGTATAAATCCTATATTTAATTCATTGGCTACTGCTGCTCCAATTATTAGCCCTCTTGCTTCTGGTCCAACTATATAATCTACTTCTTTATTCTTTATTTCTTCAACGAACTTTTCTATTATTTCTTTAAATGTTTCTTTTTGTATTATTAGTGGCATTATGTCTATAAATTCTATTCCTTCTTTTGGAAAGTTTTTTTCCGTTCTTATGTTTAATTCACTTTTTAGTTCATTTTTTAATATTTTCATAGATTGCCTCCTCTGCGGTTATTATATACTACTTTTTGAATAAAAACTAGTACGTAAATAAAAAAATAGCAGATAATTTATATTATCTGCTAAATTATATCTCTATTTGATCGGTTTCTTTAGATATATTACCTCTCCCTTGAGCGTTTTCTCTTAAGACTACTACAATTCTGCCATCTTCAGTCCTTTTGATTTCTTTAAATTTTAATCCTCTAAACATAACAGCTGCAGTTATTATGGCATCTTCCATATTTTCTGCTCTTTCTATCTCTAATAATTGTTTTGCTCCTTCAATTATTTTTTCTTTTTCATCTTTAAATAAACCTACATCACCTTCAATTTCTATTTGAATTTCTTGACTAGGTTTATTTTTATCAATTGATGTAGTAGGCTTCTGTGTTTCTTTTATTCTTTTAAAAAAGTCTCCTAATTTCCCCAATATTCTCACCTCATATATTTTTATTATAGCACCACTTATATTAAATGTAAACGTTCCCCAGGAAAGAACTACTCTAAGTTTAGTATATATATCCTAATTCACTATGTATCTCTTTATGACAATTAGAACATACTAATTTACACTTTAAAGCTTCCGATTTATATTCTTTCCATGACATAGTATTTCCTGAACCCAGTTTAAATTCCTTTTCTTGTGGGTTTTCATGATGAAATTCTAATGCGTCAAGACATCTATCATATCCACAAACAGAACATTTTCCACCCAGTAATTTTATTGCTTGTATTTTCATACTTCTTCGTAAAATGGTTTTTTGATGTTTTCTTGTTTCATTATCTAATCTTGTTGACTCTCCACTACATTTATAACAATATATTCTTGATTTATTATTGGCATCAAATTGCTCATTACAAATTTCACACATTTTTATCATTGTTCCCACATCCTTTAGCATACATTATACAACGTATTTAATAGAAATACTAGCGAACATAATGTGAATTTTTTTAATTTTTTCTTATATTATATTTTTTCATTTCTTCTTCTGTAGCCATCCTACACATAACTTTCTTACCTTTAGCAATAGAATTTCGTTTTTGTTGCTTTTTATATCTCTTTTTATAAAAATCTGTTACAACACTATCATTAGATAAATCTCCAAAATCTCTAAAATATTCAATTTTTGCTTTTTTTCTTTTCATATTTTTCTACCCATACTTTCTCTTTTTATTTTTACTTTCTGTAGTCCAATCATTGGGGAAATTTGAAATAAAAAAAATAACAGATAATTTCTTATCTGCTATTTATGGCTCCCCGTGTTGGACTTGAACCAACGACCTACCGGTTACTGCACTACACTTACTTTCATAAGCATTATAAAATTATAATTTGTAGTCTGGACTTTATCTTTGCCATATCTTTCGACTTAGGCAGGTGGTGTAAAGTCTCTACACATAGCTTTCGCCTTGCTCGGTATTATCGTGTATTTCTACTTACGAACTTCACCGACTTAGCCACCTTATCATCTATAAGTTTCCTTATAGAGCTGCTAACTCTTTAGTCTTACGACCTGCTTTACAGCCGGGCGCTCTACCGACTGAGCTAACGGGGAATATATAAAATCTAGCAACAACCTATTTTCCCAGCAGGGTAACCCGCAAGTATTTTTGGCACATTTGAGCTTGACTTCTGTGTTCGGTATGGGAACAGGTATTTCCTCAATGTAATCGTCACTAGAAAATTAATATCTGTTTATTACGAATGTTATTATACTATAGACTTTGAAAAATTGCAATACCTTTATTTATATTTTTTACAATTTTTTAAAATTTATACATAAAGCACACTCAAAAATACATAGATGAAATATTTATTAGGATTCTTTTAAAAAAATTATAGTTAAGCCCTCGATTTATTAGTATTGGTCAG
The DNA here is from genome assembly GCA_045602065.1 of Clostridia bacterium. Taxonomy (GTDB): domain Bacteria; phylum Bacillota; class Clostridia; order TANB77; family CAG-508; genus CAG-269. The sequence continues at coordinate 15,512 of JAZSAX010000089.1, forward strand.
CTTAATGTATCGCTACACTTACACCTCCAACCTATCAACCAATTAGTCTTA